>JBJFGA010000215.1:0-2804 GCA_051892275.1 Oscillospiraceae bacterium | reverse complement strand
TACCTGTGAAACTGAGAGAATGGTAAGATAATTCGACTTATTCCGGGAACAGCGACCATCTAAGCTATCAAATCTCTTGACAACTCCTTTGCTGTTGTGGTAAAATTAGCGTAATGACAAACTATAATGGGAGAAACTCACATGAACATTGAATACATTCATGAACCCACCGACCTGCAATGTGGTCAGGCGGTACTCGCAATGCTGCTGGGAACAACTCCGGAATATATCTGCAACTATCTGGGGAACGATCGTGAAACAGACCTTCGGGAAATGAAGCAGGTACTGTCTGAACACGCCGTGAAATTCTCGCCGCAGCGTAAACAGGCACAGTTTAAAAATGACCTTCCGCAATGTGCTCTTCTCAGCCTTGAAACTCCACGCTGCTGGCATTGGTCACTGTATGCGGACGGCTTTTTTTACGACCCGGAACACGGCGTCCTAGATGATTTCCCTGAATCATCACGGAAGTTTTACTGGGAGATATTCTCAGACACGCTTCCGTCTGCTGGAGTGAATTTCAATAATGCCGTATCTACACGGTGAACAGGCGGGACAGTTTTTGCAAGAAAAGGTACAACTCATGAATATAAAGAATTTCCGCGGTGATTTCAACTATACAATCCTCCAGAGAGGTCAGCTATATCTTCGGAATAAGAAGCTGAAAAAGACAACCTGTGACGACAGAGGAAACTACCGCTTCATCGTTTCAGGCACTGAGGATTATATCGTTACAGCTTCAATATCGCCGGAGGGCGAGCTTTCCGGCTTGTCCTGCGACTGCCCCTACGACGGAGGGTACTGCAAGCATCTTGCCTGTGCGCTGCTGTATCTGGACAGCATCTTCGACAAGTCCATATCGGACAGCAGCTCTGCCTATGCAAAAATGCTTATCACAAGGTACTCCGAGAAAGCGGCGCTTTCGGCGCAGTCAGGAGAAAAAGTCCGGCTTGTCCCGGAGCTTGCGGTGACATACAAGGGTCTGGGATTTACCCTGAAGATCGGGCGTGAGAAGTTGTATGTCGTAAGCAATATTGAAGATCTTTATCATAATTTTCGCATTGGAGCGCACAAAAAGTACGGCAAGGATCTGGAATTCACCCACAGCCTTGATGTGCTTGATGAGCAGAGCGCTGCACTTCTGGAGCTGGCTTTCGGGCTATATGAGCGTTCAGACCACTACTATGACAGCAAGCGAAGTTTCCCTCTTACCGGGCTGGACGCTGTGCGTTTTTTCGAAATAGTAAAGGACAGCGGCGTGATATTTGACGGCAGTATGTTCCGGGTGGAATTTGCCGACCCAAAGCTCACTCTGGCGCTGACGGAAACAGACACCGGGCGGTATTCGCTGAAATTCAGCGGTGAGGTGAAAGTGTATAATGCTACGCAGTCCGCAATAGTTGTTGACACCGGCAAAAAGACTTTCTTTGTCTGCGGCAGGGAGTTCACCAACATCGCCGGAATGCTTCTTGATGCGCTCTGCAAGGAGGAACTGCTCATCTCCAAAAAGGAAATTGCGGCTTTCTATATGTCGGTAATTCGCCCGGTGAGCAGTGTCGTGGATTTCAGTGGTTTGGAGCAGTTGGGGGACATCACACCGCCGGAATTCGGCGCAAGGCTGTATCTGGATTCCGACCCTAATTGTCCCGTGTTTGGAAATCTGAAATTTATTTACGGCGACAAGGAGTTCACACCGGAGAGCAGTAAAACGAAAAATCCGTTCTGCGACCACTATGCGGAAGCCGTCTGCGAAAATCTGGTCAAGAAGTATTTCTTGTCAGATGACCAGTGGAAATATTCATTCTATATTGAAAATGACGATGATGTATTCCGTCTGCTGACCGAGGGAATACCTGCACTGTCGGAGAAAATGGAGATACTAGCCACCGACCGTTTCAGCAGAGAAATGGTTCTTCGCCCGACTGTACGCCCCGCCGTGGGAGTTCGTCCGACAGGCAGTATGCTGGAGCTGGAGCTTACCGCAGAGGGCTATTCACCCGACGAACTGCGAGAGCTTCTCGCCGCATACAAACAGGGCAAAAAGTTCCACAAGCTGAAAGACGGCAGCTTCTCGGCGCTGGACAGCAGCTTTGATGAATTGTTCGAGGTCGCCGAAAGCCTGAACATTTCCGATAAGGCGCTGATGAAAGAAAAAATCAAAGTTCCGGCGTTCAGAATGCTGTACCTCGACAGCCTAAGCAAGACCTCGGCGGATATACGAATAGAACGAAGCGCGGAGTTCAGAAAACAGGTGAAGTCCTACAGGGAAATGCTGAATTACTCCGAAAAAATAACCGTCCCGGAGCAGTTGGAAAACGTCATGCGTGAGTATCAGGTGTACGGCTATCGCTGGTTGAAAACTCTGTCCGCATACGGTTTGGGCGGTATTCTTGCGGACGATATGGGTCTTGGAAAGACCTTGCAGGCGATAGCGCTCATGCTGGACGAAAAGCATAACGGCGGCGGTACAAGCCTCGTGGTCTGCCCGGCTTCTCTGGTGCTGAACTGGGAGAGCGAGATAGCGAAATTCGCGCCGGAGCTTAGTGTGCTGACCGTGCTGGGAACGGCTGCGGAGCGCACGGCGGCTATTGCAAAAGCGAATGAATATGATGTGGTGATAACCTCATATTCCCTTATTGCGAGGGATTTCGCGGAGTATCAGGGGCATGAGTTCAGCTATGTTTTTCTGGACGAGGCGCAGTACATCAAGAACAGCTCCACCCAGACCGCAAAGGCTGTGAAGTCGCTGAACAGCCGCTGCCGCTTTGCGCTGACCGGAACTCCTGTGGAGAACAGCTTTGCGG
>JBJFGA010000214.1:0-2839 GCA_051892275.1 Oscillospiraceae bacterium | reverse complement strand
AGCTTCAACAGAAAATCGACGACGCGGAACGCGAACTCAAACGGTTAGACAGCACGGATTTCCGGCTGAAATAACGGTTTATTTCGGTTTATCGCGGACTCGTTTTTCGCAGCAAAACTTGCCCCGTTATCGTGATGAAAATTCACGGTGACGGGGCTTTTGCTTTTCCCAACAAACCGCATTACAAAGCCATTTGGAGGTGACAGAAATGTTCAGGAACCCGCGCTATTGCACCAAAGGAATAAGCGAAACAGTACCATTACTCACGCAGATAATCCTCTGGGATTTAATCGACAGCATGGAAGTTGAGAAAAAAGACTACCTGCAAGTCTTTAGGCTCACAACCGACAGCAAGACCCAGCACGTTACTCATTCGCAGGAACAGCCGCCCTATGAGCGCACGCTCGAATTTCGCACGGACAACCCTATCACAGCGAAAATCTTCGTCATTGATGATGAAACCCATACCACTATGCTTTTGGCAGAAGAATACTGATTTTAGGAGGAACCAACCATGGACAACAAAACCGAAAACACCCGCCTCGTTTGCAGCTGCTGCGGCGCTGAACTTGACACTGAGGACTACTATGAAATGCAGGGCGAATTGCTTTGCCCCGACTGCTACCACAACGAAACCGTTGCTTGCGAGCATTGCGGCGAGCGTATCTGGCTTGATGACAACGCCGGCTCTGACAACATGCCGCTCTGCCAGCGCTGTTATGACGATTACTACACGACCTGCGAATGCTGCGGCAGAATCATTCATCGGGACTATGCCAACTATGAGGATGATGATGACTATCCCTACTGCGACAGGTGCTATGAGGAACGCTGCCAGAGCTCTATTCATGAGTACAGTTACAAGCCTGACCCAATTTTCTACGGCGACTCGAAGCGTTATTACGGCGTGGAACTTGAAATCGACGAGGGCGGCAAGGACAGCGACCATGCTGATACGCTTCTGGGTATCGGCAACCGGCTTGCAGAGCATATCTACATAAAATCAGACGGCTCGCTCAATGACGGTATGGAAATTGTCACCCACCCCATGACCCTGCACTACCACAAAAATAAAATGCCCTGGGCAGAGCTAATGGAGTCCGCAATCCACATGTACTATCGCAGTCACAAGACCAGTACCTGTGGACTTCACGTTCATGTCAACAGAACAGCCTTCGGCAACACCCGGGAAGCACAGGACGAGTGCATTTCCCGGGTTCTTTATTTTGTCGAACATCATTGGCTGGAGCTGTTGAAATTCTCGCGCAGAACAGAATACCAGATGAACCGCTGGGCGGCTCGTTACGGCTACAAAAACAATCCTAAAGAAATCATGGAGGACGCCAAGAAAGGCGCTAACGGGCGGTACGCCTGCGTGAATATAACCAACTGGAGCACCATCGAGTTCAGGATGTTCCGAGGCACGCTTAAGTATAATACGCTCATAGCAACGCTGGAACTTGTGGACAGTATCTGTGATATGGCGCTTACTTATTCAGACACTGAGATAGCGAAAATCAGCTGGTCTGACTTTGTAGGTGGTCTTGACGAGGAATACTGCCCAGAACTCATAACCTACCTCAAAGAGCGCCAGCTTTATGTAAACGCACCGATTGACACGAAGGAGGACAACTGATATGTGTGCAATATTTGGCTTAATTGATTACAACCACACCCTCAACGCAAAGCAGCGCGAGAAAGTCTTGCGCGTGCTCTCACAGGATTGCGAGGAGCGCGGCACTGACGCTACCGGCTTCGCATACAATTCTCGTGGCAAGCTAACCATTTTCAAGCGCCCGTTTGCCGCTCACAATGTTCACCTGAAACTCCGAGAGGACGCTAATGTCATCATGGGTCATACCAGAATGGCAACCCAGGGAAACAAGCTCGATAATCGCAACAACCACCCGTTTCCTGGTACTGTTGGAAACACACGTTTTGCCCTTGCGCATAACGGCGTATTGCACAATGACCTTACACTCCGCGCACAGATGAAACTCCCAAACACGCCAATCAAGACCGATAGCTACATAGCCGTTCAGCTTCTTGAACAGCAGAAATCCCTTGACATGAAATCCATCGGTGAGATGGCAGAGCTTGTCGAGGGTTCGTTTGTGTTCACCATTCTGGACAACCGCAATAACCTCTACTTTGTCAAGGGGGACAATCCTCTTGCGCTGTACCATTACGAGAAGTACGGTTTCTACATCTACGCAAGCACGGAATCAATTCTCGACCGCTCGCTTACTCGGCTCGGAATACTCGGTTTTGAGCATAACGAGATAGATACAAACTGCGGTGACATAATCAAGATTGACAGCACCGGAGCAATGGAGCGAGGTTTATTCGACACCTCTAACTTGTATGCGTTCGACTACCGCTTTCTCCGCAGCAGCTACTGGGATTACCCCGACCATAGCGAACACGAATCGCAGGACGTAAAACAACTCAAAGATTTTGCTGCCAGTATAGGCATTGCCAGAGAGGACATCGACTTGCTTCTATGCTACGGGTATTTCGTGGAGGAAATCGAGGAAATGCTTTACCACCCTGGCGAGATTGAACAGGCGCTTGCCGAGATTCTTGACGAGTGCGCCTACGACTACTGTGGTGAGTTCTGATGAAGAATTTCGTATTCGGATACGCCCGTGTTTCCACGGAACAGCAGAACCTTGACCGTCAGCTTGATATGCTCGAAAAGTTCGGCGTTGACTACCTGTACAACGAGAAGATGACCGGCACAAAGCGCAACCGCCCCGAGCTAGAAAAGCTGCTGGAGCGGCTTACTGAGGGGGACACCGTTGTGGTTGAATCCCTCTCCAGGCTCGGCAGAAGCACC
>JBJFGA010000213.1:0-2869 GCA_051892275.1 Oscillospiraceae bacterium | reverse complement strand
GCGCCGATCTTCTTGCTCTCCCAGCCTCTGTCGGGAGCCATAACGTGTCTGTGCTTGCCCCAGTACTTCATATCCGGGGAGTGGGACAGGTACATATCGCCAAACGGAGTGTGACCGCTGTCGGACGGACGGGAGAACATTACGAACTCGCCGTTTATCTTGCGGGGGAACAGTACGCCGTTTCTGTTGAAGGGCAGGAACGCGTTTTCTTCCTGGTGGAACTCCTTGAAGTCCTTAGTCCAGCCGATGCCGATGGTGGGCTTCCAGCCGTAAGCGTTGCACCATGTGATCCAGAAGCGATCCTCGATCCATACGCAGCGGGGGTCGTAGCCGTACTGCCACGGATTTGCTTCCTTAGCAAGCGGGTCATCGCTAATCCACTCAACCTTCTCCGGATTGATGTTCCAGTGAATGCCGTCCTCGGAGAAACCTGCGTGGATAGCCATGTTTCTTTCCTTGTCGTCAACACGGAATACGCCTGCAAAGTGACCCTTGTCGCTCTCAAACGGAACTACCGCGGAGTTGAAGATAGAGTTGCTGGTGGGGAGCAGGTCGCGGGGGATTATCGGGTTAGCGTTGTAGCGCCAGATAACGTCCTTGCAGCCCTCGGGTCTGTCCTGCCACGGAATGTTAGGAATGCTCTGTCCGATGATTTCTAAGCTCATGTCGATACCTCTCTGAATTATTTTTTATTCCGGTTCGGAGTTGAACTACTCCGTCCTCTTACTGATAGTATATCAAATATCCGCTATTATTTCAATAGTGTTTTTGACTAAATATTCAGATAATATTATATACACTATTACTTAATAAATCGGCTATTTATTAAGTAAAAAACAATTTACGCTGATTTTCTCAAGGAACGCCTCCCCGGGAACCGGCTTGCTGAAGAAATATCCCTGTAAGTAATTCACTCCACGCTCGGTCAGGAAGTCCACCTGCTCCTTGGTCTCCACGCCCTCTGCAACGATATTCGCGCCCAGCTGGAGTATCATGTCGATACAGCTTTCAAGTATGACCATAGGCTCCTCGGTGTTGTCGCCGAACGCCGGCCAGATAAGACTCTTGTCCAGCTTGACCAGTTCAAAGTGCACCCTCGCCATCTGCGCAAGATTTGAATAACCTGTTCCGAAATCGTCCATTGAGAAGTGAAAGCCCATGTCGCGAAGGTTCTTCATGTTCCTCATAAGCATATCGCCGCCGTCTATCGAAGCGGTTTCGGTTATCTCCAGATTGATGAATTTCGGGTCGATGCCATACTTCTCCATGACCTCGCTTAGCTGCTCCGGCAGCGACGGGTCAACGCTCTGCATTCCGGAAAGGTTCACCTCGATGTAGTGTATGCCCTTTTCCCACAGCTTGTTTTCCGCCGCAAAGCTGCACACCTTCTCGAACACGATACCGCCTATCTCGGCTACAAGTCCCTGCTCCTCCGCCATGGGAATGAACACCTCCGGCGATATGAAGCCGAGGTCGCCGCAGTCCTGAAGCCGCACCAGCGCCTCCGCAGAAGCGAACCGCTTCTCCACCGTGGAATATATCGGCTGATAAACCACGTTGAACGCCTTCTCCTGGACAGCCTTTGTCAGAACTGCCAGCACCTTCTTGCGGTAGTTCTTATCCTTTACGGTGGTTTCGTCTATGTAGAAGACCTTGCGGTTTTCGTGCTTCTGGTGATGTGTCAGCACATAGTCCAGCGTTTCATAAATCTCGTCCGGGGTCGCGCCTAACTTGGGGCACTCCATGACCGTGATGTGATACTGCGGCGTGAATGTTCCCGAGCCGTAGGGCACCTCAAAGCTGCTGCTCCCCGCCCTTTTCAGAAGCGCCTCCAGCTGGTCTGTGCCGGCGAGGAACACCGACAGGGTGTTGGATCGGGAATGGAAGAACATCAACTTCGGCATTACCGTCTTCAGACGCTCCACAGCCGTGCGGAGGATTATCTTCATCTGGTCGTAGCCCATGCTCTTACTTATCTGCTCGTTGTCGTCCACCGTGAAGCTCACCAGCCAGAAGTTCTTCTTCCGGGCGAGCATTTCCGGCACCATGATATGGAACGCACTGCGGTTGAGGGTGTCTGTTTCCACATCGGCAAAGCGCTTGGGGTTCTCGAAGCAGAGATAGATATACAGCGCCATAAGGCAGTTACCGATAGAAGAAATAAGCAGGTATTTCGTCAGGAACTGTATCAGCGCCACCACTATCCAGATAGTAAGACCTATCGAAATAGTGACCCTTGCATGTTTTACATTTCTCATCACGTCGTTGTGATAGCAGCTGCTGCTCTTCCTGAACATGATGACATAAGTGCCGACAACGTACACGATTATCGCCGCATACAGTATCATTACCGCCGGACCGTAGGAGTAAGCGCCGCGCTCGTCCGACAGATAATATATTGGAGTAAAGGACGACCCGATCGCCGCCAGTACGAACGGCACTGCGCACAACAGTATCTGCATCTTTGAAAAGCGCTTCTGTGCCCCGAACAGGTAGAATACATACAGGAACAGCGCCATCGTCATCAACTCAATGCTGCCGAAAAACACCATGTGCACCAGCCGATTTACCAACGATGGTATCGATTGGTAATTCACAACTGTAAATACGCTCCCCATATCTGCAAACAGATTGAAGAAGCATATCAGCAGGTAACAGCCGAACATCTTGGTTGACCGCAGCGGCAGCTTCTTGCTGCGGAAAAAGTCAATGATAAGCACCAGCACCACCAGTGCCGCCAATATCTGGCACTTGAAGCTGATATCAAACACGCTTGTCCATGTTCCGTCCATTTTCCATTCTCCTTTTTATAAGTTTATACTAATAACCATTTAAACTCAGGAAATCTTTACAGAAATCCAGCACCGCT
>JBJFGA010000212.1:0-2874 GCA_051892275.1 Oscillospiraceae bacterium | reverse complement strand
CGCTGTTCAGGCTTGTGTTCGAGCGCAGCCGCAGGCTCATGGATATCATAGGCGCGAACAAGCCGGATTATCCCATCAGAAAAGCAGTATCCGACAAAAACTGACAACATTCGACAATTCCTCTCCGCCTCGGAGAGGAATATTTTTGCCGCAGGTTATACTATATGTTATTTCAGCAGTGAATTCCACTTTCTGTATTCAGGATAATGCTGCTCAAGAAACGCGTAGAACCGCTCGGAATGGTCGTGGTGCCAGTAATGCGCATATTCATGCCAGAACACCGACAGCACAGTTTCCCTCGGATATGCTGCAAGCCTGAAGTTTATAGAGATATGCCCTTTACCCCATGTGCAGCTCCCCCAGCGGGACTTCATTTCCTTTATGGTGACTCTGGTTGGTGGGGGAGTAACCCCCCTGCTTATCAGCGCAGACCGCACCTCGTCGTTAAGCTCCCGGCACAGCTGTGTAAAGCTTTCCGCAAGAAATCCCCTCAACAGCAGCCGTACATGCTCCGGCTCGTCATGCCTGGTGAACACCCGTATCTCCTGCTGCTCCAGCACCGCGCACTCCCGGCTGCTGGAGATCACCCTCACCGGGTATTCCTCTCCCAGCCAGCGCAGCCGGTCGTAAGAGATCTCTGACTCGCTGCGGCGCTTTTCCAGCCTCTCCACTGCGCGCCTTATGAACTCCTGTTCAGCTATGATAAAGTCCTCGATACGCTTAACGCTGACCCGGCTGTTCGCCGAAATACGCAGCGTACCGTCCTCCTTTACCCGGAGATTTATGTTGCGGACAGGCTTGCGGGTAAGCTCGTAGAATACCTCGCTGCCGTCCGGGAAGCTCACCCTGTTCATTCCAGGATAAACGGCTTAACCATCGGGTAAACCGCCCTGTAACCATCCTCGTTGATATGCATTCCCTCTATCGTGAATTCTGCCCGCAAATCGCCGTTTTTATCCTTCAGCGGGTCGTTTACGTCAATATACTTCGCGCCGAACCTCTCCGCCAGCTTCTTCACTTCCTGGTTCGCAAGGTTTATCTTCTCGTTGCTGCGGATTTTCAGGCAGTCCTTCATCTCCGGCGCCGCCGCGGCGTAATTCACCGGATAATATGCCATCAGGTATATCTTCGTATCCGGCAGGGAATTTCTCACCGTCTGCAATATCTGCGCATAATTATCCATGACATACTTCATACTGCGGCTGGCGTCGCTGAGGTCGTTTGTGCCGATATTGATGAACAGCTTAGCCGGCTTCAGCTGCAGAATACACACATCAATATTCTGAATAAGCTCATCTGTGACGAACCCGCCTACACCGCGGTTATATACCGTCACCGAAAGCCCGTCCTCTGCGGCGAACTTCTCCACCGGGAACATCTCCATAAGCGAAGACCCGGCGAACAGCACCGCGCCCATCTGCGCCGTCCTGTTCATCTCACAGTATCGTGCTATTTTGTATTCCTTAGTCCAGACGATCTCTTCCATAATTATCACCGCAAAACATAATGATTACCAAAAAATTTCTTTTAATTATTATACCACCAAAAGAGAAAAATGTCAATTGCATAAAGAATGTAATAACATTGTTTTTGCATCTTAATAACTATATCTGGCAAATAGGCAGTATATGGCGCAGATTGACACTATCTGTCCATACGCACCGGCTATGGTGATAATACATAGAATTCCCACCGGTTCATCACAACCCTGCACACCCTGCCAGGACCTGTCCGGCAGATTTTGTATCAAATACCGTTGTTTTCGGTCTATATAGGGTATCCTGCCTGCCGGAAAAGACTTGTGATTTTAAACAACACATTTTCCACCGTTTCAACAATAAAAACTGTTAAAACACCTGTTGAAACGGTGGAATTGTTGATAGAACCGACAATGTTTTCAACACAATTCCAAAAAAACACCATAAAAATGCATTAAATCACAGCTTCTCATGTTGAAAACCCGGTTAAAACCGTGGAAAACTTTTTCTGAAAATCAGTTTTCCCTTAACATCATTCATGCCGGAACTGCAAAATACCGCGAAAAATGGTTTCTTAACGGAAAATTTGCGGAAATTTTCCGGATTATGTGCTATAATCATTACAAGAAACGGAATTACCGTCAAAAACAAACGGAGGTAACAATTATGTGGGAAATCATCATACAGCACCGCACGACCGAAGACAACACAGCCTACACCGCCTACGGAGTAAGAAACGGCAGCTTCTGCATAGCCGACATCACCACCGACCCCGCAGACATCGCCGCGTTTACGCAGCTCCTTAACCGGTTCGAAGTATCCCCGGTGAACGCCCTTGACATAACCGAGGACTTCCTCTCCGGCGGCTTCCCCGAATTCTCATCAGCCCATCTCGCAGTCACCGCCTGACTGCTTGTTCCATGTATATTTCACTACATTTGTATAATATAATAAGATGATTTTGTCCAAAACATCATTGACAACCGTCAATATACATAGTCTAAAAATCCCGTAAACCACTTGACAACCCCCCCGAAATGTGATATAATCACGACTGTATCAAGAGATACTGATTAATAAAAGATTGGTGGGATCGGTGCAGTGCGGACAAATTCCTGATAACTTGCAGACATACTGATATTTCGGCTGAAAATATTCAGCCGGGTGTTCACGCTATGTCTGCGGCAGGGATTTGCACTGTGCCGGTCTGTTTTATACCCTTTTTGCGTATTTTTACGCTAGATCAGAGGTATCACAGCCGCAGGTCGCTCCCTGCGGCATTTTTAGTAAAACGCTGAATAAATCTGCGTACCAAGCCGTAAGGCGTGATTTGATCAGCGCTTCCTTATACTAATAACCATTTAAACTCAGGAAATCTTTACAGAAATCCAGCACC
>JBJFGA010000211.1:0-11691 GCA_051892275.1 Oscillospiraceae bacterium | reverse complement strand
GCGCCTATGATATCCATGAGCCTGCGGCTGCGCTCGAACACAAGCCTGAACAGCGGGCAGCCTATGATGGTGACTACCACCAGTTCGCCGGCGCCGACGGTCAGCATATTGAACCACAGCGGGGGTTCGTTTCCGAAGCATACCAGCAGTTCTATCGCGACGATTATTCCGTTGCTGACTACGGGAAGCAAAGACGCCACCCAGATATTGCGGATATAGAACATCGGGAGCACCGCTATTGCTGTTGCGAGCGTTCCGAATATCATATCCATCAGCGCCATCGGGCTGAAGCAGTTCGCGATAAAGCAGCCGAGAATGAGCGAGACGCAATAGTCCTTGCGGTAGAAGCAGAGCAGCACCAGTATCTCGGCGAAGCGGAACTGGACGGAGCCGAAGCTAAGTCCCGGAAGGGCGAGGGTCAGCGCCGCGTAAAGCGCCGCTACCAGTGCCAGACGTACCAGGTCACTGGTTTTGAATTTGTTTTTGGACATAAAAAAACTCCTTGTTTTTTAACGGTGGTTGGGCAAAGAAAACACCGTATTAAATTTTTGCGCTGTCGCGCAGTTACTATAATAGCATATTTCCGCGGAAAAAGCAATACCCAATTTGCATAAATTTTTGAATATCATAATTGAAACCGCTGGTGTATCCTGCCCGAAACGGCGGGAGCAGCGTTATCATAACTCACACAACTGAAAGGAAATTCACTATGGGAAGACAGGCACATTTCTATATGGAACGGGAAGTATTCATTCATCTGGCGCAGGCGGCGCTTGATCTTGGCTGTATTATTCTGAAGCAGAGCGGGAACAAGCTGGTCAGCGCGACTGACACTTCGATAATCACCGCGGGCTGTTCCCAGTATTACTTTTACCTTCCGCAGGCGGGGGAACTTGACGAGAATCTGCCTATGGGCTGCTACAACGCTAACGGCAATGTTGTTATCGAGGCGGGCTATTCCACTAAAAGCGGCAGCACGGTAATTCACCGTTCAAGGCTGTATATGATGAGCGGGTATACCGGGGAGAACGGCTTTGTGGAGCGCCCGGCGTGTCTGGAGGAGCTTTACAAGAAGCTCGTAAAGATCATGAAGAAGCTCACGCGTCATGAGGCGATACCGGCTTCTAAGATCTCTACAAGGCTCAATTACTACGCTGACCCCACCGACCGGTCGCATAAGATCTATATCACCGACAAGCTGTTGAAGCAGCTTCAGAAGCCGGAGTGCATTCTTGGGTGATAAATAAGTAAATAGGGCGCTGTTTCTAGTGTGTTGCCGATAAAGCAGTTTTCGCCTCGCCGAGCAAATCATCTGTTGCAAAGATGAAGTGTCGGCGAGGCGGAATTGCTAAAGGCGGCTACGCCTTAGTGTGTTGCCGATAAAGCAGCTTTCGCCTCGCCGAGTAAATCATCTACCGTTTAGATGAAGTGTTGGCGAGGTGGAACTGCCAAAGGCGGCTACGCCTTGGCAGCGCCGTTTTGCTATTAGTATAACAGGAAAGGAATTTGTATCATGAATTTACGGCTCACCCTCAATCCCCTGCAAAAGCTATCCCACATAAACCCGGAGATATACGGGAACTTCTCGGAACACCTCGGCAGGTGCATTTACGGGGGGATTTATGTCGGCGAGGACAGTGATATCCCGAATATCGAGGGATTTCGCAAGGACGTTATTGACGCGTTCCGGCAGATAAGGATGCCGGTGCTGCGCTGGCCGGGGGGCTGCTTCGCGGACGAGTATCACTGGCGGGACGGTATCGGGGAGAAGTCCACACGCAAGAAGATGATAAACACCCACTGGGGCGGCGTTGTTGAGGACAACAGCTTCGGTACGCATGAGTTCATGCGGTTCTGTGAGCTGGTGGGCTGTCAGCCGTATATTGCCGGTAATCTTGGCAGCGGAACGGTAGAGGAGCTTTCCAACTGGATTGAGTACATGACCTTTGACGGGGTGTCACCTATGGCGGAGCTTCGACGCAAGAACGGGCGGGAGCAGCCATGGAAGCTGAAGTATCTCGGTATCGGCAACGAGAGCTGGGGCTGCGGCGGCAATATGCGGCCGGAGTATTACTCTGATATTTACCGCAGATATGCGGTGTACTGCCGCAATTACAGCGGCAATGACCTGTTCAGGGTGGCATGCGGTCCGAACGCGAACGACTACAACTGGACAGAGACCGTGATGAAGCAGATAACTCCGTGGAATATGCGGGGGCTGTCGCTGCATTACTATACGCTTCCCACCGGGGATTGGCAGCACAAGGGCAGCGCGACGGAGTTCGACGAGAAGGAGTACTACGACACTATCCGTGGGACGCTGTACATGGAGGAGCTGGTGACACGGCATTCCGCTATCATGGACAGGTACGACCCGGAGCATAAGGTGGGGCTTATCGTGGACGAGTGGGGCACATGGTATGATGTTGAGCCGGGTACAAATCCGGGCTTCCTGTATCAGCAGAACACCATGCGTGACGCTATCGTTGCGGCGATAAATCTCAACATATTCAACCAGCACACCGACCGTGTTATCATGGCGAACATTGCACAGGCGGTCAACGTGCTTCAGGCGATACTTCTCACCGAAGGAACAAAGACGATAAAGACGCCGACTTATCATGTATTCGACCTGTACAAGGAGCACCAGGATAACGACCTGATTTACAGCCATATAGAGAACACCTTTGCCGCGGATAACGTTCCGGCGGTGAGCCAGTCGGCTTCGGTAAATGCGGCGGGGGACGCTGTTGTCACCCTGTCCAACGCTTCGCTGACCGAGAGCTTCACCGTGGATATCGCGGCGGCGTTCGTCGGTATTTCCGGGGCGGAGGGACGTATTCTCACCGGCGAGGTACATGATCGCAACACCTTTGACCAGCCGGAGTGCGTTGGCATAAAGCCGCTGTCTGTCAAGACAGAGAATGGCGGAGCGCAGATCGTACTGCCGCCCTGCTCTGTTGCGGCGGTGACTCTGAAGCTGTGATCGATACGGTGCGCAAGCCCTGCCGGCTGTGCCTTTTGAGGGAAGCCGGCGAGGGTGAGATGTACGAGATAATCCAGCAGAGGATAAAGACGATACCTGCGGCTCAGAGGGCGGAGCCGCAGGAGTACGATAAGCGGCTGGCGCAATGCCGGGAATGCGGGGAACTGATGAGCGGCACCTGCCGGAAGTGCGGCTGCTATGTGGAACTGCGGGCGGCGCGGAAAGACGGGTACTGCCCGCATGAGCGCCCGCGCTGGTGACGACATGAAAGGAGAAGCTATGCGAATCGCTGTGCTGTCTGACATTCACGCCAACCGGGCTGCGCTGGAGGCGGTGCTGGAACAGGCTGCGGTGGCGTTCCCGGATCGGTATGTGTTTCTGGGGGACTATGTTACGGACTGCCCTTACCCGCACAGGACGGTGCAGCTTCTGCGGAAATTTGCCGAAACGCACAGGTGCATCTTTATCCGGGGAAACCGAGAGGACTATCTGTTAAAAAACCGGGAGCAGCCGCAGGGGTGGATCAACGGCTCGAAAACCGGCGCGCTGAAATACACCTATGAGAACCTGACGGACGAGGATCTGGACTGGTTTGCGGCAATGCCGATCACCAAGAGGTTGGAACTGCCGGGCTGCGAGCCGCTCATGATATGTCACGGGTCGCCGGAGAGGAGCAATTATCTGTTTCACACCGATACTCCCGAAGCCGAGATGATGATAGGACGGCTGGGGGAGTTCGGTTGTCGGGTCATGCTTTGCGGGCATTCGCACATACCGTATGTGTTCCGGCGTGGGGACAGAATGCTGGTCAATCCCGGGGCGCTGGGTATGCCGGTGAACGGGCAGAACAAGGCGCAGTTTGCGCTGCTTCAGTACAACGGCGAGTGGAGTGCCGAGATCCTTTCGGCAGAGTACGACATCGAGAGAACTGCCGCGGAATTCGCTGAGTCCGGGCTGCTGGAAATGAGCGGCGTGTGGGGGCGGGGTATTCTTGGCACTATCCGAGAGGGGATAAATTATACTGTTATGTCGGTTCGTCTGGTCGAGAAGATGGTGCGGGAGACCGGCAGGGAGGTCACTGACGAGGCGCTTTGGGAGGAAGCGGCAAGAGTATTGGGCGTTCCGGGGTAAATCGAAATTTAGGCGGGTACGCCCGCCGGAGATTCTGCTTTTTAAACTCATGCAATTTGCCATAGGTAGACTGACGGCGGGTTTATTATGTTGCAAGTATAAATCAATTTATAATTATCAGAATACCGTAGGGGAGGGGCTTGCCCCTCCCGCTAATACAAATCACCTTATGCGGGAGGGGCAAGCCCCTCCCCTACGGGTGTGATAACAAACAAATAACGTGCCTTCATTTTTGATTTTGTGCCACATAATAATCCCGCCGTTGATATACCTGTGGCAAAATGCAACATATTAAAAGGCGTAATAGCCGCCGGGCTTACCCGGCAAATTTTGATTTCATTTGCATTTCTCCCTAAAAAGGTGTATAATGTACTCACCTACATAAAATAAAATAACGGAGAACTACATTATGAAAAAGCTGATAGCCGCAGCAGCGGCGACTTTACTTACTATCGGACTCTGCGGCTGTTCTGGCAGTCCCGACCCCGCCAGCGCAGTTATGACCGTACAGGAAAACGGCACCGCAGTCACCGCCGCCGGGATAAAGCTGACCTTTCCGGAGGACTGGACGGTGTACGCCGGCGACGCAGTATACGAAACGCTGTACGAAAACAGCTCCGGCGAGTACGACTCTCTTGAGGACTTTAAAAGCAGCTATGACGAGAACGGTCTGTCCTACCTGATGTACGCCGGAAACTCCGACCAGACCGCAATGATGACCTTCACCGCATTGAAGATAACCACCGATGAAGTCGGACGGCGCTCCACCGCCGAGGAATTCGCCCGCTCGAACCACGATACCGGGGTGATATCCTTCCAGTCCAGCGGCTACCAGATCAAAAACAGCGGCTTCACCGCCGAAACGATCTCCGGGAAGTCCGGCTGGCTGTCGCAGTACGAGATACACACCGATGAGGACGCGCCACAGCTCATCATGGGTCAGTCGGAGTTCATCTTTGAACAGGACGGCTTCTTCTATTCCCTGCAAAGCTACTATCATTCACCCGAAGCCGGGGAGCAGATATCCGCCGTCCTCGCTGGGATAAGCGCGGTATGAGGGATATACGGTACATAAAAGCCGCAATTTTCGACCTTGACGGAACGCTCCTTGATTCCTCCACGGTGTGGGAAGGTCTGGGGGAACGCTTTCTTGCCCGCCGGGGAATTACACCCAAGCCCGGACTGTCCGCGCTGCTGAACTTCATGACTCTTACAGAGGGCTGCGAGTTTCTGCGGCAAGAATACCGCCTGCCGGAAACCGCCGCAGAGATACAGTCGGAAATATGCGGCATTATTGCGGACTTCTACCGTAATGAATGCGGACTGAAGCCCGGTGCAGAACAGCTTCTGCGGGAACTTCACCGCCGGGGTATTGCACTTGTGATCGCCACCGCCGGGGAGGAAGCATTGTCCCGCGCCGCGCTGGAACGTCTGGGGGTACTTACCTTGTTTCGTGGGATAGTTACCTGCGCGGAATACGGCAGCAAAACCCGTCCGGATATCTTCCTAAATGCCGCTGTGCTTGTCGGGAGTCCTCCGACACAGACCGCCGTTTTTGAGGACTCTCTACATGCCGTTAGAACAGCGAAAGAAGCCGGTTTCCTGACCGCAGCGGTCGCCGATATGTCCGAGCCAGACCAGCCCGGCTTGCGTTTAGCCGCCGACTATTACCGACAGGACCCCGGCGATTTCCTCGCGCTATTCATCTGACCAGGTAAGCTGTTCCAGCGCCTTTGCAATGCTGTCCCCGAGAAGCTCTGCGGTATACATTGCCTCGTCCAGTGAGTTCGCGTGACTTCCCACCTCGATAAGCAGCGACCCGGTGGAAATGTGCTGGTTGTAGTTGCGGTAATCAAACAGGATTGGTCGAGCCAGCCCGGGATAAAGCTGCTCCGCCGATTCCTGTATAAGACAAGCCAGCCGCAGGTTCTCCAGATACTCCGGCATATTTCCGAACCGCCCGTCGTCGCACCCGGTGATTATCATGAACTGCGCAGCATTCCTGCCGTTTATCACCGCAGTAGGAGCGGTACGGCTGCCGTCCGGGTTGGAGATCGCGTCCCGGTGCAGGTCGATTATGACCTTTATCGAGGGATACTCCTCCAGCGCCGCCCGGATAGTGGCTTCGCTCCTGTCGTAAGCCCCGGTGTACGCCGGGTAATCATGTACTGACCCGTCATGCAGCACCGAGATACCATTTTCCGCCAGCCGCTGTGCCAGCACCTCCCCTACCCTGACCATATTATGCTCCGGGTCCCTTGTCCTGAACGGGAACTTCGCGTCATAGTAGCTGCGCTGGTACGGTTCGTAGCTTTCGGTGGTGTGGGTGTGCACTATCATCACCTGCGGTTCGGCTGAATCCATTTCTATCGCGATATCCGGCATCTCCTTTATCGCTTCGGCAATCACCCCGCCGCTGTCGCTGGTACAGTTCCAGATAAGTCCGCCGCCGGGGAGCGTTATGTAATCATCGCCGGAATATCCGGTGTAATGCTTGCGGTAAATAGTTCCGCTTTTCTCGCCCGCCGCAGTATAGTCCAACTCATCATCAAACGGCGTTATATTGCAGGAAATGACTCTTGCTTCCTCCGGCTGCTCACTGCTTTCCTCTGTGGCAGCCGTTTCTGCTTCCCCGGAAACCTCTCCGGAACCCGCCACGAATCGGCTTATCTCCCTCGTCTGCAACGCCTGCTCCATTTCCTCGCCGCAGCTGTCCGAGCCATCTCCATTCAATTCCCCGGGCTGAACAGCCTGCTCCTGCTGCGTGTTCTCTTTGCCGCCTTTTTCCGGCAGCCTTATTCCCGCCGTCATGAAAGCCGCCTGCTTAGCCGCACCAACCGCTGCCCCGAACACGCTCTGCGAGCTTCCGCCCCCGAGAATGAACGCGGTTATCCCCACCGCCGCTGCAGAAACCGCTGCAAAGATCCTTTTCCTGTCCATGCTGTTACCCTCCTGTCCGGGAGCTTGTCCCTTATTCATACAAATATATGCGGCAGTAAGCACAAATATTACATCAAATGTTTGTCATAATTATGCAGGGAACAGCGTTTATACACATTTTTATACATATCTTTGCATTATCTGTGATAAGCTGTTGCAATTCTCGTTTTACAGTGCTATAATGAATTAAACGGAAATATCTTCCGTAAAACAAAGGGGTGACATTTATGCAGAAAAACTCAACGGCAGACAAGGCAAAAATGATATTCCTGCTGCTGTACTTCCTCGTTCTCACGGTTGAAAGAATCATCAGCCTTGTGAGCGTTTTCACCGGCGACTTCGCGTCCTACGACCCGCTGGACTGGTACATGACCGCACTCACGGTGCTCTCGATAATAGGCGCGTATGCGTTTATCCTGACAAAATGCAAGATAACCGTCCGGGAATACTCCAACGGAAAGGTGTCTGCTTCCCCAACGATAGGCGAGGGCGAATTCGGCAAACTCGCGGTCGCGGCGGGTATTCTTCTCCTCGGGGGAATGGTACACACCCACGGCACGATACCGCCGATACAGTTCGCAAGCTACGGCATGATACTGGTGTCCATGGCGATACACACCGCACAGCAGGTAAAGGCGCACGGTAACGGGCTGCTTCGCTGGCTGTCCTTCAGCTATATCGTGGCATTCTCAATGTCTATCCCGGTGGTGTATCACACGGAAATAGAGCTTTCGTGGCTGTTCATTCCGCTGGAGATAGCGGTTTCGGCGGGAATGGTGGTGCTTTTCACGGTAATGCTGCGAGGCTTCTACAACGGAACAGGGGAGTACGGCTTCCCTCTGCTGCCGTTCCTGGCGGCGCTTGTCGGTGACGCTGCGGTGCTGGCGCTCAGGTGGAACGAGGAGATAAACTTCTTCGTGCTTATCTTCATCTGCGTTACAGCAATACTTTATGTTGCAGGGAGAATATCAGCAGGCAGCAAAAAATAACCGTCTTTATCAACAGGCAAAGGAGCGCAGGATAGACTTGTGTTCCTAAGATCGTCGAAAAAGTTGTAATTTCATTTTTGATGGCACGATGCCATCAAAAATGTTGGGGGAAAACTCTTGTTTCAACGACAAACGTTCCGTTTGTCCCCCGACCCAAACCCCTTTAGCGCTATTGACGCGTATTACTGCGCTATCGCGCAGAGTGGTGGGGCGCTGCCCCACACCCCGCTTCCTTTTGTGTCAAAAGGAAGCGAAAACCATTCGCTTCGCGAAAGAGTTTTTCGACAAGCTGAGGAGTGCAGGATAGACTTGCGCTCCTTTTTTCTGTCAAAAACTTGACTTTTCCCGCAATTAGTAGTACAATAATAGAATACAGCGCAGATACGCGCTGTAAATTACAATGAACGGCAGGGCTTTTGTTCAGCTCTGCAAGGAAAGGAAGTTCAGTATGATAAAAGTAACACTGGAAAACGGCGAGATCAAGGAATTCGACGCTCCGCTGTCGGCATTCGACGCGGCGAGGGAGCTGGGCGCGGCAAAGACCGCCTGCGCAGCAGAGATCGACGGCAAGGTTTGCGACCTGCGAACTACCCTCACTGACGGCTGCACCGTGAAGTTCCTCACATTTGAGGACGAGCAGGGACAGAGAGCGTTCAACCACACCGCATCGCACGTACTCGCGCAGGCGGTAAAGCGCCTTTTCCCGGAAACCAAGCTTGCTATCGGCCCGGCTATCGAGAACGGATTCTATTACGACTTCGACACCGACGAGCCATTTACCACCGATACTCTGGCGAAGATCGAAGCAGAAATGAAGAAGATCGTCAAGGAGTCCATCCGTCTTGAGCATTTCACCATGGCTCCCGACGAAGCAATAAAGTTCCTTGAGGAGCAGGGCGAACCCTACAAGGTTGAGCTGTGCAAGGAACACGCGGACAAGGGCGAGCCTATCTCCTTCTACAAGCAGGGGGACTTCACCGACCTGTGCGCAGGCCCGCACCTTATGTCCACCTCCCCCATCAAGGCGTACAAGCTGACCTCTGTCACCGGCGCTTACTGGCGCGGCAGCGAGAAAAACAAGATGCTCACCCGTATCTACGGTACAGCGTTCCCATCCAAGGACGCGCTGAACGCTCATCTTGAAGCACTCGAGGACGCAAAGCGCCGCGACCACAACAAGATAGGCAGAGAGCTGGAGTACTTCACCACCGTTGACTATATCGGTCAGGGTCTGCCGATACTTCTCCCCAAGGGCGCAAAGGTAGTGCAGATAATGCAGCGCTGGGTCGAGGACGTTGAAGCAAAGCACGGCTGCACCCTTACAAAGACCCCGTTTATGGCTAAACGTGATCTGTACAAGATCTCCGGTCACTGGGATCACTACCTTGACGGAATGTTCGTGCTGGGCGACCCGCATGACGAAACCAAGGAGTGTTTCGCGCTCCGTCCGATGACCTGCCCGTTCCAGTATCAGGTATTCCTGAACAGACAGCGCAGCTACCGCGACCTGCCCATGCGCCTGACCGAAACCTCCACCCTGTTCAGAAACGAGGACAGCGGCGAGATGCACGGACTTATCAGAGTACGTCAGTTCACCATCTCCGAGGGTCACTACATTCTCCGCCCCGAGCAGCTGGAGGAGGAGTTCAAGAACTGTCTGGAGCTTGCCAAGTACTGCCTCGACACAGTAGGTCTGCTGGAGGACTGCACCTTCCGCTTCTCACAGTGGGATCCCGCAAACCCGAAGAACAAGTACGAGGGTACTGCGGAGCAGTGGGAGACCGCACAGGCGACCATGAAGACCATTCTGGACGACCTCGGTGTTGAATACACCATCGGCATTGACGAAGCCGCATTCTACGGTCCGAAGCTTGATATTCAGTACAAGAACGTGTTCGGCAAGGAGGATACACTGGTAACTATCCAGATAGACATGCTGCTTGCAGAGCGCTTCGGCATGGAGTACGTTGACGTTGACGGCACCAGAAAGCACCCCTATATCATTCACCGCACCAGCCTCGGCTGCTACGAGAGAACTCTCGCATATCTGCTTGAAAAGTACGCCGGCGCACTCCCGCTGTGGCTGTCGCCGGAGCAGGTAAGAATACTGCCGATAACCGACCGCGCAAAGGACTACGCAGAGTCCATCGCAAAGCGTTTCGACGATATGAACATGAGAGTCACCGTTGACAACCGCAATGAGAAGATAGGCTACAAGATACGTCAGGCACAGCTTGAAAAGATTCCCTACTTCTTCATCCTCGGCGACAAGGAAGTCGAGGAAAACACCGTATCTCTCCGCTCCCGCAAGGACGGCGACCTCGGCGCGGCTCCGCTTGAGGACGTGATCGCAAAGATACTCAAGGAAAACGCTGAAAAGGCAAGATAACGCCGGAAAGGAATCGAACAATGGCTAATCAGCAGCTTACACCGGAGCAGATGAAGGTGTTCAACAAGGCTCTGGAGGACAGAATAACCGAGGCAAACGAGGACAAGACCAAGACCAAGTGGAAGAAGGTGCTCCCCGACCTCATGGCGGCGGACGTTTTCGCAGTGGCGGCAATGGGCGACAAGACCGACGCAAACGGCAACCGTCTGCTCAACGTGATGATGATGACCAACAAGGACGGTCAGCAGATAATCCCGTTTTTCACCTCACCCGCAAGAATGTCGGTACTCGCCACACCCGAGCACAAGACCTTCAACTGCATGAAGGTGAACACTACGCGTCTGTTCGATGCAATAAAGGGCAGACCCGCCGTGCTGAACCCCGGCTCCCCCTGCAGCAGAGTATTCACCCCGTTTGAGATGAATCTGCTGGTAATGGAGAACAAGGAGCTTCTCAAGGTAAAGCCCGCGGCTCCCGCAAATCCTGTTGCACCCACCGATTCGCTGGTTGCAGAGGACGATTGAGTTTTCGCATTGAAATTCCGCCCCGGACAAATCGTCCGAGGCGGTTTTTGGTGAATAATGACGCTGCCGGAGAAAGGGTGCTTTTTTCGGGGAATCACAGAAAAACAAAGAGGTACGATGATATGGCAATTACAATAAGGCGGGCGCAGAGCAGTGACATTCACGGGGTCATCAGGCTGCTGGAGCAGGTGCTCGAGCTGCATGCGAAGCTGCGCCCGGACATTTTTATTCCGGGTACGACAAAATACACCCCGCAGGAGCTGGAGGATATACTACGGGACGATAACAGCCCGGTGTTTGCGGCGGTGGACGATAACGGCGGGGTCGTGGGGTACGCGTTCTGCGTGTTGAAGCGGCAGCCGTTCAGCACAAATATGCGGGATTTCACCACGCTGTACATAGATGACCTTTGCGTGGACGAGAATTGCCGCGGGCAGCAGGTCGGGACTTCCCTGTTCAGCTATGTCAAGCAGTTTGCAAAGGAGCAGGGCTGCTATGACGTTACACTGAACGTGTGGGAGGGGAACGATCCTGCACGGAGATTCTACGAGAAAATGGGTATGTTCGTCAAGGAAACGCAGATGGAGATACTGCTGTAATACATGATAAGCCCAGAGAACGGTTGCTCTCGGGGTTAAGGCTGTGGAAAAAGTAGTAATTTCATTTTTGATGGCTATAAGCCATCAAAAATGTTGGGGGAAAACTCTTGTTTCAACGACAAACGTTCCGTTT
>JBJFGA010000210.1:0-2887 GCA_051892275.1 Oscillospiraceae bacterium | reverse complement strand
CACACCGCCTGCTTCGTCAAACCTCCTCGTAAGGCATACAGCCTTACTTCGTCGGCTTTCCTCGCATTCGGTGTGTCTTCCCCAGTGGGGGAGGTGGCACGTAGTGCCGGAGAGGTTGACCGACAGACCTCTACCCATTTTCCCTTCTCAAACCGGTTTTAAGAGGTTCCCATAAGATAAATAATCACGCGAGCCGGCGGCAGAACGTAAGATCACTCCTCGGTGAAATAAACCACCTTAGAAGTAAAGTCACCGCTTAAGTTTACGTTGACGCCGCAGTTCATAAGAGCCGCGCCGCTGTGTACCTCGCCGGTTTCGTGATCCCTGTACTTCTTTTCGGGGTCAAGCCCCTTGAGTTTAATGCGTCTGCTGCGGTAGTTGGGACGTCCCAGGACCTGAACAAAGGTGAACACAGCCTCGCTCTTGTCCTTTGCAACGAACATCCATGCGTCCCACATATTGTCCTCGAACACGTTTCCTATGCGGTACTGGTCGCCGGTGCGCACAAGCGGGTTGTACTTCTTAAACATCTCTATCTGACCGGGTATCTCGTTTCTGTCGGCTTCGGGTATCCTGGTAACGTCAAGCTCGTAGCCGAATGTGCCCACCATTGCCACGTTTCCTCTAGTGGAGAAGGGGGTGCTTCTGCCGACGGTGTGGTTGGGGCAGTCGGAAACGTGCGCGCCCATTGCAGAAGCCGGGTAGCAGATAGATGTGCCATGCTGTATCTTCAGTCTTTCGATAGCGTCGGTGTCATCAGATGTCCATATCTGCGGAGAATAGAACAGCATTCCTGCGTCAAATCTGGCACCACCGCCGGAACAGTTTTCAAGCAGGATATGCGGATAATCGGCAGTAAGCCTGTTCATCACGTCGTAAACTCCCAGAACATAACGGTGCCACAGCTCGCGCTGACGGTCAGCGGGCAGAGCGTTTGAGCCAACCTCTGTAAGCTGTCTGTTCATATCCCACTTGATGTACTCGATATTTGCGCTGTCGAGTATCTTCTTCATCTGACCGTAAATGCAGTCGCGGACTTCCTTGCGGCTGTAATCCAGAACATACTGCTGACGGCTCTGGGTCATGGGCAGTCCCTCTATCTGTATAGCCCAGTCGGGGTGAGCCTTAAACAGCTCGCTGTCCGGGGAGATCATCTCCGGCTCGAACCAGATACCGAACTTCATACCCAGCTTGTTCACCTCGTCAACAAGGTGCTTCAGACCGCCGTTCAGCTTCTTTTCGTAAACGAACCAGTCGCCAAGGGAGCTGTTGTCGGCGTCTCTGTGACCGAACCAGCCGTCGTCCATAACCAGCATCTCAATTCCGAGCGCGGAAGCCTGCTTTGCAATGTCGATAAGCTTTTCGGTATTGAAATTGAAGTATGTAGCCTCCCAGTTGTTGATGAGGATAGGGCGGCGCTTGTCCTTGTATTCGCCACGGATAAGGTGCTGTCTGTAAAGGTCGTGGAAGGTGCGGGACATCTCGCCGATACCGTTCGCGGAATACACCATAACAAGCTCCGGCGCGGTGAACTCTGCACCTGGATTGAGCTTCCAGGAGAAATCGAAGTGGTTTATACCCATCACGAAGCGGGTCTTTTTGTGCTGGGTGACCTCTGCCTGTGCGAAGAAGTTGCCGCTGTAAACAAGGTTGAAGCCGTAAGCCTCGCCGGAGTCCTCGTCAGCGTTGTAAGAAACGAGCGCCGCAAAGGGGTTGTTCTGATGTGAGGACTCGCCCTTTACCGAGTCAACGCTCTGCTTGCCGTGGTGGAGCCTGCAGCGCTCCATTACGCGCTCTCTTGCCCAGGAGCCGTTCAGGGTGATGAAGTCGAACTTATCCGTATCGAAATCAACGCAGGCGGAAAGCACGCGTCTTACATCAAACGCTTCAGCGCCCTTGTTCACCAGCTTTACGCTTCTTGTGATAACATCAAGGTCTGCAAACACGGTGTAATACAGGATCACATTCAGCCCGGTGCGCTTGTCCTCGAGGGTGACGGCGAGAGTTTCGGCTTCGTCCTCCTCTGCAAAGGTCGCGGGCAGGCGGACGGTCATATCCTCAAGCTCCTGCTCCAGAACCGGCTTGCCCTTGGTTATTTCGTAGGAAACATAGCGCAGGTCGAGGGTGGACATGCCCTTATTGTCCATGAGCATGATGGCGGGTTCTCTGTAATCACCAGTGCCGTGAACGGGGTACTCAAATGGCGTGGTGTCCATAAAAGTGCCCATATCCCTTTCGTTCACCTTGGGAACAAAGGGATTCTCGTTAAGACGTAGGAGGTAGGACAGATCCTCGTCGTCGGCGCGCTTGCCGTAGTAAACATGTGCCAGGTATCCGCTTTCAAGAGCGGCAAAAGCGTATGTTACCCCCTTACCTGTTAGGGTAAACATGGTCATCTCTTCCGAAAAATTCTCGTTGGAGTTGGTCTGCCACTTGTAATAGGTATAATCTTTAGCGATTTTCCTTGCTGTGATCAGATTCATTGGTCGTTCTCCTTTAAAAATATAGTTCTGGCACTACATCAATGCCAGCAATACGTCATACTAATTACAAGTCAGAATATAGACAAGATTTTTGCAAAGATGTCTATAGAATGATTTGGAATTAGTAGCATTTCTGAACTCATGACTACATAGCCTGATATAATTGTACAAGGTCTTTTGATACAAAGAACCCTGTGTTTATTATATCATATATTCCCTGTTTTTTCAACCGTTTTTCAAAGACACATTACCTGTTTTCGCACAGCTTGTTCAGGCAGTAGCAACAAATAGTTCACCGAAGTGAATAGGCGGGTGATGTTTCATCTGTAAGCCACAGGCTCTTTTATCCGCAGAGTTCCGAGAGAAATAATGCCACATCAGACAACCTGCATGATTTGTGAGTG
>JBJFGA010000209.1:0-11729 GCA_051892275.1 Oscillospiraceae bacterium | reverse complement strand
TTATTCTATCCTTAAAGCATCAGGTATTTTCGGTATTTACGAAGTGCTTCCTGAGGTACTTCTCCCACACTTTCTTGACAATAATAACAACGACTACATGTATCACTATAAAAACACATGTGAACAGCGCCATATAAATAAGGCTGTCTTTAAAGCCGATGTCAGTGAATTTGTTCTCGATAATGATTCTTGCAGTCCAGTGGGTGAAATAAATCTCTGTGCCAAGGAACCCGAAGAACTTG
This sequence comes from Oscillospiraceae bacterium, assembly GCA_051892275.1. Classification (GTDB taxonomy): domain Bacteria; phylum Bacillota; class Clostridia; order Oscillospirales; family Ruminococcaceae; genus CAG-115. The sequence continues at coordinate 11,487 of JBJFGA010000209.1, read as the reverse complement.
AAGAACCGGAACCTGAACAGCCTGTTTATGTAGCTTTGCTGGCTGAAGGTTATCGCCAATGCCGGGATAAGCAGGAGCGTTGCACTGTACACCATGCCGAATTTCTCACTCCTGAAGAGGAATACATAGAAGAAGAGAACATACATCGCAACTTCGCATATCGTAAGGAACACACGGAAAGCAGTCTTGTCGGCGTTCTTTTTCAGCCAGTCCGCAATTGCCCATGCGGTGACTCCGCAGAGAAGACCAGCCAGAGCCTTCAGAATGGTGGTGATGATAAAACCATGTTCCAGATTTCTTCCGCCGCACGGGTCAACAGAAAACAGATATCCGAATATCATCAGACCTGCGATCGGCGAGAACACATAGATAAAGAAGCTGCTGTTCTTCTGGAGCATGTAATACAGCGGAAGCATACATAAAAGCATGGCTGATATGTACCACAGCGGTCCATTCGTGCTTCCAGTAAGGGTTGAGATCTCAGAAACGCCAAGAACCTCCGGTGCACGGAACAGAAGAATGTCCCAGTATCCGGTAAGGTATATGTAAACAACAAGACAAATAAACAGTGCAGTCCAGTATTCTACTGCGATCGACTTGAACTTTCGGATAACAAAGCTAACGCTTGATTTTCCGAGATCGGCCGGAGCTTCATTTTTCTTTTTCATAAAGCTGTTAACCATAAGATAACCGGATACGATAAAGAAAAAGAAAACCGCTACCCAGCCAAGGGTAGAACCTTTGGGAAATGGAAGTTCCTCCACGTTGAATTTGCTGGTATGTGCGCCTACTACCGCGCAGGCGAAAATCAGCTTCAGAACATCTATCTGATAGTTGTATCCAACCGGCGCGGAAACCTTAGCCGGTGCCTTTTCTGCTGTGGTCTGCATTAAGTCTTTCCTTTCTGATTTTTATTCCGCGTCAACAACTCTGGACATGTAGCGAATGAGATCATTGCCGTCCCATATCAGCGAAAAATCCATGGTCTTGCCCACGGGCACGATCCTGTCGATACCGGCAGGACGGATATCCATAACCATTTTTCGCAGTTCATTGCGGTCAAATCCAATGTAGGACATTGTCTGACACGGCTTTGTGAACAGTGGCCGTATCTCCTCCATTGACGTCACATCATACTCATAGAAAAATCCGCTGTTGTACTTGTGATTCATCAGCGTATCGGTGATACTGTTGACCTTTACGCGGGTGACAAGATTGCTTGCGGTGGGAATCCTGGTGATATCCTCAGAAACCGCAGCCTTGTAGAAGGCGCTCAGCTTTCCTACCGCCTGAACCGGCTGCATTTCATACTTTTCAGCAGCCTTCTCTGCGTTGTCCCAGAACTCCTGCTTTGCCTGCTCCGTCTTGTCGCCGTACCACAGGATTATCCTCGGGGAAGTGCAGGCATTCTGATCCGAAAAATAGGTGTCGTTGTAGAAATCCTGCGCGATATGCGGCTTATCCTGCGCCGCCATATAGCCCTCGGAATTGATCATAAGCACGGAAAATCGATCCGCAAAGGTGATCTCATTAGCCCGCGGCGGAAGCGCAGAACCTCTGATCTCAGCAATAGTGTTGTCGCCGCCCCAGATAACACGGGTATCGCACAACGCGGAGAAAATGTCATAAAGCTCTCTGTCCGGAGCAAATCTGAACATGCAGATATAAGGCTTCAGCAGAGCAAAATCGCCGTCCAGAAGCTGATTTATCGCGTCGCAAATTATATCGACCTGCGGGAAGCTCTTTGCAGGGAGCCTTACCAGATTTGCGTTCCCGGCGAGAAGTCCCGCCGCAAAGCTGAACGCAAAGTTCACCGCTACATTAGACGGTGTGCTGTGAAATACCACGCCTCTGCCAAGGCGGACGGATATCTCGTCATATTTAGCCTTTTCGCCCTCAAGGTGAGCCTTTCTGCACCAAAATCCGAAAGTGGACACATCAGAGTATCCTGTGCGTGCTGTCATCAGCTTTCTGGACAGGGCATTGAAAAAACTCAGAACATCGTCGTCAAACGGGCGCAGCGGTCTTACGTCCTTCATCGACATTACTGTTTCAGCGTTGCCGATGACATAAACTGCTTTGTTCAGAACATCAGAATTTAGCTGCATAAGTATCGCTGCACCCCCTTATCTCTGCATTTTTCAGTCTGCCGATCACCTTGAAGTATCTTCCCTTTCTTCCGCAGGGGCAATCGTCCTCACCGAGCATGATACCCTCGTCCTCGGTCAGCAGCGAGTGCCCGGGATATGCCGAAGCCAGCACCGACGAAACCTGTATCACGCCTTTTTCTCCGAAGTCGCACTCCGAAAAATCAGACGGACGTCTGACGATAACGTCGGAGAAAACGCTGGAATGAAGGTGTCCGCACTCGCACTCCATATATATTGTGCCGGTCTGCTCAACCATTCCGTAATAGTCGTGGACCTCGCCTATACCACACACTTCTTTCAGTCTGCGCTTGAAGTCCTCCTGTGAAACCTGCTCGGAAACCAGCTTCTTCCAGCCGCCGCCGTGTATCATAATGCCATTGCTGAGATCCAGTCTGACGCCCGTGCGGACCAGTTCACTGTAAAAATGCTTCCATATCATGAACGTAAAGCCGAACAGAAGGATACGCTGACCCTTGTGGCGCTCCAGGAATGCCTGAATAGCCTCTATGTTCAGCTCCATGTTGTCGTTGAGGGCATAGGTCTTATCCGTTCCGAAGATGGAAAATCCAACGATACCTGCGCCTCTTGCCGAAAACATGCGTCTGTCCTTAACTACCGAGGGACAGTCTATAATAAGCATCGGGCAGCGTGCTGCACCAGTGTAGCTTTCAACGATCTTGACCAGTATCTTCTGCTGTGCGGAAGCGTTTTCCCTGTCAAGGTATATCTTTGAAACCGCCTGACCGGTGGTTCCGGAAGAGGTGAGCGTTTTGAACACCTGTTCTCTGGGAATGCTTCTCAGTTCCAGCTCCTTGAAAAGGCTTACAGGAAGAAACGGTATCTCCTTATAGGAATAGTTTCCGTAAGGATCAAAACCAGCGGCGTCCAGCATGCGCTTATATTCGCCGCAGTTTTCATAATGCTTTATTGTTAGCTCACGAAGCGATTCGGACAGAAATTCGTTTTTCTGCGCGGCGTCATACTCGTAAGGAGCTATTGAAACTAAATCTCTCATAAAAAACTTCCTTTATGATTCAGCGGGCTGACCATGTTCCTTGATGAACGGTTTGCCGTGCCCCGGCATGATCAGAGTACCGTCTGCAACGTCACGCAGCATCGGCAGCGTGATATTCTCATAATCCTCCCGGCTTCCGCCCCGCATATTTGTGATCACTTTCTTTCCGGCGATCCAGAGATCCCCGGTAAACAGCATATTTCCCACACTTATAAGGCAGGATCCCCGGGAATGTCCCGGAGCTGACTTCATGGCAACAGGAAACCCGTGCCACGAGAACTCTATGCTGTCCTCAAAGGTAATATCAGAACCGCAGGCAAACCGCGTGGGCGCCGTCCGCATGAATGCGGTCAGCTCTTCCCTGCTGACGTCCTTCATTAATGCCGCAAACAACTCCGCCCGGTTATTCTGAGGCTTTGCTATGAACTCGGCACATGCGCGGGAGCATACCACTGTGCTGCTAAAATGCTCAGCGAAGTAGTTTACTCCTGTGATATGGTCGTAATGTTCATGCGTCAGCAGGATAAGCACACGGCTTACCCCCTTGCCGCGGAGAACGCCGGACAGCTCACTGCTGATGTTAGGGTCAACGATCACAGCGTTGTCCCCGGACACTGCGCAGTACATATTCGCCTCTATAGGCGAATATGGATACCTCACAAACTCCGGTATCTCAGGCATAATACTTCTCCAGTGCGCTGTAATTCACCTTGTTTGATGTATTCCGCGGTATCTCGTCGATCTTTACTATCTTGAATGCGGAATGATTGAAGCCGGTCTTGGCGGTGATGAAAGACAGTACCTCGTCCCTGCGGCTGTCGTCAACAAGGAAAATGTACATTTTATCGTCCACGCCGCCGCATACGCATCCTATATCGGCGAAGCTGTCGTTTATAAGACGCTCTGTCTCGTCGAGATTGATGCGGCTGCCGAACAGCTTTAGGAAACGCTTTTTGCGTCCGACGATATAGTAATATCCGTCAGCGTCGCGCTTGGCAATATCGCCGGTCTTCAGCACGCCGCCGCGCTCGTCGCCCTTGATAAGATCCTCGCCGCACAGCGCATATCCCAGTGTGACATTTCTGCCGGAATAAACAAGCTCTCCGCTTATGTCAGGGTCAGTTATTTCCTTGTCATCAACGTCGAGAAGCGTGAACTTTCCGCCGGGTATAGCAATACCCATGCTTCCGCATTTTTCGAGAGACTTTTCTGCCGGAAGATATGCCATTCTTGCGGTAGCCTCTGTCTGCCCGTACATTACAACGAATTTCTTGCCGTTTTCCATAGCATACTGGGCAAACTTCTCGTGCAGCGCCGGGGATAGCTTTCCTCCCGCCTGCGTCATGGTCTTTAACGCAGGAAGATCCATTCTGCGGAATCTGAGGCGCTCCAGCATCTCATAAACATAGGGCACTCCACCGAAGGAAGTTACATTGTTGCTCTTGAAAAGCTCCCAGAATTCCTTCTGCATAAGCGCTTTGTCTGTCATCACAACGCAAGCGCCCGCATAAATATGTGTGTTGAGTATCGAAAGCCCATAGGTATAACTCATAGGGAGCGTGGTAATAGTGACCTCATGCTCGTCTATCCCAAGGTATTCAATGATGCTTTCGGTGTTCGCGATGATATTATCGTAGCTCTGACGCACAAGCTTGGGGCTTCCGGTAGAGCCGGAAGTGGTGAGAAGCAGCGCCAGGCTGTCGTTCAATGGGTACACATGTTTGTTTTCCGTGCGGAGGAGCGTGTAACCGTCACGGCTGTACACACCTGAAGCGTCACCGAAAACATCATAGCTGATATCATCAGGCTTCCACACATAGTCCGGACGGTAATTTGCATACAGATCAGCCAGCAGACCGGAATCAAGATGTGCGTCGATCATCACCGGAACAATGCCGTGATTGAGGAACGAAAGATATCCGGTGAGCGAGGCGAAGCTGTTCGTGCACATGCAGAACACCAGACAGCGGCCGCCGATAACTTCTGCGAGGGCGTCTGTACGTTCGCTGAGATCCGCATAAGTAAAGCGTTCTCCGCTCTCTGTAACTACCGCGGTATTATTCAGATACCCGTTAAATTTCCACACCATACTTCTTTAACAGTTCCTTTCCCTTCTCGTAGGAGTTAAAATCGATGATGTCATCGGTCTCAAACATTATGTCAAATGCTTCCTCTAACTCTGCGATAAGGTTCATGTGTCCGATGGAGTCCCACTCGGTAACAGACTCATAGGTGAGTCCGGGAAGTGCGGACTTGTCCAGACCAAATGCGCTTACAAATGCGTTCTCGTACTTTTCAAGATTGTTCATGTTTTTATACCTCTTTCATTTTTTCAGCAACGGCACTGGCTATTCCCTCGGGAGTAAGCCCAGCCTGTTCCCAGATAAAGGGCTGTGCACCCATCTTAACATTGTAATCCCTGATACCTATAAACATCTGCTTCGGCAGATTTCCGGAACAGGTCGCCTTGTATTCTGCGACTGCGCTTCCAAGTCCGCCGATGATGTTGTGCTCCTCCGCGGTGACTACCAGCTTATATGACGAGAATACTTCATCGAGCATTTCTGTATCAAGCGGTTTGAGCGTGTGGAAGTTTATCACAGAGCAGGATATCCCCTGCTGCTCAAGGATCTCGGCAGCCTTTACACTCTGGCTGACCATAAGACCGGTAGCAAGTATAGCCACGTCCGAACCCTTAGTGATCGGAACAGCCTTGCCCGGAACAAAATCGTAATCCTCACTGTATACCGGCGGGCAGTTGGTAGCGCCGGACAGTCTGACATATACCGGCGTATCCATTTCTGTGGCAGCATAAGCCATCTTGTATGCTTCCAATGCGTCCGCCGCCGAGAACAGGGTGATCCCGGGGAGCGCGCGGATAAACGCCATGTCCTCGGTAGCCCAGTGGGATATACCGGAGCGTGCGGTAGCAACGCCTGCGGCGGTGCCGATTATCTTGACATTGCACTTCATGTTTGCAAGGTGCTGTCTTACGTGCTCAAGGCTTCTCACCGCGATGAACGAAGCGTATGTGGAAGCGACAACGCAGTCGCCCTCCATAGCAAGACCCGCGGCTATGCCGATCATATTCTGCTCCGCGATACCTACGTTGACATATTTCTCGGGGTATGCCCGGATAAATCTGTCCATTCCGGAAAGGAGCGACAAATCGGCAGTAAGAAGCTTGAGATTGTCCTTTTCCTTAGCGATTTCGGGCATTGCAATACCGAAAAATGTTCCTCTCTGTCCCAGCCTTGACCATGTTCTAAGTGAAGCCGGAGTTATTTTTCCCATATCATCAGCCCTCCAAAATCTCTTTTCTTGCGATCTCATACTGTTCAGCGTTCAGCGCACCGTGGTGCCACTCGCGGCGGTTCTCGATGAACGAAACGCCCTTGCCCTTTACAGTTTCTGCAATAATAATATTGGGGCAGCCTTCCTTCAGCTCGCCGAAGGCGCGGAGCAGGTCAGCCACATCATGACCGTCGCAGGATATGACATTCCAGTTGAAACTGCGCATTTTTGCGCCAAGGTCGTCGATACCCATGATATCCTCAGTGTCACCGTCATAACAGAGGTGATTTCTGTCAATTATAGCAACCAGGTTATCCAGCTTATACTGTGCGGCGCTCATAAACGCTTCCCAGATAGAACCTTCGTTCAGTTCGCCGTCGCCCATCAGCACATATACCTTTGCGGGACGCTTATGCTCTCTTGCAGAAAGCGCCATTCCTACGCCGACAGATATCGCCATTCCAAGGCTTCCGCCGGAATATTCCAGCCCGATATCGACATTTCTTGGATAGCCTATCAGCTTGCTGCCGTTCTTTACATAATCGCACAGCTCGTCCTGACGAAGATATCCTGCTTCTGCCAGAGCCGGAAAATGAGCCAGCACACAGTGGTTCTTGCTGGGCAGGAACCTGTCGCGATCCTCCCAGCGCGGATTTTCAGGATCCAGCCGGAGCACTTCACCATACAGCACCGCCATTATCTCCACACAGGAAAGGCCGCCGCCAAGATGAGCGCCCTTTTCTCCTGCGGCGAACGCCATGTCGATCGCATTCAGGCGTATTCTTTTGGACATTTCCTTCAGACGTGCAACATTCTGTTCAGATATGTTCATACTCTACCTCCATCAACTCTGAGAATCTGACCGGTAATATATGACGAAAGATCGCTTGCAAGGAACACCGCCGCATTTGCAACATCTTCCACGCTGCCCATTCGTTTGATGCAGTTGCGTTCCAGGACTTTCTGGCGCTGTTCGTCTGACTGGTAGCCGATCATGTCGGTATCTATCAGTCCCGGCGCAATGGCGTTAACTCTTATGCCATACTTACCAAGCTCCACCGCCAGCGTCTTTGTAGACCATGCCACAGAAGACTTGCTGCCGCCGTATGCAAGTGTGCCCTCGGCGTTGTCAAGACCGCTCACCGACGACATATTTATCACGCAGCCGCTTTTTTTCCTTATCATGTACCTTGTGACAAGCTGTGTGATGAGCATCTGGCTGAAATAATTGGTCTGATATACCCTATGCATCTCCTCCATGCTCATCATGTGAAGAGTTGCCCGGGATGATATCCCGGCGTTATTGACAAGAATATCCACCGGAAGCTTCTCGGATAGTATACCCTTTATACCGGCTTTTATCTCATCGTCGTTTTCCATATCAAAGCAGACGGGCTTTACCCAGCCCCCCTCGGCGGACATTTCGGCGCACATCTCCGAAAATTCCGGGGACGGTTTGCGTATGCATGCCCATATATTTGCGCCGTTCCTGTGGAATTTCCTTAATATACCAAGTCCTATTCCCCTGGAACAGCCGGTTATTACCGCATTTTTACCCTGTAATATCATAGTTACTCCATGTCGATCGGCTCATAATCGAACTGCTTTTTGCGTTCTTCCCACATTGACTTTGTGATACCAAATACCACAACATCGTGGAAGACGCCGTCCTTGCACACATGCTGCTTCATCACGCCTTCAAGTTCGGGGCCGCCTATCTTTATCAGGCGCACAACGCCCTTGTTTTCTGCCATTACATATCCATACAGCCTGTTAAGTCCAAGTCTGTTGAACACATAGTCGTACATGTTCCATCTCAGCCGAAGCGCGAGGTTGAGCGAACGATACTCTTTCTCGGCAATGAACCAGCCGTGTTCACAGCGCTTATTTACTCTGTCAATGTCCACCAGATACATGGAGCCGATCGGCTTGCCGTCAGCAAACACGATCCACCGTATCTGGGTATCGTCCTGCTTCAGCTTCTCATACCACTTTTTCTGACCCTCCATAGTCAGCTTTACATTCGTAAAGAGGGTCTTTGATATTTCCTCGCTGTTTCTCCAGTTCATGAGCACTTCCAGATCGTTCTCTGTAACTCTTTTCAGTTCTATCTTCACTTTCATCAGCCTTTCGATCGTTCATGGATACACGATAATATTATATAAATTTCTTGAGTCTGTCGTTGGTCTCCGCCTTTTTGAACGCAAACTTGAACGCCTTGCCCACAAATTTTACGCCCTTTCCGAACAGTGATACTGTGCCTGTTATAAAGTTCTTGCCGTTGTAGACTTTCTTCACAGCAGCCATGCAGTACCTGAACGCACCGCGGTTATACTGCTTTCTCTGCTCCACCGGGATATTCTGACGTATCTCGCGCACCGCGTAGAGATTTCTCTTAGACGGGTTCTTGAGGTAGCATTTTATTGCGATCGCCCAGTTTTCGATCTTCTTTTCGGTAAGGTCAAGTTCCTTGCCGTAAGTCTTGGCATAATTCTCGGCATTAGTCAGCCATGTATGCGTTATTGGGCACATGTTGGAGTGCCTCTGCGCGTAAGCCCAGCTTGTAGGGGACACCGGAAGCACCATTCTCACCGCAACGTTATCCTCGGAATGATAGATATCTCCGTACATCAGCAGGAATGTAAACAGCTTTCTGTCACCGATGATAGACGCCTTCTCAAACCGCTGCATCACTTCCTCGCCGCAGTCACGGAATATGTTCCTGTGGGTCAGCGCAAGGGTGTTAGACGGCATCTTCCACTTTTCCAGCTCTTCCTTGTTGAAAACGCTCTCGGAAGAGTAGATCTGCGGATTTGGACGTTTGAGCAGCTTCCCGTTCTTGTCTACGTCAATATAGTTGCCGGTTATACCGACGAAATCGGGGTTCTTTTCAAGGAAATCCACCTGCGACTGCATCTTGTCGGTAGAAAGCCAGTAGTCGTCGCCCTCCAGGATAGCGCGGTATTTTCCGCGGAGCCTGCGGCGAACCATGTCGTTGTTTATCCTCAGTCCAACGTTTACCGGGTGGTATATCGGCTTTATGATGTCGGGATATTTCTGGCGGTAGGATTCTATTATCTGACGCGTTTTATCGGTGGAGCAGTCCTCGCCCACGATTATCTCATATCTGAAGTTTACTTCCTGCTTCAGAATGCTTTCCAGCGCACGCGCTATATAAGGCTCCTGATTATATGCCGTCATGGATATGCTGACCATGATATCTTCCGCTTCCTTATCCTCGCGGAACATCACAAAGTCCTTTAATTCGCCTGGCTGGCAGACAAACTCAGAGCCGTTGAGCGGGTAGCAGAGCCTTCCGCGCGGCGCAGTTTCATTTTCGCCGAAACCGATCTTGTCTGCGAATATTATCCTGTCATTAAACCCGGGACATTTCTTAAGGATAGCTTCGATCTGGAGTTCAGACAACAAGCCCTTTTCAATAATGATCTCAATATTGAAATCGATCTCCTGGCGCAAAACATTTTCTACGGCTTTAATGATCTTCCCGGCCGATTTATAATCATTGAGCAATACGCTTAATACTATATCATCATTCACTTCTGTTTACCTTCCACGATACCATTATCTTACAGATCTGTATTATTGCCTTCTCCCAGCTTATCAGCATACCTGTCGAGCGTGGACATGATAAGCTCCGGTCTAATGATGTCAGCCGCTTTGTCGCAGTCCGAAACATTAATAACACGCTGGAACTTTTTATCGTAGTAATTGTTGGTGAATGACAGCAGGGCTGAATTATCGCTTTTTGAATGAGTTCCGAGCGCAAATCCAGCCTGGAAGAAAACAGCGTCGTTTATGCTGTCGAGATGAACTACAAAACTCTGTTTATAGGTTTCAGAATACCTGCGCAGGTCTATCGCGTAGATGTCAGCGCTGCCATTGACGCAGGTAATTAAAGACGAATACTCTCTCGGACCGATCTGGCAGTACATTCCGCGGAAAGTATCAGCAAAGCGCATCGTATCGTAGTTCACAAAGTTCATGAACCCGGTTATGCCGTTTCTGCAGAACACATCTCCGCTGTATACCGGGGTGATCTCTCCGGTGGTATCTGTATGGATAAGCGTGATACCGTCAGTCTTTTTGCTGAAGCTGATATCGTCAGATACGTCCGGGATATTCTTTTCAGACATGATAAATATCTGGGAATCCGGAAGCTGCGACGTGAGTTGTACAGAAATTGCTCCGGTAATAACTATGGTGTTACCCTGAAGCCCTGAAATGGTATAGCAGCCGGTTTTGCCGTCTTCGTTTTCAACCGTTACTGTGAACGAGCCCTGAAGGCAGGTCACGGCGATATTCAGTTCCTCGTCGGCAAGTGTAAGCTCCTCAATACCAGCCACATAACGGAAACGGTAATCCGCCTCTATCTTCTTGTCACGGGTAAAGAACCACGAATACCTTCTGTTACCGAACCTGTTGCTGTCATCGGTAAATACATACTTGATCTCTTTGCAGTTCGGCAAAGACAGATTTCCTAAAGTCATTCCTTTTTATCCCTTTCTTTTATCCGGATAAATCAATTGTCCGTTTATTTGCGAAAAAGCGCTTTAATTTTTCTGAAAAGTCTGGCGCATACATACACCGGGAACAGCAAAACAGTCCTCGGTGCGGAATATGTTAATGCCAGGGCTTCTTTCTGTATATCCTTAAGCACCGGGGAGCGTGTATGAAGCCGGCGTATCACCGCTGAATAGAATATTCTTCTCGCGGCATAGTCAGACTTCAGTTTCATTCCTCTTTCCGCCGTAAAAGCATACAGCTTTCTGCATATTTCAAGGTCTCTTTTCAGGGCCTGCACCGGGTCGGAATACACATCGGACGTGCCGCAGTTTCTGTCCTTCTCCGGAATACGGTAGGCGGACATCTTCTCATCAAAGCAAAAATAATCTCCGTGCATAAGGTAGACCATGGCGGATATTCTGTCGCCGATAGTACGGTCAGCCTTATACATCACCGAGTAATCAAACTTCGGTTCCTTATAAATATTTCGTCTGAGATAAGTGG
>JBJFGA010000208.1:0-11766 GCA_051892275.1 Oscillospiraceae bacterium | reverse complement strand
CTATGAAACGTATTACGAGACCTATGAAACGTATTACGAGACCTATGAAACGTATTACGAGACCTATGAAACGTATGATGAGTACTATGATTCTGTTGATTACTAAGGCAACACCGGACAGAACCAGTAATATATGTTTCCGCTTCGCGGCTGACTGCTGACGCAGTCAATGAGAACTAGCGTTCTCATTACCCAATCGCCTTTATTGCCGGGCTTTCCTTTCCTGCCACTTCCCTCTGATGAACGTGATTGCCTTCTGCGTAAGCATATCCCCGAAAATCGCTACCGGAACCGCAAGTATCATTGCACCGAGCAGGTCTGTCGGGAAATGGACGTATACATACAACCGCGAAAACGCAATAAGCGACGCCACCACAAGCGCCGGTATTCCGAACCCCCGGCTGTGACGCAGTATTACTATCGCCACAATAAACGAGGACAGGGTATGCCCAGACGGGAACGAGAAATCCTTTGGAACGGCGACGAGCATATCCGATATCGGCTTCAGCCAACAGGGACGTGCGCGCGCCACTATGTGCTTAAGTATAAGGTTGCCGAACAACAGTCCCAGCAGCAGGCAGACCAGCACTGCTATCCCGCAGCGGCGGTATTTCTTCGTGAACAGCATACATACAGCCGCCGCTATCCACAGTATTCCGCCGGAACCGAGGTAGGTTATCACCGTGAATATCACGTCCAGTACTTCGCTGCGCATATTCTGCTGAATAAACTCAAGTATGCTGAAATCAAACGCTTGTATTAAATCAGGCATATTGTGCTCCTTTAATTCATGACGATATCTGTTACCAACCACTCGTCCCCGCGCTTTGCCAGGTACATCGTGTTGTCTGTCGGGAAATCGAATTCCCCAAGGTATCCAGCATAAATGCGCTGGGTGTAAGTCACCCTCAGGGAAACGCAGTTCTCCGTATACCTCCGGAATTCCCCGACATTCACGTCAAGGAAGTCGTAATCGCTGTGAGGTGTGTAGAATTTCGCCTCATAAGTTTTTATATTCTCATACAGCGGAACGTCCTCCGGGACATACTCCGCTACTGCGCTGAACGCTGCGTCCGCCGAGATGAATTTCGAATAGGTCTCGGACGCTTTCACCGCAAGGTCGGACAGCTCCTGCGGTATTTCGCCGCCGTCCAGTGTGAAGATGAACCTGCCGCCCTCCTGATGAACACACAGCGCGCTTCCGTCGGGGCGAACCGCAGTCACCTCCGGCATCTCAGTGAAGTCCTTTACAGAGTACTCCACCATGGCAGGAGTATCATCAATGTAATCGCAGAAATGCCTGCATTCCGATACCGGCTCTGAGGAAACCGGAACTTCCCACGGTGCCATGCCGTTTATGCGTATCTCCGCATTGTCCGGGGCGATTATCGTTATCTCCTGGGTGGGAATTTCTACCCCGGAAAAGCCCTCTGCTTCGTACAGCGGAAATCCCCAGCCGGTCTGTTCGCCGGTCTTTCGCAGGAAAAGACTGCAAACCCGCTTTCCTCCGGACTTTACGGCATATACCAGCTTTTCGTCGGTGGACTGTACAGCGTCCTTGACATAAGTGATATCCCCGGTAAACAGACCCGCGACATACTCCCGGGCGGCGCTGTCGTCCTCATAGCGGTTCGGGGTGAAGCCTGTGGATTCATATACCGCTGAGGAGTCGCCCTGCTCCAGCCGCGCGATAACGCCCTCTGCTGCCTTTTCCGGCAGGCTCTGCTCGTACTCCGAAAGGAAGCCCCACAGTATATTCAGCCCGAAAACGATAGCAGCCACTGCCAGCACGGTCAGGCTCAGGAAAACCGCCCGGAACGCTATCGTCCCCCTGCTTGCCCGCGGTTTGAGAGGAGGTCTGTGCTTTCCACGGCTTTCGCGGTGCTGACGCTCCTCCTGTGTTTCCTGATTTAAGGCAGACCGCTCTCCCTTGATTTCTGTCACGCTCATTCCTTACCCCTTACCAGCCATGCATTGCACATTTTCCGCAGTCCAACAAGACTTGCACCGTTGTTGATTATCTCGCCGTTGTAGATCATATTGGTGGAAGAGCCGCCGTCCAGATTGTATGCGTTCACCGCGCCGTATTCCAGCATTACGTCCCGAACGTCCGCCAGACTCGCGCCAAGGCTGTTCCCCTGCCGACCGTCAATGGTGAGCAGCATCATCGTTCCGTCCGCCCGCTGACCTATCGCGGTACGGGGATTAAGACCGCTTCCCGTTCCGAGAGATTCCAGCGGTTCGCCGTTCACGATAAGCGGCGGCCCGTATTTCACCGCGTCCCGGACGCCCATGTCCACCGCATCCTGAATGGTCATTTTGCCGACCACAAGCTTGTTTTCATAGGTCAGCCCCGCCATGTCCCATGTATAGTACATCGGAGTACCCCACAGCACTTCTCCCTGGGAAATGACCACGCCCCAAGGCTCGCCTCCAGTGCCGTGGCCGTCGCGGTCGTCCCAGCCGCCGCCGTTTATCGCCCCGACAATGTTGTCATACCGGGCGTAGATATCCGGCAGGGTCTTGCCATATTCTGTCGCGCCGTACTTTCCGCTTACCCCTACGAACACTCGTGAGGGGTCGTACACCAGCATCAGCTTTCCCTTGAACGTACTACCGGAAACGTCGATTATGTCTATCCCGTCGCCGTCAGGGTCAATGGTTTCGTCCTCCTGCGCGGATTTCTCCGGCTCGGAGCTTATCACCACCAGTTCGGTATCTGTCACCGTGTCGGTTTCCTGAAAGGTGTTCGCGGCAAGGATATCGTCAACCTCCTGCTGGGTGAGGAAAATAGTCGGAACGAACTTCGCCGCGCTGGTTTCGTTCATGGATATAACGAACAGGTCACGCGCCCGCTCGCTCGGTCCTTTCTCTAGGACAAAAATCACCCCGAGAAGCCCGAACAACAGCACGTCCACCGCCGTAAAAATGCAGAGTACTATTCTCAGTATGATGACCAGCGCACCGCGACCTTTTCGCTTAACCCTGCTTCTGCTCATGTCCTTTCTCCTTTCCGAAAACCCAGTCCCGCTGAATACCAAAACTCACGAAGAACAGCACCGTATCCACCGCCGCCTTGATGAGCGTTTCCCAGCCGCTGTGCCGGGCTGAGAAAAGCGCCGCCAGCACCGTTACTCCCGCCCATGAAACGCAGGTTTGTACCCCGCACAGCAGGTAGTACCGCGCCATTGTTCCCGGAACGCTCCCGGAACTTTTGAACACGCGGTTTCTGTTGATGATGAAATTCACAAGCGAGGACGCCGCCCTTGCCCCGAAGGTGGCTGCGAACACCCGCAGCTTCTCGTCCATTTCGGCGGGAAGGCATAGGTTTATCGCCGTGAACACCGCCATGTCGATAAGCGAAGCGGCGCAGGAGGACATCAGGAATTTCAGTATCACAGCGTATATCTTCACGCTGTCCCGAAGCGGGTGGAAGTGAGTACCACCGTTGTTGTTTATGTAGATAGTCTTTATGGGAAGTTCTGAAAATCCCAGCCCCTCCCGGTGCAGCTCCAGCAAAGCGTTGGTTTCGTACTCAAAGCGCTCCCCTGCTGTTTCGCAGAGGGTCGGCAGGTACTCCCTCGGGAAAGCCCGCAGCCCGGTTTGGGTGTCGGATATTCTGATTCCGCACAGCGCCCGGAACACAAAGCTCGTCATTCTGTTACCGAACCGGCTTTTTGGCGGAACGTCCGGCAGGGTGAAATCCCGCGCGCCGAATACCGCCGTTCCCCGCTTCACCATTTCAGCGGCGCACCGGGCTATGTCCTCAGGGGAGTGCTGCCCGTCATCGTCGGCGCACACCACCCCGAGCTGCTCCGGTCGGTTCTTCATGAAGAACCCGAACCCGGTTTTCAGCGCCCTGCCCTTTCCGCGGTTCACGCCGTGGTGAAGCACGGTACATTCCGGCAGCCTTTCCGCCTCATCAAAGAAGCGGCGGCAATCCTCACGACTCCCGTCGTCTATTACTATAATGTCGCAAAAGCCCGCCGCGATAAGCCCCGCCACCACCTCCGGCAGCCGCTCACCGGGGTCATACGACGGCAGGATCACAGTAACTCTGCTCACGTCCCATTCCAACCAAAACACACCCAATCCAAGTTAATGTTTGCTGCAAATACATTATAATCCTTTTTTTCCTATAATTCAATAGGTGTTCCAAATTGTAACCAAACTGTAATCAATTCCAGAACAGAACTTACCGCCATATATTTACCGCCATATCCAGATAAAACATTTCGTCCGGAGTATTGACATTTTGAAATGTATAGCGTATAATATATATCAGGCGTTATATTACAATTATTATATTAGCTGTATTAACATCACAATACGAACAAAACGGAGGGAAACAAATGAGTAACACCACACTGAATAAGATAATAAACCAGAACGAAAAAGACGCCAACAAAGTTACCGCAAAGGTCATGGCGATCACCTTTGCCATCTTCACCTTAATTTATATCCTCAATCTGGCTGGCATATTTGTCGTTAAAGCGAACGTAATGACGACGGCATACCTGATTAGCGCGGTGCTGCTGCTTTCGCCGCTGCTCATCAACAAGATAGCCGACCCTACCTCGAAATGGCTCAAATACCTGTACGTTATTTTTACCGGTCTGTTTTTGTTTGTCATAACCGTAAGCCTTACGTTTCATGTCGTGCTTATTTACGCCTACCCTATCGCGATCGCGGGGATCTACTTTTCGAACAGGCTGACAGTGTTCTCCACCGGGCTTACTATCGTCATTACCGTGTGCGGTCAACTGTGCGGTTTTTATCTTGACTGGTGCACTGACAGGAATTTCAAAACCTTACACAGCCTGTTTTATTACGGTATTCTCCCCAGACTGCTGACACTGATAAGCTTTTCTATGCTCCTGCTGCTTCTTACCAGAAGGACATCAAAACTTCTGGAGGAGGACGCCGAGAACTACGACCAGCTCGTAATATACAACCGAGAAATGATATACAGCTTCGCAACGCTTGTGGAAAACAGGGACGAAAACACCGGCGGTCACATAAAGAGAACCAGCAATTATGTCCATCTTCTGGCGGAGGAATTGCTGAAAGAGGGCATTTACAGCGACGTCATAAACGATGAATTCATCAGCTGCCTTTCTATGGTCGCACCTCTCCACGATATAGGAAAGATATCCATTCCCGACAGTATCCTGCAAAAGCCCGGAAAGCTGACGGAAGAGGAGTTTGACACGATGAAGACCCACGCCGTCAAGGGCGGTAGTCTTATCAAGGACACTTTTGCGCACATAGGCGACGAGAATTACAAGCAGATGGCTTATGATGTCGCGCATTCTCACCATGAAAAATGGAACGGAAAAGGCTATCCCGACGGGCTTTCCGGCGAGAATATCCCTCTACCTGCCCGCATAATGGCGGTTGCCGACGTGTTCGACGCGGTTTCAGAAAAGAGATGCTACCGCGACGCGCTGCCGCTGGAAACCTGTTTCAGCATTATTGAAGAAGGCAGGGACAGGGATTTTGACCCGGTAGTGGTTGACGCATTTCTGAATATCCGCGACGAGGTAATTCAAGTGCATAACAAAAATACATAACGTGCTGCGAAAAGAGGGATATTGTGGCACCAAGGAACAAATTCACGAGAGAGGAAATGACAGAGGCGGCGGTTCGTGTGGTTCGTGCGAAGGGTATCGACGCGCTCACTGCAAAGGCGCTGGCGGGGGAACTGGGCGTTTCGACGCAGCCGGTTTTTACCTGCTTCCACACGATAGAGGAAGCCAAAAGCGCGGTGCGCACTTCGGCGGAACATATCTTTGACGAATATGTGCAGGCAGGACTTCACACCGGGAAGCCGTTTCTCGGATTCGGCAGGCAGTATATCCATTTCGCGAAGGAAGAACCTCAGCTGTACCGCCTGCTGTTTCTGTCAGCCGGTGATGAGGAAAACTGCTGCGTTATGGACGCAATGCGCCATTCGCAGGAGCTGGTGAGGGAGTCCTTACAGCAGATATATCAGATAGACGCGCCCACCGCCGACCGTTATTTCCGGGATATGTGGCTTGTGGCACATGGTCTGGCAACGCTGGTCGTAACCGGAGGCTGCCCCTATTCAGAAGAGGAGATAGGGCAGATACTGACTGGGTTCAGCGTAAGTATTTTCAGGTCCATCAAGGAGATACCGGGGTTTGCCGGGAATGATTACGACGTGGACGCGATATTCCGCGGGTTGGTGGAGAACAGGCAGCGTGGTACTATACGGGAAACCAGTACAAAATAACGCTTATCAGGAATGCATAAGAATATGCCGCAAGAATATGCCGCAAGAATATGCCGCAAAGGAACAGGAAATGGACCTAAGAAAAGTTACGAGCAAAATTATCTTTCATTCCAAACGCTATGATTAGTGTTTACTAACCACAAGTTATCTGAAGAAGTCTCCAATTCAGGGTGGCGAAAACCCGTCAGATGCTTGCAAATCGCGCCACGTCCAGGCTTGCCGGTTTTCCATTAATGCCCGAAATCGTGTCGGTGCGTCAAAACGCACAATCATTCCAATGTTACCTCGAACGCTGCCCCGGTATCAGGAAAGGTATTGACAAAACGACAGAAAAGTGATATAATCAACCATAGTCGGAAACGGAGTGATTTTATGCCAAGACCACAGCGCTGCCGCAGGGTATGCGAAGAACCGGAATACAGCGCTTTTTCCCCGGACGGGATAGCAAACAGCGGCTGCGTTACGCTGACGGTGGACGAGTACGAGGTGATCCGGCTTATCGACCTTGAACAGCTAACCCACGCGCAGGCGGCGGAGCAGATGAACATTTCCCGACCCACCGCCACGGAGATATACAGCTCCGCCCGGACCAAAATCGCCGACTGTATCGTGAACGGAAAGCGGCTGGTCGTTTCCGGCGGTAATTACAGCCTGTGCAGCGGCGGTATCTGCGGAATAATGTGCAGGAAACAGGATCAGCCTGTTGTATTCAGCAAGAAAGGAAAAAGCACTATGAGAATTGCAGTAACCTATGAAAACGGACAGATATTCCAGCACTTCGGTCATACCGAGGCGTTCAAGGTATATGATGTTGAGGACGGAAAGATAACCAGCTCAGCGATAGTTCCCACCAACGGCAGCGGACACGGCGCGCTTGCGGGCTTCCTTGCGGCGAACCGCGTGGACGTGCTTATCTGCGGCGGTATCGGCGGCGGTGCGCAGATGGCGCTTGCGCAGGCGGGGATAAAGCTGTTCGGCGGTGTGAACGGCAGTGCTGACGACGCGGTCAATGCCCTGCTCAACGGCACGCTGGGGTACGACCCTGACGTAAGGTGCAGCCACCACGACCATGAGCATGGCAGCGGTCACACCTGCGGAAACCACGGCTGCCACTGACAGAATACCACAGGCGTTGCACCGCCTTTTCTGAAAGGGAGTTATTATGCGTATCACGTCACTCGCCGAGAACACTTCAGTCGGCGAAAACATCGGCGCGGAGCACGGCTTGTCGCTGTTCATAGAGACCGGGAAACACAATATCCTGTTCGACATGGGTCAGACGGAGCTATTTGCTGAGAATGCCGGGAAGCTTGGTATCGACCTGCGCCGCGTGGACATCGCGGTGCTTTCTCATGGACATTACGACCACGGCGGCGGGCTGAAGAAGTTCCTTTCGCTCAACGACATAGCGCCTGTCTACATGAACCGCCACGCATTTGAGCCGCACTACAACGGCTCGGAGAAGTACATCGGGCTGGACGTTTCACTGCGGGACAATGCGCGCATTATATTCACAGGCGAGGTGTTCGAGATAGAGCCGGGGCTTACGCTTTACGCCTGCAACGAGCGCCGGAAGCGGGTGGAGCTTGGGAGCTTCGGGCTGAACATGCTGCAAAACGGCAGTATTCAGCCGGACGATTTCCGCCATGAGCACTACCTGCTCATAGAGGAAAACAACAGAAAAACTCTTATCAGCGGATGTTCACACAAGGGTATCCTGAACATTGCCGACTGGTTCAGTCCGGACGTTATGGTGGGCGGGTTCCACTTCTCGAAGCTGCCGCAGGACGATACGCTGAAAGGCTATGCGGAGTTGCTCGCGGGCTTTGACACCGAGTATTACACCTGCCACTGCACCGGCACGGAACAGTTCTCGTTCATGGCGAAATATATGGACAGGCTGCACTATCTGCCAGCGGGCGGGGGTATAAACGTATAATTTTCTTGAGCGGTTTCGTCGAAAAATGTCACAAAACGCTTGACAAAACCGACAAATTATGATAGAATAGTTATAACATAATTCCCATGAGGGAGTAGCAAGCGTGTAACGTAGCAAGTCAACATACTGACCGCAAGGTCTGGCTTGTTTTAAATTGCGAGACTCATGTATAGCCAAACTATACATGAAGTCTATATATTTCAGATATATGCCCAGGTATAGTTTACTGTACCTGGGTTTTTTGTTTACAAAATTCTGGAGGTAGAAAAATGGAATGGAGTTTTATTTTCTTTGCAAACAGCGTACTGCTTGGCGTGGGTCTGGCAATGGACGCATTCTCGGTTTCTCTCGCAAACGGACTGAACGAGCCGGGCATGAGGAAGAAAAAAATGTGCGGTGTTGCGGGGGTATTCGCGTTCTTTCAGGCGGCAATGCCTATGATAGGCTGGATCTGCGTACACACTATCGTCAGGTTCTTTGAGGCCTTTGAGAAGTTTATTCCGTGGATAGCGCTGGCGCTGCTTCTATTTATCGGCGGAAAAATGCTGGTGGAGGGTATCCGGAACAAGGACGAGGAGGACGAAAAGCCAAAAGTCGGCATTGCCGCGTTAATGGTTCAGGGCGTCGCGACCTCTATCGACGCTTTGTCAGTAGGGTTTGCAATCGCGGAATACGACCTGCTCATGGCGGTGGTGTGCGCGCTTATCATTGCGGCTGTCACATTTGCCATCAGCATGACGGGGCTTGTCCTAGGCAAGAAATTCGGAACGAAATTCGGGAACAAGGCGACCATCATCGGCGGCGTTATACTTATCCTTATCGGGGTGGAGATATTCGTGACCGGGGTTTTCTGATGATGTTCGCTGTCCACAGCTCCTGCGTTACAAAAAGCGCTGATACAGCGAGAAACGACTGGTGTCTGCTTTTATCCGATAGCTATTGAAATACTTCGTATTTCTAAGAGAATGCACATATTCTCTTGACAAATCTTTACTTCTGTGGTAAAATGAGTGCAACACGACCATATCACTTCATCAATAGCGTTTTTTGTTGAATTGACACGGAAACGGAGTGATAGTGTTCTGTATGAGCAGCTGCTGTCACAGCAGCTTTTCATATATAATTATTTTCAGGAGGTACTGTTATGAAACACTTAAAACGCACATCTTTCCTTTGCGCGGCGGCAATTGCCTCATCACTGACACTTGCAGGCTGCGGAGAAAACGGAAACAGTGACGCAGGACGTTATAACCTTTACTCCATGGAAGAAGACGGAACGACTTTCACCATTTCGGACATGGAGAGCATGTACTCTGAAATGGGAATGGAAGCCCCCGAAAGCTATATCCAACTCAACGCTGACGGCACCGGAAGCATAGTCATGTTCGAGGAGGACGCCGAGGAATTCAAATGGAAGAACGGCACAATGACCATCGGCGATGAAACAATAAGCTATACCATAAAGGACGGTAAACTCACCGTTTCCCGCGCCGGCTCGTCAATTGTATTTGAAAAGAGCAACTGATACATCGGTTTTTGGGGTTTTCCATAAGAACCAGGAGGGATAACTATGAAAAAATGTCCAGCCATAATGGCTACACTGCTGCTGTGTGCAGTGATAACCGGCTGCCAGAATAACGCCGCACAGACGGCTGGATCAGACAGCTCCGGCGTGACCACCACGAATCCGACGACCAGCGAGATAGCACCGGAAGCCACGGATGAAGTTTCTGTCGCCGAACCGGCTGTGACCTCCGCAGTGGAAAGCAAGCCGGAAACAGCGGAAGAAGCCCCGCCAGAAAACAGCAGCCGCGCTTTAGCCGAAAAGCTTGAGGGCGTATACCTCCTGAACGGATACAGACAAAACCAGCTTGTGGCAAAGGTGGACTGCCTTGGCGGCGTGATGCTGGTCGAGTATGCGGAGCTGTATGATGGCTCGCCGGAAGCCTACTGGTGCCAGGAAATAGCACCCGAGGACAATGCGGCGCTTTTTGACGAAGCCGCGTTGAGTTTCACCGGCACAGGCACATATTTCAGCGTTTACTTCAACGGAGCGGAATACACCGGTGCGCCCTACGAAACTGTGGTTTCTATCACCGAGGAAGAATTGTCAGTCGCCTGCGGAACTAACACCAACAGCTTCGAGCGCACCTCGGACGAGGGCTGGTTCCATACCGCGCCCGAAATGCTTTATCAGGAGCTGTCGCAGTGGTACACGCTGGGGTATGACAGCGAGGTCGTGGGAATGTGGTTCTGTTCCGGCGACGGAATGGATATCTTCCTTGAACTGAACGCCGACGGAAGTATGGTGTATGCAAAGAAAACCGCCGATGTACCGATAGAGTACTATACCGGCGCCTGGGGTATCGACCCTGACGGAGATATCCGCGTTTTTATTGAGCAGGCGGGCGACACCACTTCTTTCAGGCAGGAATATGCGTTCAGTTACAGCCTGACTGACGGGAAGCTGTGCCTTGACAACAGCTCGGAAGGAACGCTTCTCCCGAAGCGGCTGGAGATGTCCCCTGCCCCTCAGGGTCAGCGCTTCTCGGAGGGTTTATTCGCAGGCAGGAACGATATACTGAAATATAATCTGTACTACCAGATCAAATACTACGGCTATACCGACGGAAAAGAGATACTGGACACCGGCGAAAACGTGGAGCTTTACGGCGAGAAATGCCGCATATTCCATGTCGGCGCGGATAACGGCAGCGGGTTCGTCAGCGACTATACCTTCGCGGTATCCCCCACCATCGCCGTGTATCAGTACATTGAGGCTTTTGACAGCTGGCAGGGGTTCAATGAACTGGCGAAAATCTATGCCGGCAGCGAACAGGACACCCTGTTTGCGGTGTTCTATGACAACAGGACGCCGGAATATCAGTTTGTGCTCAACAGCTGTTCATCGGACATCGGCTGGTACTCCGGTGAAACCACGGCAGTGGTGCTGCCGCTGTACTCCGGCATGAAAATCAGCCTTGAAAAGGTGGCTGTGGACTTCAATACCGGTGACATCTCGGTGAGCGAGGTGTGCGGATCGATGGATAACACCCAGCGCAGCGGGGCGTTCACCGCGGACGTGAATATAACGGAAACTATCCCGGAATACCGCATTACCGCGGAATACAACGGACAAACCGCCGTGTGGTACGCGACCTATGACGGCAGGTATGAAAACGGTATCGCTTATGTGAATATTCAGGAGGAGTGACCACGAAAGACTGTTTCCCGCCAATAACATTTTACCCTCTGCCACACCGGCAGAGGGTGATTTGTTTTGATAAAAGGCTATCAGCACCGCGCCTGCGGCAGCTTCGTAAGCGCGAACGCTCACCACGGGCGTTTTTCATTAGGGAACCTCTAATACTAATAACCATTTAAACTCAGGAAATCTTTACAGAAATCCAGCACCGCTATCGTCGTCAAAGAAACTTGAGCGTTTTCCGCGCAGCGGATAATGCGTACATACAGTACGCCTGCGTTTCTTTTCCTTCGTTCAAACGGTTATTAGTATAAAAACCGGTTTGAGAAGGGAAAATGGGTAGAGGTCTGTCGGTCAACCTCTCCG
>JBJFGA010000207.1:0-11767 GCA_051892275.1 Oscillospiraceae bacterium | reverse complement strand
TACGGAGGTGCGGTATGTCCGACACATTGAAAAAGGAGAACGCTATGGAAAAGTTGTACGGCGTAATAACTGGCTGGAAACCGTTGGCTCACAGCGACAAGGGACACTATGATATCATCGGGTGCGATGGTTTAAGCTACCGAGTTTGCAATGTAAAAAAGACGCTTCCCTTATGTCAGCGGGTGTTGTTACAGCTGGTGAAGAAACACAAGGTAATAGGACTGGAGCCTGTTCCTGACAGAGAGGAGAAGGGCGTGGTCCTGCTGTCGGACAGACCGGGAGAGTACCTGATAGTCACTGAAAACAGAGGTTCTTTCATATATCTGGACGAGCTGGGGGAAAAAGACGGATTAGCGTCTGGAGAAAGGGTAAGGTTCACCGCAGGATCGTTCCCGGAAGACTCCCGGCATGGTATCAACGGCTTTGGCAGGGCTGAGAACGTTGTTCGCCTCTCGGACGAGGAGGACGGCGGAGTCTTAGCAGATAGGGTGTTCCAGGCGGTGAGTGGCAGATTTGGCTATGAACCGGCTGAGATACCGAAGATAGTGGAATGCCTTAAAGAAAACGGTATAGATTGCCCGGAACAGACGGAGCTGTTTTTGGAGAAATTCCCCGACAAGATTCATATCTGCAACGATATGCATTATGCTCACGCCGTGGATCTCTCCCGCTGTCAGGAGAAATACGATGCCGCGTGGGAAATGCTGGACAGGATGGGATTTACACGGAATGGCAGCCGGTATATGACGATGTTCCAGCGGCGTGTGTTTTCCGATGAGAATTTCTGGAACAGCAGACGGCTGATGATAATTGGCAGCACCTCTTCCGGCAAGACTGCCGTACCATTGACGAAATACCTTGTAGACAGGCAGCGCTGCGGCAGGCGGCTCAGAATGCTGATAGCAGTACCGCTCAGGGCGCTGGCTTCCCAGATGTACGACGGGTTCGTAAGGCGTCTGGAGGGCTTCGGGCTGGATATCGCGCTTTCCACCAGCGAGCACACCGACAGAGATGACGACATCAGGAACGGAAATGTGGACATCGCGGTGATGATATACGAGAAGATATACATATTCAGTGCCGGCAACGACAGCTTCATGAACAGGTTTGACTACATCGTGTTTGATGAGGTGAGCATCTTTCGGAACGATGAGCGTGGTGTCAAGGCAGAGATCCTCAATCTGAAGCTGCTGAGCTGCGATAAGAACGTCATTCTGCTGGGAACGCCCTATTACGAGTGGAAGAACTACATCGGGCAGTTGGAACTGTACCCGATAAAGTATCTCAGTCGTCCGGTGAATATCTCGGAGTTCTTCTTCTGCGGCAAGACCGAGCAGGACAAATGTGCTCTATACACCGCAGCGGGGCGACGCGTCTATGCCGGCAAGCAGAAGGAGCATTACAATACTGTTGACAGGCTGTGCGCCGGCGAGTACCGCCAGAACCGCAAGATGATAGTATTCTCGTTCTCCCAGTATCACACCCGGCATAGCGCCAAGATCTTTTACAGATACCTCAAGAAAAGGGAGCAGCCCGAGGCAGTGGAGGAATTCAGAGATCGCTTCCTCAGAGAATACGATATAGCCTATGAAGATATACGGGGTGTGTACGGGAAGTTCAGGGAGCACGACGAATTCGAGGCGCTGATGAATGGTATCGCGTTTCATAACGCGTCGCTCCCGGAGAAAATGCGAATAGCACTGGAGAACGAGTTCCTTGGAGAGCCGAGGGTGATAGAGGGCGGTATCCGTGTGGTGTTCGCCACGGAAACGCTGGCATACGGGCTTAACAGCAGCGTTGACGCGGTCGTTATGGACTGTATGGAGAAGAAAAACGGCGCTGATAAAATTGAGCTTTCCTATCAGGATTACCAGAACTGCATTGGCAGAGCGGGACGGCTTGGCTATATTGATGCCGGAGTAAGCTTCGCCTTCCTCAACGACACCGAGGCAAGCCCCGCCGCCGACAGGATATCTAAGTACGCGCTGCACTACTATGAAAGCGATAAGCTGGACAGCAGGCTCATCAGCATTATCCGGGGGGAGGATCTTAACTGGTTCGTGTTCTATATGTTCAATCTCTGCCCGTCAGAGCAGGCGTTTGATGAGAGCGACATTGCGCAGCGGCTCACCCACACCGGAAACTTTACCTCGAAAAACAAAAATATCCGGGGAAAACTGGACCGGCTAATACGCAGCTCGCTGGAGTTCCTTGTGCAGGAGCGCATGATAGAGCAAACAGAGAACGACGGCATTTTTGAGGACGGCGGCACGGCTTATCATGTCACTGCTATTGGCAGGAACTTCCAGAGTATTGCCATCAGCCTGTACACATACGGCAGGCTGGAGAACGCAGTGAACAGCCTTTTCGCCGACGGAGAGGAGCTGCGGTTTTTCGATTATCTGGATGTGCTGTGCGGGTATGAGGAGATAAGCGTTTATATCGCGAATTTTTACCTTTCAGAATCAGAGCGCAGTTCCGCGAACCCATACCGGGTGAAGAACCTTCAACGTGCTGCGGGGAAATTCGTAAGGCTCATTGATTTCGCGGTAGGCGCTGCGCTGGATAACCGACATATCTCCTCGGAGCTGGCAGATAAGTTTCTTTGTTCCGAGGAATACAAGCAGGCGCGGAGTGGTTTTTGTGATTTCAGCGATTCCTCTTTCGCGAGGCTGAACCAGATGAAAGCAGCAGCGCTGTCTTATATGTGGCTGACCGGATACAGCTTGAATACGATAAATGTAATATCCAGCGCCGTACTCGGCGAGAGGAACGATTCCGGCATTGACAATATTCGCAGGAAGATAGGCGAAAAGGTGAGCCATATCACCGACGCGGTGGCTGCAAAGGCACTGATGATGAGACTTAGTCAGGAGCAGCTTGACGTATTCAAGAAGATATCCAGCAGTATGTTCTACGGAATAAGGATAGACTGGCTTCAAAGGGACGGCGTCACCAGTGATATTCCGCCGAAGGATGCCGAGGATCTGCATATCGCTTCAATATATTCCCGGGTCAAGGACCTGGTTTACAGCTCCGATGATACACTAGCGGGAAAATTCAGCGCTGAGGAGTTTGAAAGGGAATTCATGCGGCTGGATGAAAAAATCAGAAACATGGTAGATAAGGAGGATTAATCTATGAAGGAAAATACACTGCTTGCCATGCTCAGGAAGCTTACCGAGGAGCTTCCGCAGATAAACGGTGTACTGGAAAACATGAAGCCGTTTTTTGACAACATCAGCTATGGAGATTTCACCGAGCTTCAACAGGAGGTGTTCCGCAGTCCTGCATTTTGGGACAACGGCACCAACGTCATCGTGCAAGGCTCTACCTCTTCCGGCAAGACGCTGGCGGCTGAGGTCAGCATGGCATACCAGATATACTGTCGCAGGAAGAAGGTGCTGTATCTTGTGCCGCTGAAAGCGCTCACCAGCGAGAAGATGCGTGCTTTTGAGTCCGCTTTCCGGGACGAGCGTGGAGAACCTCTCAGGATATATTCCTCCTCCTCGGACTATCAGGAGCACGACTATGATCTCATGCGCGGCTATTACGATATAGGAATTCTTGTTTACGAGAAGTTCTTTGCGCTGCTGGCGCAGAATTCAGAGCAATTCTACAAGGACTGCGACCTTGTGGTGGTGGACGAAATGCATATGCTCAAGGACAGCGAGAGAGGTCCGAAGCTGGAGTTCTCCATTGAAAAACTGAAATACCTAAAGAAGGACAGCAGGGATTTTTCCTTCCTCGGGCTGACCACCCTCGACTGCGACATGAGCAAGGTCAGTGAATGGCTGGGCGAGGGTACCGAGAACATCACCAATCCGGTACACCCGGTCACCATAGAGGAACGCTTTATCCGCTGGGACAGCGAAAAGGAAAAGCCGGAGCTGAAATGCTTCATCGACCGTGAGGAGGTAGCCTGCCCTGACTTCGACAAAGCCGCGCCGGAGAGCGCCACCGACGACAGGGAGCGGCTGCTGATAACTATTCTGCGGAATCACCCGGAGGACAAGATAATAGTATTCTGCAACTCCAAAGCCAACGGCGAGAGGCTGGTTAAGACTATATGCAGCTCCGGGGTGCTGAAAAGTCAGGAGTGCAAATTCATCAACAAGCCTGAGGGCGACGACTGCGAAATGGACGAGAGCCGCTACGGGCAGTTCAATTACGCGCTGAGCTTCGGGGTAGTCTACCACAACGCCAACCTTAACGAGATAGTCCGCAGCTTTATCGAGGACAACTTTGAGAACGGGGATATCCGTATCATTATCGCCACTGAAACCCTCACCATGGGCGTTAACCTCCCCACGGACGTTATGATTTTCTACGATACCGAGGTAGGCAGAAAGGACGGAAAGCGCCAGATGACCTATCAGGAATACCGCAATGCGCTGGGACGTGCGGGACGTCTTGGCAAGAGCAGGCACGACAAGGGTATCGGTTACATCATCGCAGCCAACGAGCGGGAGCAAAGCAGCAATATCCGCAAGCTGCACGAGGAGGACAGACCGGAGCTTATCTGGTCGGGTCTTAGCCGCAATATCGTTGACGAATGGTTCAAGACCCAGCACAATCCGCCGGAAAGGAAGCTGTACATCTCCGCCGCGCCCTATTATCTTAACATGATAGGCAGCGCAGCCAGCTTTGATAAAGAAACGCTTCAGGAAATCGTTGACCATGGTCTGTATAACGAGGAAAAGCAGAGCGATGAAAATAAGGGCGAGCTTGCCGGCATGATGCTTGACCTGCTGAGCGGCGGGGATAAGACCATTAATACAATGCCCAAGTACCTTGTGGTAGATGAGAAAGAGGACGACCTCGGGCTAAGCGACCCTGTGACCGTATACCAAGTCAACACCTACGGCAGGAATATGGCGGCGTATGCGCTCAGCGTCTATACCGATATTTATATTCAGCGTTTCTTCGTTGACGAGATAAATGCTGCAAGGCTTCCGAGGTATTCTGAGGATTGCAGATTCACGGTCAATGAACCTGTCCGCCCCAAGGCGGGAAAAGCCGAGGACGCGCTGCCGGACTATTTCCTTGATGTGATGCTGTATGTGTGCAAAATGCCGGAAATAGTCAGCAACACCACCTATGTCAGCTTCGGCATAAAGCAGAACCCAACCGAATACGTTTCCACTCTGAAGGGCGCTATCATTGGTTTTGTAAAGGAAAATTACAGCCAACTAAGCTTCCTGGAAAAGTCGAAGTGGACGGCAGTATATAACAATATTATAAAAAGCGATAACGAACCGGTAAAGGATATGGATATCATTCCCATGCTCCGGGCGATGATCCTCTATTACTGGGTGAACGGATATAGCGTGCTGGAGATACGCGAAGCGCTGAAGCTGCCTAATCAGGAGCAGTTCTTTATCTATTCATCAGAGCTGTCCAGTCTGGGTGAGATATGCGCTCATCAGCTTGAAGCCATATCCAGGGCGTTCGGCGCCTGCGCGAATTATCTCTACAAAGACCACATGGAAATGCAGAAGCAGTTCTACAACCTGTCTATCCGGGTGAAGTACGGTATGGGCAACGAGCTTGCTAGGATAGCCAGCCGTCATATCCGCGGGCTGTCCCGTTCAAGGCTGATAAAGCTGGGCAAGAGAATGAATCAGAAACAGTGCCAGTCGGTATATCAGTACATCACAGACCACCCCAGCGAGGTAAAAGAAGTCCTCGGCGACAGCCTGTATACCGAGGTGAACAAAGTTATCCGCAGGCAGGCAAGGCTGAATTACCAGCGGCTTGTCGACGAACTGCTAAGGGACGGCGTTATCGACAATGAGTTCATGAATTACTTCGCCGGCTTCTGCTCGCTGAATAACGAGTCTGTGGCTTCTCTGCGGGATCTGACTGCAAGGCTGAAGCTGTCCAGCATCAGTGAATCTAATAAACCGTTCCTTGAAGTGAGCGGGATAAACATCGTTCTCTGCACAA
The DNA here is from genome assembly GCA_051892275.1 of Oscillospiraceae bacterium. Taxonomy (GTDB): domain Bacteria; phylum Bacillota; class Clostridia; order Oscillospirales; family Ruminococcaceae; genus CAG-115. The sequence continues at coordinate 5,818 of JBJFGA010000207.1, read as the reverse complement.
AGCATGGCAGCTTCGTAAGCTCCGGTGAAGTGGAGGAGGCGGTGAAAGCCGAGTGCGAGGAGTTCAGGAACGGCATGCTTGAAAACCCTGTTATCGTCTACACCGGTGAAATGACCTTCGGCGGCGATAATCGCACCTGCATCTGCCGGGACGATTTCAAAACCGTGGTCATGCGATGTATGTATGCCGGCTCCGGCGACAGCGGCAAAAACAGTACTGCCGGCAAATATCTCGTGGAGATGCTCAAGGATTTCAGCCGACGCGGCGTTCAGGCGTTGAAGTGCTTGCCGGGGCAGCATGAGCAGGAGCAGGAGTTTCCCGCAGTTGCGTCAGCCCCCGAGGTTCCCGCGGTCAATGTGGCATCAATAGGGCAGACCGGAGGAAATACAATAATCAACGGTGATGTTTACATTACGGACGTAAATTATCAGAGCAGACAGTGGAATTTCACCCAGAACAATATGCAGATAACCCTGAACATTAATAATATAATAGATATCGTCAACGAATACAAGCTGACCGACGCTGCTCTGGGCGGATTGGATATCAACAGCGAGGAAGCCGAGCCTGTGGTAGAGCAAGCCCTCAGTGAAGCGACAGACAAAATAACCTCCCGTTTTGCCGGGCAGGAAAAAAACGTAGAGAGTGTGTGTCGTGACAGTTATGAGAACTTTGATAATTTGTTTGGTTCCGAAAGCCCCGGTTCTTCGGCAAGGTTCTCTTTCTGTCAGGGTTTCTATTTAAAACGCCAGATACGGAGCATAGAGGGATTGACTGATTATTCACCCGCCGGCATCATGTACGGTAAGGCAATGGAGATAGTACTTAAAGAAAAAATACTTCCGTTGCTGAAACGTAATGAAAAAATGTCGGATTATTATCTGACTGGAAATGGAAGAACAAAAAAAGTTTTTCTGAAAGACGCTGACCCTAAAATAATTACCATTGGTGATTTCATGCATGCAATAACCTTCGGAATAAAGCGTAAAAAGATTACAGGCAGCGATTGGAAAGAGCTTGGCGACCTGCTGTCTGCTTCCAGACCGAACCGCAATAAATGCGCACATGCAGGTGAGGAAGTGACATGTGAAGAATCTGATGTTCTTGAACAATGCCTGATAAAAGCGATAGAAACCGTAGGATCGTTGCTTAGTATATGATGGCGGAGTACTGTTTTATTGTTTTGCAAACAGTCCATTTTGCGAAATTTATTTTAAAATATAGCATTATAAAAAGCGTACCAATTATATTATCTCCCCGAAGGCGCATGGGTGATACACATTTATCTTTGGAAAAGAACAAAACGGCTTCTCCCCGCTGCTTCACAGCGCCATCGCTTAATGGGATAATCGTATAACAGCACAAAAAAACTACACCGGCGCAAATCCGCCGACCACCGACACCTCTCCGGAACGAAGCACCTCTCGGCCCTCCGGCGTTTCTACCACCAGGCAGCCGCAGGGATCTATCTCCGCGACACGTCCGCTGCGCATTACGCCGTTCTGCAGGAATGTTATCTCCCGCCCGGTCAACAGCGAATGTGCCCGGTACTTTTCCACAAGCGCATCATGGCTGCTGTTTTCGGTGTAGTCCAGCAGATTTGCGGCGATGTCTGCGCAAAGCCGGCTGCGCTGTGCAAATACACCCAGCGAACCGGCGATCCCGGCGATATCCTCGGGAAAGTCGGCGGTGCTGATGTTTACTCCAGCGCCCACTATCACCGTTTCCGCCATTCCGCTTTCAAAGTCGCTTATTGCTTCGGTGAGGACACCCGCGACCTTTTTCCCGCGGCAGAATATGTCGTTCACCCACTTTATACCGGCGGTAATGCCGCAAACCCGCTCTATGCTGTCCACAAGCGCCACTGCCGCTGCCATGGTGATGTAGGTGCAGTCGGACAGAGGCATGTTCGGTTTAAGTATAACGCTCATGTAAAGTCCGGTGCCCTCGGGGGAATAGAAGCTCTTCCCAAGCCGCCCGCGCCCGGTGGACTGCCCGTCTGCGGCGATGATACTGCCGTGGGGAGCGCCCTGCAATGCCGCAGCCTTTGCTTCGGTGTTAGTTGAACCCACGGTGCGGTATACCTTCACCGGAAGTCCGCTGTACTTTTTCGGCAGGCTGTTTCGTATGCCGGCTTCGGTCAGGACGTCGGTTTCCGGTTCAAGGACATACCCGCGGTTGGTTCCGGCTGAGATACGGTATCCCTCCTGCTGGAGCTGCTTCACTGCCTTCCACACCGCCGCCCGGGATACTCCCAGACGGTCGGCAAGCTCCTGCCCCGAAACCGCCGTTCCACGGCTTTGCTCCAGCAGAGCCGCAACATCATTTTTTATTGCCATATTGCTTCCCCCTTTTTTTATATTATATAACAGAAGCGGGATATTTTCAAGTGCGAAAAAGAAATCCCCTGCGGCAGCAATTGTCCGCAGGGGAATAGTATTCTGGTGACGACTGGCGTGGGGGTCATTTCCCGGTCATGCCTTCCTTTACTCTGTCCAGCATTTCTATGTACTCCTGGCGCACATTCTCCGGGCTGAGAATTTCCGCGCCGCCGCCGAACTGGAACACCCAGGAATAGAACGGCGTATTTGTCACCACGTTCACATAAACGATGAAGCCCTCGCCGTCCTTGTCGGGAATGATCCGCGTGTTCATGCCGAACCTGTCCAGCACGGAGTTCACCAGCTCCCTGCGGCAGTGCAGCCGGACTTCGGTCTCGTTGCCGCTGAACATGGAGATGTGGGTGGTGACGTACTCTGACAGGTCAAAATCGCGGTCAAGCGGACGCGCCTTTTCGTTTATTATCTCGACATTCTCCATGCGGTCAACACGGTAGTTTGAGTAGCACTCCCGGTGGTCGTTCCACGCGACAAGATAGTAGTATGTGTTGTCCCATACCAGCGCGTAGGGCGTGCATATCCGGTCGGAGTCGCGGTACTTCTTTTTCTTGTTGATGTCGTACTCAAAGTAGCGGAAGCGTATCTTGTGCTTTGTGCCTTCCTCGGATATCGCCTGCTGGATCCTGTCCACGCTGTAAAGCAGGTGGGTGCTGTTCATTCCGGGGCGGTCGGTGACGTACACGCTGCGCTTCAGCTGTTTTGCTTCTTCCTCGCTGCAAAGGTTTGCGAGCTTTTTCAGCAGCTCATTGCACTTCTTGTTGGTGAGGAACTTTGCGGAGCATACCGCGTCCGCAAGCAGCTTCAGCTCCGGCAGCTCAAAGTCGCGGCTGACCAGCTTGTAGTCGGCGTTCCTGCCGGAGGTCGCCTGTATGTCCATGCCGTACTGCCGTAGTGCTTCCACATCCTCGGAGAATGCCTTTCTCCTCTCGGATATTCCGATATCCTCCATCATCTGCTCTATCTGGCTGCGGGTGAGAGAATGCTCCTCGTCGGTGAATTTCAGGAAAATATCCCGCAGATAGAGCATTTTAAGCCGCTGGCGGGTCGCGTCGTAGTTCATTTCTTTGTTTTCTGACATGGATAGCTCCTTTCTCTGCCGTATATCAGGCGTCACAGACCGTTGGCTTATGCTCCGTATACAGTCTGCGCCGCCGTGGTGTCAGCAACCGGGGTTTCAGACTGTGAGCTTGTGCGGTACAAAACAAGTATATCACATTTTTTGCAGTAAATTGCGCTATAAATGACACAATTCAGATGAAAAGAAGATATTTTTCAAAGCAATACCAGTTTGTGGAAGCGCAAAGGCTGATGGTTCAAACCGCCCCCAGAAGCATTGTGAAAGGCTCGCCGCCCACAGCGTCACGGACAATGGCATAAGCCATGTAAAGCAGGTACATTCCCACAAGGAAACCGCCCTCTGCCCGGGTTATCTTTTTCTGTGTCAGGCAGAAAATGTAGGTCAGCACGCACACCACGATGTAGATACCGAAGTCGGTCAGCGTTCCGCTAAGGTCAGCCCCGGCGATGGTGATGGGGGATATCACCCCGGAAACACCAAGAATGCACAGCACGTTAAGAATATTCGAGCCGACAACGTTGCCGATAGCCATATCCTTTTCGCCCTTTTTGCAGGCGGTGACGGAGGTCACCAGCTCCGGCAGGGAAGTGCCGACGGCGCAGATAGTCAGCCCCACAAGGCTGTCGCTCATGCCGATAGCTCCGCCGAGCGAGGAAGCGTGATCCACCACCAGGTCGCCGCCGAAGATTATTCCGGCAACGCCGCCGACAATGAACAGTGCGCACTTCCACCAGACGAAGGGCTTCTGTGGTGCGGCATCTGCGGAACTGCGGTTTTTCATGGCGGAAACCACCGTCCACAAGAGATAGCCTATCAGCATCGCCACAAGCAGCAGAGCTTCCCACAGCGTTATCTCGCCGGTAGCCCCCACGAACAGCAGCATGAGGAAAAACAGTACCGATACCGCGATAGACACCGGGTAATCCCGGCGCAGGATATCCTTAGTCACCCCGAGGGGGATCACCAGCGAGCAGACACCGAGAACTCCCAGCAGGTTGAACACGTTCGAGCCGATGACGTTGCTGACCGCCATGGAATTCTGCCCGCCGAGCGAAGCGGAAATGCTCACCGCCAGCTCCGGGGCGCTTGTCCCCAGCGCGACTATCGTCAGCCCCACCACCAGCGAGGGGATACGCATTTTCACCGCCAGAGAGGACGCGCCCTCAACAAAGAAATCAGCGCCCTTTATCAGCAGCACGAAGCCCATCAGAAGCAACAGAATGTCAAGAAAAATACTCATATAATAACCTTTAGTCAGTGAATTCAACAGAGATATGCGGGTTTTCTGCGGCGCAGTCCAGTAGCACCCGGCGAAGCCCGGCTGCGTTCTTTTCGCCGAGGGACTGTTCCAGCGAACCGGAGTTGATAATGCGTATCACTGCGTTAAAAGCCGAGATGTCTGTCAGGCAGTCATGCAGCGCGTCAAGGTTCTCGCCGTAGCAGAACGGGAAGTCGAAGGCGGCGTAAAATCTGCCGTGAAGCTGTTCCATTCCGCCGACGGAAGCCCCATCGATAATTAGTGTACGATTTTTCATGTTATTCCTCTCCATAAAGCAGTGTAAAGCTCTCGTAATGGTCGTCGGTGTAGTAGATAAGCCCGTCGTTGGAGAACACAATGCGCTTAGCGCCGCGGCTGTCCCTGCCGAGCGTGTCAATGTCGCATTCGGTGTAGCTCCTGCCGGATCTCTCCGGGAGCAGTCCCTCGTAATTGCCGAAATGGCTGCCTCCGATGCACTTTCCCGGCGCGTAGGGTTCAAGCGAGCCGCCGCTCCAGCCGAGCGCCTGGGCTTCCTTCTTGGTGATGAAGTTGCCCGGAAGATGTCCGAATGTATGGATATACAGCGCCACGTCATCACGGCTGGTGTAGCTGCCGTTTTCGTCTATTCCGGCGGTAACAGGTTCAGTCGCCGGAGTGGTTTCGGGGGCTTTGACCGTGGTCGCGGCGGTTGTTTCCTGCGGGGCAGGTTCAGTTGCCGCGGTCGTGGCAGCAGGAACGTCTGCGGTGGGAAGCTCCGTGGTCGCTGCGTCAGGCGATCCTTCAGTGGGGGCGGGCTGTTCCGCTGTCGGGGGAGCGTTGGGCTGTTCCGGGGTCAGGGATGGCTCTGATGTTATGACCTCGTCCGGCAGAGGTATTTCTGATGATACCGAGGTATCGTTTGCGGGTGTGATGGGGTCTGTTTTATTTGCATCATTCGAGCAGGCGCACAGGGTGAACACCATAAGCGCCGCAAGAAGAACAGATAATAGTTTTTTCATGTTTGTTTTCCTTTCTGAATAGCATGTGATGTTATACTAATAACCATTTAAACTCAGGAAATCTTTACAGAAATCCAGCACCGCT
>JBJFGA010000206.1:3141-11892 GCA_051892275.1 Oscillospiraceae bacterium | reverse complement strand
CTACTTGACCCCTCTTCCGTTTCACCTCAATAGTAAATGCTGTTGCCGTGGGCATATTGCCTTTTTTATTTATAATAAGCGAATAGATGTCAGAACCGGAGCAGTTTCTGGAACCGGGCAGAAAGCTGGCGGAACGACCACATAAGCCCTGGGTGGGGATTTTCGAGGTAAATACAACAAAATCGCTTGACAAATATTCATAAGTGTTGTATAATATTACTATATGTTTGGGCTGACAGCCCGGAACAGAATACATACAGAACAGGAGTTATTAACATGGATCGTTTAAAGGGTAAAGTTGCCATAATTACAGGCGGAAATTCCGGCGTTGGCGCCGCTACCGCTAAGCTGTTCGCGCAGGAGGGCGCGGCTGTTGTCATCACGGCAAGAAGGGAAGCTGCGCTTGAATCTGTCGCAAAGGAGATAACCGAAGCGGGCGGTACTGTTCTCGCAGTTGCCACCGATATTTCCAAGCCCGGCGACGCTGAAAAGCTCATGACTGCCGCCGAGGAGAAGTTCGGCAAGATCGACATTCTGGTGAACAATGCTGGTATTCTTGAAGAGGGTCTGAAGCCCATTGACCGTTACACCGACGAGGACCTCGACCGTATCGTTGAAACGAACGAGAAGGGCACTATGCGCTGTATGCGTGCTGCTGCGCAGAAGATGAAGAGCGGCGCTTCTATCGTGAATGTTGCCAGCGTAGCCGGCGTAAGAGGCTGCGGCGGCGCTGCTTATGTTGCATCAAAGGCGGCGGTCATCGGCGTCACAAAGCACACTGCGCTCCGCTTCCAGGCGGAGGGTATCCGCTGCAATGCTGTCTGCCCCGGCACTATCCTGACTCCCATGGTTTCCAACATGAACCAGGGCAACATGGATATGGACATGTTCGGTGCAATGGCGGCTCACGGTAACATGAAGACGCAGCCCTGCAAGCCGGAGGACGTTGCGAATATCCTGCTGTTCCTTGCGAGTGACGAGTCCAGAGCCATCACCGGTCAGATATTGGTGACCGATTTCGGCTGCTTTATGGGCTGATAACCGCAATTTATCAACAAGCTGGGACCCTCGGTATTGCCGGGGGTCTTTTGTTTTCGGAGTTCCCTGACAGGAGTTCAGTAGCATTGAACACCACATTATAAATCAGCCCTGTGTTGAAAAACACAGGGCTGTGGTGTGGTTAATTACGTCAGATCCTAAGCCGTTCGATCTGCTCCTTGAGTATACGCGCCTGCGCGGAAAGCTCTTCGCAGGAAGCCGCGGACTGTTCCGCGGTCGCGGAGTTGGTGGAAACCACCTGCGAGATACGGTCTATGCCGATGGTGACCTGCTTTACGGCCTCCGCCTGCTGGTCTGCGGCGGTGGAGATGTCCGCCACGATACCAGCGCTCTCCTGTGACAGCTTTATCACCTCGTTCATGGTTTCGGCGGTCTTGTGGGCAATGCCGGAGCCGTTCTCCACCGCTTCTATTGTCGCGGAGATAAGTTCCTTGGTGCTGTTCGCGGACTCGGCGGACTTGGAAGCGAGGTTGCGAACCTCGTCCGCTACCACCGCGAAGCCCTTGCCGGCTTCACCGGCTCTTGCCGCCTCGATAGCCGCGTTGAGCGCCAGAATATTGGTCTGGAACGCGATGTCCTCGATGGTCTTGATGACCTCGGAGATGGCGTTAGACTGCTGTTGTATCTGATCCATTGCTGCGAGCATATTCTCTATCTCTCTGCCCTGGGCGGTCACGCGGTCGGCGCAGCTTGTGGATATCTCACTCGCCTTGTTAGCGTTCTCGGCGGTTCTTGCGATGGTGTCGGAGATATCGGCAATGGTGGAGGACAGCTCATCAACTGCGGTCGCCTGCTCTGTGGTTCCCTCGGCGAGAAGCTGGGAGCCGTCGGACATCTGCTGTGCGCTGGCGGTGACGTCCTCGGAGGAGGTGTTGATATTGCCGATTATTCCGCTAAGGGTCTCCTGTATCTTACGGAAAGAGTGGTTTATTTCGTTGAAGTTGCCCATGTAGTCAATTCCGGGCTTCTGGGTGAAGTCGCCCTCTGCCATGTAGGACAGCACTCTTGAAATATCGCCGATGATGGTGTGGAGCTTGTGCTTTGCGTCGGTAAGGCGGGAGGCTATCTCGCCCATTTCGTCGTTCGCGAATGTGAAGTTCGGGTCGGCGGAGTCAAGCGCGCCGGAGCTTATCTGCCCGCATACCTTTACTACCTCGGCAACAGGCTGCTTTACCAGCCTGTTCATTGCGATGAACAGCATCACCGCCGCCGCAGCGCACAGTGCCACCAGAACCACAGCGAGGATAATTATCACCGTTGCAAGCTCTTTGTCGGCAGCCGCGGTGGAGTATCCCGCAAAGTATGCGCCGATTACATTCCCGTCAATGTCATCGATGGGGCTGTAATTGACGTAGTAATTCTGACCGTTTATCGTCGCCTGACCTATGAACACCTCATTTGATTGTACTGTCTGCCAGATACCCTCGTCCATGGTAGTGCCGATGTTCCTCTCTCCGGAGGAGTTGAGCAGCGTAGTGCTGTAACGGACATTCTCGAGGAACAGCGTCAGTTCCGCGCCGGTCTTTTCCTTGACCGAGTCCACAAAGGACGTGTCGCTCATGTCCTTGCAGTCAACAAGCGTGCCGCTGCTGGTGTTGTAGGAGGACACCGCAAGCAGTCTGTTGTCCCGCAGGATCAGCCCGCTCTTACCGGACGGGATATCAGTCCCGGCAGGGAAGTCCGCGGTATGCCATACAGGGCTGCCGCCGACATAATACGCCCCATCGCAGCCCTCTGTATCATATCCTGCCCACATGCCGTTCAGCGCAGACTGCGTGAAATCATCGGAGGTCGCGATGAGCCGGCAGATATTGCCGAGTGCGTCTGTTTCGGTGCTCACCTCCGCCCGGAGAACGTTGACGCCGGTGCCTGTTTCGGTTTTTTGAAGTGTGGTGATGTAATTCATGAAAAACACAATGGCGACCGCAGCCATTGCAGCAGCGGTGACCACCGCAGCGGCGCAGGAAAAAATGGTTATTTTTGCGCCTATTCTCATTGAATTCTTCATGTACGATACCCTGCCCTTTCAAAAGTAAGTTGATTATTGCGAATTGCATATAGCTGTTATATCACAAAAGATATATGCAAGGCGCTTTATATCTCTTTTTATATATATCGGCACTATTGTTGGATTTCTTTACATGTATTTTAGAAAAATTATACTAAAACACACAATTAATAGGAAATGTGGCGTAACGCATGTTTCTGACTGCTGCTTGATGTCGGCGGAATAATACCGCCGGACATAGCATAGATATTATTACAGGCTGCCAGTAAACCTGAATTGGTGACCTTGTGGGCAAGCTGACGATCAAGAACGGGGGGAAAGCCATGGGGATAAAGCAGTCGCTGATATCGCTTGGGGAGCTTCCTTACAGGCATTCAACGGTGACGATACGGGATTTCGGGGAACTTGTCGCCGAGAACTGCACTGCGGTGGTCAGCTGTACCGACAGCCGGGAAAAGAGCGGCGAGATAGTGCTGAAGCTCCGGGACAGGTTGATCAGGGTGCGGGGGTGCGACCTCCGGCTGGAGAGTTTTGGGGCTTACGGCGTGAGGATACTCGGGTCGATACAGGCGGTAGAGTTCCTGGAGTTATGAGCGGGCAGGCATATCCGCAGAAGGTGATATTATGGCAGAGAAAAGGACAGGATTGTGGCTTGGCAGCGTGGAGTTCCATGGGATAGGCGGGTTTCCGGAGAAGATGGCGTCAGCGCTGATGGAGCGCGGGGTGGAGCTGCGCCGGGTGCGTTTCGGGGACGGCATGGTGAGTGGGCTGGTGTCGCCGGCAGACTACTGGGTGACCGCAAGCACCGCCCGGAGGTTTGGGGTCAGGATAAGGGCAGGGAAGCGGCGTGGGCTGTACTTCACCGCGATGAAATACAGCCGTCGTATCGGGCTTTACATAGGCTTCCTTGCGTTCATCATGCTGACTGCGCTGGGGGAGAGCCACATTCAGGACATCGAGATAGTAAGCTCCGGCACGGTTACTGCTGCACAACGGGCGCAGGTAATGACGATCCTGGAGGAATGCGGGATAAAAGAGGGGAAGTCCGCCCGGCACCTCGACACCACCTCAGCGGAACGGCGCATAATGTTGGAAGTGCCGGAGAGCTCCTGGGTGGATGTAACCTGCGTCGGCTTCCGGGTGGAGGTGGCGCTTGAGACCGGAACGCCTGTGCCGGAGTTGGTGGCAGTTGACCAGCCCTGCAATCTTGTGGCGGACCGTGACGCGGTGATAGTTGACCACACGGTAAGGGCGGGAGCGCTTGCGGCGGAGACCGGCAGCGGCATTCCCGAGGGCGGACTGCTGGTGAGCGGGGTGGTGACTGACGCGGCGGGAAATGTCGCGTTCAAGCATGCCAGCGCGGAGATCATCGGCGAGTTCACCGAAACAAGGGAGTTTTTCCTGCCGTACAACGATACGGTGCAGACCGCGGACGGGGAGCAGACGCATTTTACATGGCTGGTTTACGGCGACGACGTGTACCCACTGTTCCTCGGCGAAGCGCAGGCGGAGGACGCCGTCTATACCGAGGAGACCGAGGTGATACGGCTGTTCGGGCAGGAGACCCCGCTGAAGTTACGCCGGGGTACATTCACACGCTGGCGCACCCAGGACATCACCCGAAGCGCAGACGACTGTTTAGCCGGGTTGGAGAAGCTGCAGGCGGATTTCGAGCAAAATTTCTACGGCGATTACGAGATCTACTCCAGTGAAAGGCAGGCGATACCGCAGGAGGACGGTATCCGGTTGGTGGTGAACTACACCCTGCGCGGCAACATTGCCCGGGAGCAGCCTATTGAGCTTGGGTGAGCCGGTTGCCGGGAGCAAATAGTTCTGGGCTTTTTGCATGTTGGGTAGGTTGGGGAGGAGTTCGGCGGGTTTTCCTGGCAGGGGAGAGGGGCTTTTCGTCCTGTGGGAGGATGGGTAGCTCTATGCCAGGAGGGAGCGGTGGTAATGCTTTGCTGCGGAAAGGATAGAAAAACGCATATTTCCAAAGTAAATTCCTCCAAAAGGAGAGTAGCAGAAATTAGTGTGATAAGGGGCTGAACTAAGTCTAAGAAAGAGACAGATATGATACCAATCAAGATGCGTTTAGCGCATATGATCCAAAAAATTGAATAGCAAATAAAGTCTGAAAAAGCATTTTATCAGACTTAATTCCATCATGGTGGATTTACTATGAGAATGATTTACCATAACAGAGCGGGAGATTGTATCACGCTCTGATGGTCAATTTGTTCAATCCCGAAAAATTAAGCCGGTTCGGGAGAATAGGAAAACATAATCAATATAATTCAGAAAGACCGCGTGTGTACGTTACTGCCTGATTATTGAAGGAACACTTTCTGGGTGTTTCTGATGCCGAGGTTTGAACTTGACAGCCCTCGGCAAGATAATAGAAGCGATGGAATAATACCCTTTATATAGGTATCAACCTGGAAGGCAAAAAATCTGTACTCGGAATGTGGGTCGGCGAGAATGAAAGCGCAAAATTCTGGGCTTCCGTTCTGAACAATCTGAAAAACCGAAAGGTCGAGGATATTCTTATCGCCTGCACGGATAACCTCACAGGATTCAGCGAGGCGATAGCGGCGGTGTTCCCGAAAACGGATATTCAGAATTGTATAATCCACCAGCTCAGGAACTCCGGCAAATATGTTTCGTACAAGGATATAAAGGCTCTGATGGCAGATCTGAAGCGGGTTTATCAGGCTGTTGACGAGCAGTCAGCACTGGCTGCCCTGGACGATTTCGCAGCTGTCTGGGATAAAAAATATCCAAAAATCTCGAAATCATGGCGAGAAAATTGGGCAAATCTCAGCACATATTTCAAGTTCCCGGAGGAACTTCGGCTACTTATTTATACGACTAACGCCATTGAGGGCTTCAATCGGCAGCTGCGTAAGGTGACTAAATCCAAGTCGGTTTTCCCGACAGACGACAGCTTGTTCAAGATGCTCTTTCTGGCTATGCTGGACATCACAAAGAAGTGGACAGGACGCCGTCAAGACTGGGGTCAGATATAACCTCAGCTCGCGTTATACTACGGTGGCCGGATTCCCGATTGACCGCCGCGCCGGAACTGTTGTTTCCGTTACGGTCTTCGCCCTTCACTTCAACAGCAGTTCCTATTGACAACTTAATTGATTTGTGTTACTATGAATAAGCTCTGAATACATCTAAATGAACCCAGAGCTTAATGATTTCCCTTTTGCACGTTTGTGGTTTACACGGATTTTGGGATAGAACCAAACTGGCAGATTGTTCGCATTTATTGCGTGGTAAACGTGCTGCTTTTGAATGTCATACCTTTGTTCAGGCTTTCCTGGATTTCAAGCCTGTCTTCGTAGTTCATGTGCTTGTTCTTCTCGCTCATCGTCAGAGCATCCTTTCTCACACTTCATTCTACCACTTTTTCATTCTCACAGTAACTCCCACCTTTTTTCTACTACGGAATTTACTATGAGAATTTACAATGATAGAAAAAATTTGTTTTTTGTGATTTTACCCCTTGACAAAATAGGTTCGGTATGATATAATATATAAGTCGTTAAAGATTATATCGAGATGTGGCTCAGTTTGGTAGAGCGCTGCGTTCGGGACGCAGAGGTCGCAGGTTCGAATCCTGTCATCTCGACCAGAATCGCACACGACCTGTGTGAGCATATAGAAAGCCACCCTTTCGAGGGTGGTTTTTCGTTTTTGGATATTCCTGACTTGATTCCCGTGTGAGTAAGATTTTGGTATATTATAGGAAAGACTTGGTTTTCAAAACGTAATCCATTTGTATATTTCTGAATATGCATATTGTACAATAATGCTCTACGTATTCTCAGAGATAGTCTATAGGTTTTGCAATCAAGTACTTACCCTCTGCTGACTTGGACAGCAGAGGGCGTTTTGTTTGTTATATGGGGTAGTGGAGAGGATATGTTCGTTCTCTCAGCAAAGCTGTTATGCAGCTATCGTTTCGACGGCTTCATTGAATGAGTATAGTGCGAATACTATCCCATACAGCTCCGTACGGTTCTTCGCGAGGCTTTGCTGTAAATAACTATAAACGCTAATGTTGCTTATGGAAACGTCGCCTACCGTAACAGTAAAGCTTTGGTCGAAATCTCCTGCCATTATATCACTTATCGCAAGGTACATACCATTGCTATCACTGCCGATTGACAGGCGCGATGGGTCTATTGCTTCTTCGCCAACAAGAACAGTGAAATCATCAGCCGTGAAATTTTTGCCGCTAAAGTAGAGCTTTGCAGTAATACCGGACTTGAGTGAAATTACACAACCGACAAAATCAATAACTGCGTCACTATCCGAAATCGCATACTTGTAAGGTGAAAGCTTGCTCGCATTTACAACAGGAACCTCAAGGTCATCCTCGCTAAGAATAGAATTTGCAAGGTTTTCGGTGTTATGGTTGAAATACTTCTGAGCTTCTGTACCGTAGTTCAGCATTGCTTTCACAACAGGAATGTATTCACTGTAAGCCTCGGAATTATCAAGAATATACTGTGAATAAGTCTGCACGCTATAAGTAAACACCTCACTGTCGTATGCTCCCAAACATAACTGAGCGATGATTACATCTGCCATCTCAGCAGCAGCTACATTGCAAGTGAATGAATACACTGTTTGATCAGCGCTTATTTCAGGCTGAACATCCTTGACCGGAATAATGGTCTCTTTGCCATTTACAGTAAATTTCATCACTGCTGTTTCATCGTTAACAATGCTATCGCTTAGCTCCATAAGGAACTTCACACCAATGCCATCAGTTAAGATAAGGCTGTGTCCGGCAACCGAAGCAGAATAATTCAATGACTTCGGAGCAACAAAAACAATCACATTCGCGGAATTTCTTCTGATATAGTAATTGTCGGAATCAAGCTTAATATTAGAATTTGCGTTTGAGAAATCAACGCCGCGTGAAGTGACAGTTACATTTTTCAGATTAAAGCTGCCACCGTTGGTTGAAATTACATGTTGAACCTTATCACCGGAGAAAATCAGATTAAGAGAGGAACCAATCTCATTATCTCCTAGATTTATCAAATCGCCTTGAAGTTCCAGTGTGCCAGCTTTTAAATATACATATACACTTGAATAATAAGCATAATTGGAATAGCTTGAATTATACATATAGCAATCACCAGTTATCTTTAGATAATCCGAATTTGAACCCATGCTTATATATCCACCGGGAAGCTTATTGCCCAATTCATCCTCGGTGTACCCATAATAATTCCCGCTTATTGTTCCGTTTCCAGGATTGATACTTCCGCTGACGTGAGTAAAATCTCCATCTACTGACAGCAATCCATTACCCGAAAATGATACATTTCCATCTAAATACAAATTGCCATTTACCGACAATTCAGATATACTTTGAATGTTTCCAATAATATTCACTGGTTCAGAAAAAGACACTTTGTGGTTGATAGTGGAATCCACGCTGTTTACACCAGAAATATAGCCTATGTATTTGTTTCCATAGAAAGTAACATCGCTGTTCAGCCACATATAAATATTGTCTGCATCACTTACATTTATTCCAGGCGATTCTACCACGACATTATTCAATTTGAAACTACCGCCGTTGTTTGAAATAACGCGCTGAACTTTATCACCGGAGAAAATCAGATTAAGAGAGGAACCAATCTCATTATCTCCTAGAT
>JBJFGA010000206.1:0-3041 GCA_051892275.1 Oscillospiraceae bacterium | reverse complement strand
TTAGATAATCCGAATTTGAACCCATGCTTATATATCCACCGGGAAGCTTATTGCCTAGCTCGTCTTCGCTATATCCATAATAGTTGCCGTTGATTACTATATTATTTGGAGAAAAAACTCCTCCAGTATGTTTTACATTTCCGTTTATAGTTGTGGTACCCTTGCTCGCATTTAGTCCACCTTTTATAGTGACACCATCCTTAAATGTCAAAATAGTATTTTCCCCTGTGTTTAATTGCCCCTGAATAAGCGGCTCATTGTTAAAACTGAGAGTGCCCGCATCAAGCGTCATACCGCCAACGGAAACGCTGCCGGTCACATCAAGGGTATGGTTGTTGAGTATGATCTTTGATATACTTACATCAGCAACATAATTATCCGAAACCACTAATGTTGCATCATCTGCAAGTTCAATATTCAATCGAACATTGCTGTAGAATTTTACATTCGGGTCACCTTCAATTGTAAAGCTATGGCTATCAAAGCTGACATTACCTGTGGCAGAGATGTCCGCAGTATAGACGCTAGGCGGATTGTAACCCATAGGTTCGCCGTTTTCGCGTGCTTCGGCATAATTTATCCACTGATTGATAAATGTAGTATAGCTGCATGCAGAAGAGTTTACCCACGGTTTGTAAAGTGCAAATTTATACTCTATCTCTTCTTTTTCTTTAAGCTTATTTTCGTCAGTTAAACTGCCATTGTAAAGCTTTGAAATAGCATTCTCTCCCTTAGAGACAGCAGTTTTGGCTGCGGCAGAATGTGCTCGAATAAGTAACTCAAATTTCTTCGTATCGGTATTTTTATCAGTAACAAATGTTTCTATTTGCTGGAAAAAATAAGATTGTGCATCACAAGCATAGCAGGCAATTACATAATCGCCAACCGATGCAACATCATACAGTTTTTCATATAGCTTTATACCGGAAGATATAGCAGCATATACTAATCCTACTGCGTTTCCATTTGACCCTAAAATTCCAAAAGTCAGTTTTTTAGTTAGTCCGCCCAATTCGCTTACTAAACCTTTATCAATTGCATACTGAACCATAAGGCTAATATCTGACGAATCAATTCTGTCCAAACGACGTTTAAGACCTGTATGTAAAACAGTAGAATCATCGGTCGCGTTATAAAGATCTTCAATAATTTGACGGTCAATATCTCTGAGCATTACCATTTGCAACACAAATTCTTGGAAACTATATGCAGAATCAAAAAAGTCAAGATATTTATCCCAATCTTCATACACCTTGCCAAGCTCTTTTTTGGATTGAAGGAGTGCAGTATCAAAAGATATTGGCTTATAATCAAACATTTGAGATTCTTGATACAGCCACTCACCACGAAGTGCTATTAATTCATCTTTGGATATGGATGACCAGCTCTTGATTTCCTTAAATGTTTTCTCAAAAGGAATAGTATAGGCACTCAAATCCACGACTTGAGTAAAATTATCATCCTTAACTAATTCGTTGTAATAATTTTCAACAAATGTATCAGTAAGCTTGTCAATCTGCTCTTCCTCATAGCTGGGTCTGTCTGTAAATGATGCAATTAAATCCTGCCAAAAAATATCAAAGCATTTTTTGAATACCTCTCTTGCAACCATTCCATTGATATCTTCGTCGCTGTAACTACAAACAGCTCGCAGAATTTGGTCTTCAGCAAGCGATGACATATTATTGTATTCACTAAGATAAAAGTAGCTACTGTATTCCATAAGCTTATCTATATCTGTGAGTCTAAACTCAACATATATAGAGCAATCCTTAGAAATATTATTTAAAGTAAAGGTTGTGGCAGGAGTAACTTCTTCGTCATTAATTTTTATAGAAGTAACACCAAAACAAGAGTCAGGAATTGCTCGAATGACTAAATTATCTCCTTGCTGTACAGTAACTGTGTCTCCACGATTTATTGTACTGGAATTCCCATCGGCATCAATTACTTGCAGTGTTCCGCCGCTGGAATGATTTATACCCACTACAAATGAACTCAATTCTTCAGCATAAGCACGCATTGAGCAAGAAAAGCTGAATGTTGCTGCTGATAGAACAGCAAGAGCTAATGTTACAAGTATTATTGAGCATATTCTCTTCATAGTCAATTTCCTCCAAACCTTTTGTAAGCACATGCCACATGTGGCATTTACAATAACCCATAATAATTATATCACGGAGTATATGTTTTGTCAACTTAAAAAGAACAAATGTATTTGAGGAATTCTGACGCTCGACCAATAAAAAAGCCAAGGTCACCCCTCGGCTAAATTCACGGCGGCACGCCGCTCTGACCCCGCAGTCTGCGGAGAATATCAGCGCCGCTCTTCCCCGGATTGCCCTCGCGGTCAAGCTCGAACATCACTATATCGGGAACAGAAAAGGAGCCCTCCTCTGCGGAAGGCTCCTCGTTTGTTTTGTCGGGAGGCTTGTCGGTTATCCTTATGTGCGGAAACAGGTTGAATATCACGACTATTCTATCGGGATATACCACCACATCATGAATGTAAGTATCGACAAGCTGCTTTGCATTTGCAAGCGTGCCGTCGGTCAGCGACCTGCGTATCTCGGCAAAGGCGCATTTCAGTTCCGTTTCGGAAACGCGATTTTCTGCCAACAGCTTCGTCTGCTCGGCAATGTCCTTTTCAAGACCCGCTTTCTGCTTCTCAAGGTCGGACAGCTTCTGTTTCAACGCAGCTGAGCCGACATCAATCAGCAGGTCGATAGTCCTGTTAATTTTGAGCTCCACCTCACGCAAAGCATTTTGGTACTGCTCAAGCTTTTGGGACGCCGAGCCGATACGGTTGTTGAGATAGCGGTTGTAGCTTTCGGTTATCTTTGGCAGCATTCCGTCTGTAAAGACGTAATCTGCAAGCTTGCCGAGAACATAGCTCTCAATATAAGAGCGGTTGACCTGCGGGTTTATACAGCGCTCGTCCTTGGTACGATTGCGGCTGTTGCACAGATATGAGTAAGACACGATTCCTTTGCCGTTTATCTTACGTTCGCCGCAATACGTCCTGCAGCAAAGCCCGCAGT
>JBJFGA010000205.1:0-2929 GCA_051892275.1 Oscillospiraceae bacterium | reverse complement strand
CCGAGAAGAATCTCCAGGCAGCCTTTGACGGCGAATCCGGCGCAAGAAACAAGTATACATATTTCGCTTCCGTAGCCAAGAAGGAGGGCTATGAGCAGATCGCGGCACTGTTCCTGAAAACGGCTGAAAACGAAAAGGAACACGCAAAAATGTGGTTCAAGGAGCTTAACGGCATAGGCGACACCGAAGCTAACCTCGCTGCGGCGGCAGACGGTGAAAACTACGAGTGGACTGACATGTACGAAGGCTTCGCAAAGACCGCCGAGGAGGAGGGCTTCCCGCAGCTTGCCGCGAAGTTCCGCATGGTGGCAGCTATTGAGAAGCACCACGAGGAGCGTTACCGCGCCCTGCTGAAGAACGTTGAGACTGCTGCGGTATTTGAAAAGAGCGAGGTCAAGGTGTGGGAGTGCCGCAACTGCGGTCATATCATCGTAGGCACCAAGGCTCCCGAGGTATGCCCGGTATGCGCTCATCCCAAGAGCTATTTCGAGATAAGCGCTGAGAATTATTGATAGTCTGAAATAAAACGAAGCCGTTCCCGACAGAAGTCAGGAGCGGCTTTTGTTATGCTTGAAAAAATCAGGTGTGCGAGGGGTTTTTTGAGATACAATCGATCGCTTCTGCGACAGCGATGTTTATGTCCACAGTGTTCTGGCGCAGAGTGGAATCCAGCTTTGAGAAAAGCTGACCGTTGTGGGTGCTGACATACTTTGCAGGAAGCCTGTTGAGCGCCTTTGCGGTCATGTCCTCAAGACAGCGGTCGCATTTGCAGCAGTTCTCATGCTGAAGCATTTCCTCCAGCTTTTCCTTTACCAGATTTTCCATTACGTTTACAAGCGCCATATAAATACCCCCTATGTTTACTCGGAAATTCCTTTTTATTTGTTTATATTTTACATGAAAATTACTGTTTTGTCAATAGAATTCAAAGCTTTTTTACAATTTTCTGCAATAAAGAGATGAAGCGTATTTTTATCACCCGGTGAAAAATAATATTCACAAAATCAAATAAAAGGAGAGAACTCAATGAATATATCCAACGAGGAATACGGCGAGCTTGCAAAAAAAAGGTCGCCGGCTTCAAAAATGTACAAGACGCTGCCGATGGCGTTTCTTGTCGGCGGGCTTATCTGTACTCTTGGCGAGGCACTGATGAACCTCTATGAAATGGCGGGGATAAACAAGGATGACGCTGGGGCGCTGACCTCTATCACGCTGGTGTTCCTGAGCATTCTGTTCACCGGTCTGGAGTGGTACGACCGTATCGCGCAGCACGCCGGAGCGGGAACGCTGGTGCCGATAACCGGGTTTGCGAACGCGGTGGCGTCCCCGGCACTGGACTTCAAGAGCGAGGGGTTTGTACTTGGGCTGGGCGCGAAGATGTTCGTTATAGCGGGACCGGTAATTGTCTACGGTATCAGCGCGTCTGTTATATACGGCATTATCTACTATATAATCGGGCTGTTCTGAAGGAGGGGCGGAATTATGAAGATCTGCGAGGGAAAGACTTTCTGCTTTCGCAAGCCGTCTGTGCTGAGCTATGCGGCGGTAGTCGGAAAGGCGGAGAACGAAGGCCCTTATGGGGGCGAATTTGACGAGGTGGTGCAGGACAACAAAGGCGGCGAGGACACCTGGGAGCAGGCGGAGTCGCTGTTCCAGACAAAAGCGGTCGGGCATGTTCTCCGCAAGGCGGCGCTCACCCCGGATAAGATCGACCTTATGATAGCCGGCGACCTGCTGAACCAGTGCGTGGGCAGCACCTACGGTCTGAAGGAGTATTTTATCCCATATATCGGGATATTTGGCGCTTGCTCGACGTTTGCGGAGGGGCTGCTGCTGTCGGCGGCGCTGGTTAACGCGGGGTATGTTGACACCGCGATAGCCAGCACCTCATCGCATTTCAGCACAGCGGAGCGGCAGTTCCGGTTTCCGCTGAACTACGGCGGTGTAAGGACTCCGACCGCGCAGTGGACTGCTACTGCGGCGGGAGCGGCGCTGATAGGCTCAAGCGGGAAACCGCCGTTTATCCGGGCAGCAACTGTCGGCAAGATACAGGACATGGGCATAACCGACATGAACAACATGGGCGCAGCGATGGCAGGGGCGGCTTACGACACGCTTTCGCGGCACTTTAAGCACCGCGCTTCAAACCCGCAGGATTATGATGTGATAATCACCGGCGACCTCGGGCAGGTGGGAAGCGAGCTGCTGTATGACCTGTTCAGCCGGGACGGCGTTGACATAAAGAAGTACCACAAGGACTGCGGGCTGATGATATACGACCGGGAAAAGCAGGACGTGCACGCCGGCGGCTCGGGCTGCGGCTGCTCTGCCTCGATGATGTGCGGGCATTTCTTCAAGCGGGTGCAGAGCGGAGAGCTGAAGCGCATTCTCTACTGCGCGACCGGGGCGCTGATGTCGCCGACGGTGGTGCAGCAGGGCGGAAGCATTCCTGGGATAGCGCACTGCGTTGAGATAACTTCGGTGTAGGAGGTAACGGCAATGGATATGTTTATGGAGTACGTCTGGGCGTTTGTGATAGGGGGCGCGTTCTGCGTTGTGGGGCAGCTGCTCATTGACCTGACGAAGCTCACCCCGGCGAGGATACTTGTGAGCTATGTCGTGGCGGGGGTAATTCTCGGCGCTGTCGGAGTATATCAGCCGCTTATCGAGTTCGCCGGGGGCGGGGCTACCGTTCCGCTGACCGGGTTCGGGGCTTTGCTTGCGAAGGGCGTCCGTCATGCGGTGGACCAGCACGGGCTTATCGGGGCGTTCATGGGCGGATTTACCGCGTCTGCGGCGGGTATCTCTGCGGCGGTGTTCTTCGGTTTGTTGGCAGCGCTCTTCTTCAAGAGCGGGTCGAAGATAAACGAGACCTGATACTAATAACCATTTAAACTCAGGAAATCTTTACAGAAATCCAGCACCG
>JBJFGA010000204.1:0-11978 GCA_051892275.1 Oscillospiraceae bacterium | reverse complement strand
TGTACCACATCTCGGTCTTGCCGTACTCGCCCTCTACCCGCATTGCGTAGTCGTTTGAGGGGTGTACCTGCACCGAAAGGTTGTCCTTTGCGTCAATGAGTTTTATCAGCACCGGGAAGTACTCGAAGCGCTCGCAGTTCGTTCCCAGAACGCCCTTTCCCTTCGCCGCAATGTAGTCGGAAAGCGCCTTTCCGTCAAACTCGCCGCCAATGATAACGCTCTGTCCGTCCTTGTGGCAGGAAAGCTCCCAGCTTTCGGCGATCTTGTCGGAGTCAAGCTCCTTGCCGTACTCCTCGCGCAGTCTGTTGCCGCCCCAGATGTAGTCCTTGCAGGGCGCTTTTAACTTTAAAACAGCCATATTATGTATCCTTTCCGTCAATAGCCAAGCATTTCATTGACTATGATCACCTTAATCCTGTCCGGAACGCGCTGCTGACCCATTCTGACATAGGAACAGCAGATACGTCCTTTGCTGCGGCAGTGAGCGCAGCTTCCGGTGGTTTCGCAGGGAGTGCCGCAGTGCAGCCGCTGTGTGTTCTTCGGCGCAGCGACCTGCTCCACCCGCTTTACAGCCTCGTCCATGTCCTTTACTATCTTGTTTGTTCCCACAACGAGAACCACCTGCTTCGGACCGTATATCATTGCTGAAACACGGTTGCCGCGTCCGTCAATGTTGTACAGCTCGCCGTCCTCGGTGACCGCGTTGGAGCTTGCGAAGAAAGTGTCCGAAACGAATGCCTTGTGCAGGATATCCTCCACCTCGTCCGGGGTCTTGCCCTCGGAACGGTCAAGGTAAATACCCTTGAACTCTTCCATCAGCAGAGCCTTCACACCGCTTTCCTCCAGCGTTACCGAGCCGCCGGCGGTGATGAGCCTGTCACCCTTCACCAGTTCCCGAACGATGTCAAAAAGCTGCTCCCGGTTCTCTGCGAAAAACGGCTTGATGTTGTTCCTCTGGAGCGCGTCCATTGTGCGCTGAATTCTCTCGTCCATTTTTTCTCCTTATTCCTGACCGTACTTCTGGCGGATAGAGGTAACGGAGTTCTCCGAAATGGTAAAGCTGCCGTCCTCGCCGTATTCGCCGTAGGGGACGTAGTACTCCGCAGGGTTTATGCCGTACTTCACGGTGTTCAGCATAGCCGCCTTGCGGGAGAGGTACATCTCCTCGGTGAGGTTGGTCTCGTTGTTGTTCATTATCTCTGCGGCGTAAGAGTCCAGCAGAGAGCTGTCGATATAGGAAACGTTCTGGTTCGCAAGTTCGATAAGCAGCGAGCATATCATGTTGTAGCGGTAGGACTCGCCCTCGCCGAAATCCGCGAACATCAGATAACGATAAATCATCTCGGAGGTGAACATCTGCTTGCCGGAGTTTATAGCTTCCACCTCGCCGCCGTCGTCTATGAGCAGCGTTTTCGCCACGTCGTACTCAACATTGCCGTAGGTCGAGATGAAACTGATAAGGCTTGACCGGTCGAACCTGATGTAGCAGTCTATCGGTATCCCAATCTGGTCGGAGACCGCCTTTAAAACGCCGTCGCCGCCCTGCGCAGCGTAGATGTTCGGCAGTGTACGTCCGGTGGCGGTGAGCGCAATCCCATTGTTCACCGGAATGAAGTTCAGCCGGTTGTCCACCGCATTATAAGCCGCGACAATGAACAGCTCCGGCATGTCGTTCGCGCCGTCCGACACCATGGTCATAACCGCAATGTTCATGCCCGCATCCGGCACAAAATCCCCGGAAAGCTCGCCGTCTGATGTAAGCCCGGTCTCGGCGCTCTTCGGGAACAGGAAGTCCTGAAACGATATTATCGCCATGATTATCAGCGCAAGGGTCACCCCGAACGCTATGAGATAGATATACCAGTTACTTTTTCTGCGTACAGCCATATTGAAAACCTTTCGTGTGCAGGTGCAAAAAACTTACTATAAAGTATTGATTTTTTGCGGGATTAGTAATATAATATACAAGGTGTTAAAAATAATCAGAGATATGCGGCATAACAATACCGATACTATTATACCACACTTTTTCTGAAATTTCAACACATTAAGGAGCGAACATGAAGAATTTTTATCATAGAACATGGGCGGAGATAAACCTTGACGTTCTCGCGGAGAATATCCGGGTGATACGGCGGTATTCCGGCGAAAAGGACATTATCGCGATAGTAAAGGCAAACGCCTACGGTCACGGTGACGCTGAGACCGCGCTGGCGCTGAACGGCTGCGGGATCCGCCGTTTCGCGGTGTCCAACCTCTGGGAGGCGCAGAACCTCACCGCCGCCGGGGTGCAGGGAGATATCCTGCTTTTCGGCTACTGCGATATCCCGCTGGTGCTGGAAAACCTTGACAAGAACTACATATTCACGGTGGGAAGCACAGAATACGCCCGGGAGCTGTCCGAGAGCGCGGTGAACGCCGGAGTGAAAGTTCCGGTGCATATCAAGTTCGACACCGGAATGTCCCGGGTGGGAATAACCACCGCCGAAGAAGCGGACGAGATACTGTCGCTGCAAGGTCTTTCGGTACTTGCGGGGTACACACATTTCGCGGTGGCGGATTCGCTGGAAGAATGCGACATGGAGTTCACGCAGCAGCAGTACACGCGGCTGGCGGATATCTGCCGCAGCAGAAAGCTGTCCATGCACTGCCAGAACAGCGGCGGAATACTGTTCCACAAGGACTTTGACGCAGACTACGTCCGTGCGGGTATCGTGATGTACGGACACCGCCCCAACTCGGAGTACCCGCTGCCGGAGGGCATTAAATCGGTGTTCAGCATGAAGTCGGTGATTAGCCAGATAAAAACGATACGACCCGGCGACACGGTGAGCTACGGCCGTACCTTCACTGCCGGAAAGGACACCCGTCTGGCGCTTATACCCTGCGGCTATGCGGACGGCTTCAACCGGCGGCTGTCCGGGCAGTGGAACGTGCTTATCCACGGAAAACCCGCACCGGTCTGCGGTAGGATATGTATGGACCAGACCCTGGTTGACATCTCCGATATCCCGGAGGCGAAGGTCGGCGATATAGTCACCGTTTTCTCTGACGAAACCTCTGGCGGCTGCTCGGTTGACCACGCGGCTGACCTTATCGGCACGATATGCTACGAGCTTCTGTGCAGCGTCGGTACAAGAGTGCCGCGGGTGTACATTGAGAACGGGGAGGAGAAAGAGGTTCTGAGGTACATTTGATTTAATTCGGGTTGTCTGTGTTGTTCTGTCTTCGGATAATGCGCATGGACTGCTTCTGGGGGGCTGGCTCCGGCTCGGGCTGCTCATAGTACTCCGGGGCTTCAAACCAGAAGGTGCTGCCCTGTCCCACGGTGCTGTCCGCGCCGAAGGCGAACCCATGCTGCTCCAGCACGCTCTTTACGATGGACAGCCCGATACCGCTGCCCATTTTCGCGCGCTTGTGGGTCTTGTTGCGCTCGCTGACGCGGTAGTATCTGTCCCAGATATACGGCAGGTTCTCAGGCGCGATACCGTCGCCGTGGTCTATCACCTCAAACCGTACAAGCCCCGGCTGCTTGCGGAACAGCCGGACTATCACCGTGTTGTCGTCCCCGGTATATGTGACCGCGTTGTTTATCAGATTGAATATGACCTGCTCCAGCTTGGTTATGTCCGCGCTGATCACTATTCCGTCCTCCGCATGAAGTTCAATGATGATACCGTCGTTGTCCCGCAGGATATCGAACCGCGATATTACCCCGTGCAGCTCCTCGGAGATTTTGAAAAGCGACATATTCATCTCGGTAACTCCCGCCTGAAGCTTCGACAGGTCGAGAATGTCATTTACCAGCGAGGAAAGCCGGTCTGTTTCATCGATGATGACCTTTAAATGCCGCTCCCGCTTCTCGGGGTTGTCGCCGGAGATATCCCGTATCATCTCGGCATACGCCTTTATCATGGTGAGCGGCGTGCGCAGGTCGTGGGAGATGTTCGCCATCAGTTCACGGCGCAGGTCGTCTGACTTCGCGATCTCCTTTGACGCGTCTTGCAGCGTTCCGGCAAGCTGCTTTATCTCGTTGAAGTCATGCTCGTCTATCTGCGCGTCAAACTTGCCGTGTGGCAATTCCTTCGCGTGCTTGTTGATGTTGATGATCGGGTTGGTTATCCTGTTCGCGAAGAACACCGACACGAACAGCGTTATCATCATCATTATCAGCGATACGAACAGAAACTGACGCTGGAATATCGCTACGGTGGTGCCCACTGGCTGCACATAGCTGCAAATAAATATAAACGCTTCCGGGTCGGACTTCGAGCCGATATAAGTGCACATGGTTAGCACGGTGTTGTTCTCGCGCTCGTCACGGAACTGCTCGTAGTACACGCCGCTGTCGGAATTCAGCGCAGCCTGCTGGTACTCCTTTTTCGACAGCTGCGACAGCGACTGGCTTCCGCCGAGGTAGTCCACATAGCCGGTATAGTACGGCGTGGTTATCTCGATGTACATTTTATTCTTCCGGGCGATGCCGCTGACGACGTTGCTGAAATTGCTCTCGCTGACGCTCCAGCTTGTCCTGATGTAAGCCATTGCTTCCGCTATCTCGTAGGTTTTCATCCATTCATAGAATGTCGGAAACAGCACGACCAGAAAGACATAGGTGAACATCAGCATGGCAAGAACTATCGCCTCAAACCTCACCCAGACATTGAATTTAATGCTTCGGAGAAACTTCATCATTAGCCTCGAACTTATAGCCCATACCGCGCAGAGTTACGATATAGTTGCGATACGGACCGAGATTGTTGCGCAGCATCTTGATATGGGTGTCGATGGTGCGGTCGTCGCCGAAAAAGTCGTAGCCCCACACTTCCTCCAGCAGCTTGTTGCGGGTCAGCGCGATGTTCTTGTTGCGCACAAGGTAGAACAGCAGGTCGTACTCCTTCGGGGTGAGGTTCGCCTTTACACCATCGATATACACGTCACGGGAGGTGAAGTTTATCTCCAGTCCGCCGAACTTTGCGGTCTCGGGAGCGGCTTCTGCAGGCTTCTGGGGAGTCTGGTTGCGCTTAACGATAGCGTTCACCCGCGCCATGACCTCTTTCGGGGAGAAGGGCTTGACCACATAGTCGTCAACGCCTATCTCAAAGCCGAACAGCTTGTCGTACTCCTCGCCCCGGGCGGAAAGCATCATCACCGGTATCTGCTTTATCTTGCGTATCTCCTTGCAGGCGGAATAGCCATCAAGGCGCGGCATCATGACGTCCATGATGATGATGTCGTAGTCGTTGTTCTTCACCATTTCGACAGCCTGCATTCCGTCGCAGGCTTCCTCGACCTCATGACCCTCAAACTCCGCGTACTCTTTTATAACCTCGCGGATATTCTGCTCATCGTCAACAACCAAGATCCTGTACATAGCTTCATCTCCTGATAATTTTCTTTCATAATGGTTTTTTGTGTTAAAATCTGGCGTTCTCAATAATATATGAGAACGCCGGATCATCCCGATAAAATAATTCTACATCACAATTATGACGGCGCTGTGAAAAGCCGCTGAAAAAATCATGCCTTTTCCCCGGTTTTTTCGCCGAAGAACAGCACGACCTCTCTCATCATCACGTCGGTGAAGTCCGGAACGCCCGCATCGTAATGACGCTCCAGCGAGCTTCGCATGGTGATGATATCCGAAGCTGGTTCCTGCGCCGCGGGGAGCGTGATGGTGACTATCACCCTGCCGTTCTCGTCCTGCATTGAAAACCTGCCGCCGCTTACTGAAGCGAACCGCTTTATGAGCGGAATGCCATAGCCCAGCCGCTGGTAACTGAAATTCACCTCGGTGCCGTCACTGAAATCCCGGCTGGTGAACATGCTGTTCTCGTTGGTGATACGAATTTCAACGAACCATCGCCCGCGCTCCTCTTTGCGGTACGCCGCGAGTATCGGCTCGCTGTCCTGCGGTGAGTACAGAAGTGCGTTCTGCACCGCGTTTACCAGCGCAACCACCGCCCGGCGGCTGTCCGCGTAGATGGTGAGATCCTCCGGCTCTATGACCGCCTCCACTCTGCGCCCACATTTGGCGAGGGCGGCGTTGCAGCGCTGCACCAGCGTCCGGCAGAGCGCTCCTGCGTCCACCGGGGCGAATTTCTGGCTGTTGTACAGCATATCCGCATAATGGAATGCATTCCCGAACGCCGCGGAAATGTTCGACACCGCGCTCTCTATCGCGGTGATCTGCGGCAGCCCGGCGAAGCTGTTTTGCGCGTGCAATTGCTCCCGCAGAGCCGCGGCACTGCGCCAGACAGAGGACAGGTTCATCTCCACCGCATTGTACAGCGGCAGCGCGTCAGACGGCGCTTCGGTGCGCTCGGAAATGCGCCGCGCGGACTCCGCCGAGATAAGCTCGCAGATATACGCGACGCTCTCGCCGAGGTCATTCTTTATCGGATATATCCGGCAGCAGCAGAACCTCTCGCCGTGGTACAGCGCCGTTTCCATCACAACGCTAAGCGGCTCCGGTACGGTTTCTGTGATGTAGTCAAGCAGCCGCTCTCCGGGCTGGAACTTCTCCTCCGCCCGGACAACACAGAAGCGGTTGTCAAGGCAGACAAGCGGGTTCTCGCCGGACAGCATGGTGATATACGGGCTGTACAAGTCGTCCTTTAAAGTGGTAAGCATAGCACCTCCGTCAGCGCATAAGTTCTTCCATCTCATCGATAAGCTCGCCGAACAGCTTCAGCGCTTCTGTCACCGGCTTTGTGGAGGTCATGTCCACGCCCGCGCCCTTAAGCAGCGAGATCGGGTCTTTGGAGCAGCCGCCGCTAAGAAATCCGATGTAGTCCTTCACCGCCGGGTCGCCTTCTTTAAGGATACGCTGGCTTAACGCTATCGCCGCAGAGAAGCCGGTGGCGTACTGGTACACATAATAGTTGTAGTAGAAGTGCGGTATTCTCGCCCACTCCATGTCAAGCTCCTTGTCGATGATTATGTCCTCGCCGTAATACAGGACGTTCAGCTTGTGGTAGAGGTCGCACAGCACCTCTGCGGTAAGGCTCTCGCCGTTCTCCGCCATCTCGTTTATCTTCAGCTCGAACTCCGCGAACATGGTCTGGCGGTAAAGAGTTGTGCGGAACTGCTCCAGGAAGTAGTTTATGAGGTACGCGCGGCGCTTCTTATCGTCGGTTATTTTCAGCAGGTGCTGCATGAGCAGGCTCTCGTTGCAGGTGGAAGCAACCTCCGCTACGAAAATGACGTAGTCCGCATAGCACACCGGCTGGTTCTTGTTGGAGAGGTAGGAGTGTATCGCGTGACCCATTTCATGAGCCAGCGTGAACTCACTGTCGAGGGTGTCCTTGTGGTTCAGCAGGACGTAGGGGTGTACCCGCGCGCCTGCGGAATACGCGCCGCTGCGCTTGCCCTCGTTCTCGTAGATGTCTATCCAGCGGTTGTCGATACCCTCGCGGAAGATGGCGCGGTAATCCTCCCCCATAGGTGCAAGAGAGTCGTAGACCTCCTGCTTCGCCTGCTCAAAGGGTATCTTCACCTCGATGTCGCTTACTATCGGCGCATAAAGGTCGTAGGCGTGAAGCTCCTCAACTCCGAGCAGCTTCTTGCGCAGCTTGACGTACTTGTACATATACGGCATGTTCTCGTGGACTGCCTCGATAAGCTGCTTGTAAACCTCCACCGGGACTTCGTTGCCGTCCAGCGCCGCCTGCAAGGAGTTGTCGTACTTTCTGGCTCTTGCGCGGAAAGTGAGACACTTCACCTGAGAAGCCAGCACCGCCGCCGAGGTGTTCTTGAAGCTCTCGTACACACCGTAAAGGCTCTGGAATGCGGACTTGCGCAGTTCGCGGTCGTTGGAGTGCATGAGCGGGATATAGCTGCCGTGGGTCACCTGATGAGCGTTCCCGTCCTTGTCGATAGCGTCCGGGAATTTCAGGTCGGCGTCATTGAACATTGAGAAGATGTTGTCCGGGGAGCCGGTCATTTCCCCGGTCAGCGCCATAATTCGCTCCTCCGCTTCGGACAGGATATGCGCTTTTCTGCGGCGCACCCTGTCAATGCACAGGCGGTAAAGCTCCATTTCCGGCTGCTCCTTGTAGAAGCGCTCCATGGTTTCATCGGGAATGGAAAGCAGCTCCGGGGTGACATAAGCACCCGCGCCGGAAAGCTCCACAAACAGCATTTCAAGCCGGCTCACCATGTCCTGATACCTGGATTCCCGGGTGTCCTCGTCGTTTTTGCGCTGGGCGTAGTTTATCAGTTTGTCGAGGACTACCGTCATATCATCGTCTGCTTTGAGGTATTCCAGCAGCTTCGCGGAATCGGTGGACAACAGTCCCTTATATGACGCTATCTGCTCCGGCATTTTCTTCGCTGCGGTGAAGTCCTGCTCCCACGCTTCATCGGTGGGGTAAATATCCTCTATCGCCCATTTCTGCTCGGCGGGAACGTCCTGCCGCTGGGGGATTCTTTCTGACATAATGTTATCTCCTTTACTATCTTCAATTAATCTAAATCGAAATCGTCAGGGTTCAGTATACCCGTATACTTTCCGGAACCATTATTGTGATCCTCAATGAAAGCAGCCTTTGTCTTACTTAATTTATACACATACCACACCGCCTGACCCTTAGGGTTTTCAAGCGGCATGAATTGAAGCCTTATATCAAGCATTTTCCGGGGATCGCCGTGGGGCGTGAACCTCACTCCGAAGGAGCTGTAAAATTCCTTTTCCATGAGCTTTTTCATAGGCAGCTCCGGATTTACCGCAGGAGGAATTGGAAATTCCTTGTCCTCCCAGTAGTACATATACCCGCCGTCAACCATTTGGTATTTTTTTAGCGTTATCGGAACAATTACCCACTTGCCATTTTCGATATATTCCAGCTTAACATCAGAAAAAGTGATCTCGTCATTACGGACGTAAACGCCGGTAAATGCCACCGCAAGCCCCTTTGAAGCGCCGCCCTTGTTGAGTGCAGTCTGCTTCATGGTTTCATCTTTTTTACAAGGCATAAGCCCGAAGCTCTTTATTTCAAGCCACGGCAGATCATTGTCTGCCGCTTTATCGGGGAGGGAAAAAAACAGCCTTGTCACGCTGTCGTTTTCGGACAGGTCTTTTGCACTGTACTGATCAAAGCAGCCCTGCTCCCCCGGCAGACCAAGCTGCTCGTCAAGGGTGTACATGAAGTCCTCAGCGAACACCCCGTCTTCGTTCAGATCCGCTTCAAACCTTTGCAGGTCTTTCACTCTGCCGCTCCATGCAGCGATGTCTGTTTCGCGCTCCGGCTCACAGTAGAGATTACCCACGTTCGCCCATGCGTCTACGCCGTCCCGGGTATTTATCAGGTTAAGGAATATGAAATCACTGTCGCAGCACATCGCGGTGAGGACATCTGTTTTCAGTACCTTTGAAAGCCATGCGGCTGCTGACGACATATCACACCCGTTTTCAGCCGACATCAGCTCCGACCAGACGGATATCCACCCGCTGTCCTCCGGGGCATATACGGCGGCTTCTACGTCCGCGTCCGCTTCTTCGCAGGGTATATAGCCGCGGCTTTTTGCATACCGGCACAATGCGTCCAGAATTCTTTCCGGCTTTGCAGCGGCTGATCTCCTGATGTTATAATTTGAAAAAGACAGTCCCATCTGCCACCTCCGGAAAATCACTTCATTCGTTTTGATATCTTCGGCTTCAGTATCTTCTCATAGAACGGATAGAACAGCCCGAGGAACACGTCATACAGAATAAACGCACCTGCGCCCAGCCCCAGCAGCACCCACTGCCCGTACTGCCCGAATTCACCCATGTCCTCCAGCAGCTGCGCCATACCGAACAGGTAGATCAGCACGAAATAGCAGCTTACCGCCGCGACAGCGTACAGCCCCAGCTTCGCGATAACCCGCAGCACCACCGGATTTATCTTCATCAGATACTGCCGGACGATGGGATAGTACCCCAGCAGAAAAACGAACATCATGCTGGCTTCGTAGTTGGCGGTGAACAGCATGGTGAGAAGTCCCACTGCGGCGAAGCTCACCAGCCCGTACTTCACCCCAAGCCGCTCCCGGACTACCCAGATGAGCACCCCGGCGACCGCAGGGCTGACATACTCGAACCCCGGAACCATGCCCAGACAAAACATCAGCACTATCGCAAGACCGCACATTATCCCGCACAGGGACACGATGTATGCGATGGATGGAGTCTGCTTTTCAGCCATCAGCGCTTCTCCTGCCCGTAGAATTCCATGCTCTTTTCCTTTAATTCCCTGCCGTCTTTCAGCAGCTCCTTGAGGGTCGCCTTGTCGTCGTTCACCATTGCGTCGCGGTATTCCGTCAGCTTGTCGATGATGGTGTTTATCTCGAACAGCAGCGCTTCCTTATTGCAGAGAAACAGGCTGGACCACATCTCCTCGTTCAGCTTTGCCACACGGGTGAGGTCGAGGAAGCTGCCCGCCGAGAAACCGTCCGCCCGGAACAATGACGGGCTTTTCACATACGCGTTGGAAACCACATGCGCCAGCTGCGAGGTGTAGGCGATGTTCGCGTCATGCTGCTCCGGGGTCGCAAGCACCACCTGCCCGAAGCCCATGCAGCTGCCGAGGGTTGACACAAGGTCTATGACTATCTGCGGGGTTGTTTCGGTGGGGGTGAGGATATAGCTTGCCTTGGTGAACATGTCCGCTCTGGAGTAGTCGAAGCCGGAGTTCTCCGTTCCTGCCATCGGGTGAGTGCCAAGGAAGTACACGCCCTTTTCGTCCAGCACAGGAGCGCTGTTGCGCACCACAAAGCCCTTTACGCCGCCTACGTCAATGACGATAGAGCCTTTCTTGAAGCGGTCTGCGTTACGCTTTACGAACTCAACCGTGGGCACGGGGTACAGCGCGATTATGGTGAGGTTCGCCTCGCCCAGCCGGGACTCGTCTATCTCCTCGTCTATCGCGCCTGCCTCCAGCGCTTTTCTGATGGTTTCCTTGTCGGTATCTATTCCCATAATATGGTGGAATGTATTAGCTTTCAGCGCCTTGCAGAAAGAGCCGCCGATAAGTCCAAGTCCAACTACTGCAATATTCATTTTTGTCGTCCTTTCGCGGAAGCCCGCTAAAATATTTCAACCTTTATTTTACCACATTTCTGTTTAAAATGCAACCGGTTTAGCAAAAAAATCAGCCCGGAGGCATTTCCAGCCACCGGGCGGGGTGTTTATTGATTTGAAGCGGTCTGCGGAGCGCTTTCAAGGTCTATGACGTCCTGGCTCTCCTTTACCGGCTCTTCCTTCGGCTCCGCCGCCTTCGGGCGGTACTTGTCGATAACATCAAGGAACAGGTTCTGGATAACACGGTTGAACTCTATGCTGATGTCCAGCAGCTTGCTCTCCTCTGCAAAGCCGCCCGCCATGGAGCGGTGTCCACCGCCGCTGCCGACGTCTTTGAGCGCCTGCGAAACGATAGTGCCGGCGTTCAGCTCGTCCAGCTCGGAACGCACCGAGAACTTGAAGCCCTTTTCCTTGCGGGAATAAACCACCGTAAAGTTCACAACGTCGAGGTTCAGAATGAAGTCGGAAACCGTGGCGACGAATGCGTCGGCGCACTGGAAATTAAGGAACGCGAATGCAACGCCGTTGTATATGTCGATATTCTTCATCGCGTCAACAAAGGCCTCCAGCTCGTCATACTGCACAACACCGGACTGGAACCTGCGTATAAGCTGGCTGTCCGACCTGGGGAACAGGTAGCGGTAAACCTCGATATCAAGCTCGGTGACGCCGCGGGTGAAGTCCGCTGTGTCCATCTTCAGACCGTACAGCAGAGCCGTGGCAACGTCCTGCGGCATGTCCATCTTGTATGACATGTAATAATCAGCGATTATCGTGGCACAGCTGCCAACGATACGGATATCCTTATACTGGTAGCCCGCCGGGCAAAAGGTCGGGTGGTGATCGATACAGGCGACCTCGTTACCCACAAGGTCGAGGATATTCGCGTTGCCCTTCTGTGAGTCAACGGTAATTA
>JBJFGA010000203.1:0-2945 GCA_051892275.1 Oscillospiraceae bacterium | reverse complement strand
ACCCCATCTTCTTTGGCGACAGCAAGCGCTATTACGGCGTGGAACTTGAAATCGATGAGGGCGGCAAGGACAGCGATCACGCGGACACGCTTCTGGGTGTCGGCAACCGGCTTGCGGAACACATCTACATAAAGTCTGACGGCTCGCTCAATGACGGAATGGAGATTG
Organism: Oscillospiraceae bacterium; assembly: GCA_051892275.1. GTDB lineage: Bacteria > Bacillota > Clostridia > Oscillospirales > Ruminococcaceae > CAG-115. The sequence goes on along the minus strand of JBJFGA010000203.1, from coordinate 2,777 downwards.
TCACACACCCGATGACCCTGCACTACCACAAGAACAAAATGCCGTGGGCAGAACTCATGGAGTCGGCAATTCACATGTATTACCGCAGCCACAAAACCTCGACGTGCGGACTGCATATTCACGTCAACAGAACAGCATTCGGTAACACCCGGGAAGCACAAGATGAGTGCATTTCCCGGGTGCTTTACTTTGTCGAGCACCACTGGAATGAGCTGCTGAAATTCTCACGCAGAACCGAATACCAGATGAATCGCTGGGCGGCGAGATACGGCTACAAGAACAACCCGAAAGAGATTCTCGAGGATGCTAAAAATGGTTGCAACGGGCGCTACGCTTGCGTGAATATCACGAATTGGAGCACAATCGAGTTCAGAATGTTCCGAGGCACGCTCAAGTATAATACTCTCATTGCAACGCTGGAATTGGTAGATAGTATCTGCGACATGGCGCTGACCTACACGGACAGCGAGATTTCCAAGATTAGTTGGACGGATTTTGTCAGCGGACTTGATGAGGAAACCTGCTCGGAGCTAATCACCTACCTCAAGGAGCGACAGCTCTATGTTAACGCACCGATTGACAGCAAGGAGGATAACTGATATGTGTGCAATATTTGGCTTAATCGACTACAATCACACTCTCAACGCCAAGCAGCGCGAGAAGGTCTTGCGCGTACTCTCACAGGAATGCGAGGAACGCGGAACTGACGCCACAGGTTTCGCCTACAACTCCCGCGGTAAACTCACCATCTACAAGCGTCCCTTTGCCGCTCACAATGTTCACCTGAAACTCCGCGAGGACGCGAATGTAATTATGGGTCACACCCGAATGGCTACGCAGGGAAACAAACTCGACAATCGCAACAACCACCCATTTCCGGGTTTGGTGGATGGAACGCATTTCGCCCTTGCCCACAATGGCGTACTCCACAACGACCTCACGCTCCGCGCCCAGATGAAACTCCCGAATACGCCCATTAAGACCGACAGCTACATAGCGGTGCAGTTGCTTGAACAGCAAAAATCCCTCGACATGAAATCCGTCGGCGAGATGGCGGAACTTGTCGAGGGTTCTTTTGTGTTTACAATTCTGGACGACCGCAACAATCTCTATCTCGTCAAGGGTGATAATCCTCTCGCTCTGTACCACTACGAAAAGTACGGTTTCTACATCTACGCAAGCACCGAAGCAATTCTCGACCGCGCACTCGCAGAACTACGGATTCTCCGCTTTGAGCACACGGAAATCCAGACTACCTGTGGCGACATAATAAAGATTGATAGCACGGGTGCAATGGAGCGTGGCTTATTCGACACTTCAAACCTGTACGCGTTCGACTACCGTTATCTCCGCAACTGCTATTGGGATTATTCCGACCCTGCCGAACACGAACCACAAGACGTGAAACAACTCAAAGACTTCGCCGCCAGCATTGGCGTTAATCGCGAGGACATCGACCTGCTTCTGTGCTATGGCTATTTCGTTGAGGAGATTGAGGAAATGCTCTACCAGCCCGGTGAATTTGAGCAGGCGCTTGCAGAGATTCTCAACGAATGCGCATACGACTATTGTGGTGAGTTCTGAGCGTTCAGAAACCTTTCACACATTACGGACATATCCGGAAAGTGCTGAACAGAGTTTGCCGAACGCAAAACCGTGGCGCTTTCCGATGTCCGTTAAAGTGTACTTTTATGAACGGGGGTGAAAACTTTGGGAAGAACCTTTGGTTATGCAAGAGTATCCAGCTCGGAGCAAAATCTTGACAGACAGATAGAAGCGCTAGTTCATTACGGTGTGGATGAGCGCGACATCATCACCGATAAGCAGTCGGGCAAGGATTTTCAGCGGGCAGGGTACATCATGCTGAAACAACAGATTTTGCGCTCGGGAGATACGCTCGTCATCAAGGAGATGGACAGGCTCGGCAGAGATTACGAGGCGATAAAGAACGAGTGGCAGGAGTTACAGCGAATGGGCGTTGACATCGTTATTATCGACACTCCTGTTCTTAATACCAAGGATAAGTCCGACCTTGAGAAGTCGCTTATCTGCAATATCGTATTTGAGCTTCTTGCCTACACTGCCGAAAAAGAGCGGCGGAAAATTCATGCAAGACAGGCAGAAGGAATCAAAATTGCCATGAAGAATGGTGCAGATTTCGGCAGACCCAAAATTGAGCCACCAGCCGGCTTTGAACAGGTCTGCCGTTCCTGGCTTAATGGCGAGATTACCGCAGTTGCAGCTATGAAAACGCTTGGTCTAAAGAAAACGACATTCTACAAGCTAGTGAAAACATATCCCGGTCTTGAAGAAACATTACTGTAACAAGCAGACCGCGGTTATGCTTTTCATATAGATTCGCAGCGCCATTTTGAGGCGCTGCTTTTTTGCCGGCATTTCATAAACCGTTAGGCTTCTTTCTCACCACAGGTTAGTGAAAGTATTAAGCAGAGAAAAGAGTGAATCGAAATCGTGTATGCTGTCCCTGTTGATTATGTTGCTTTATCAAGCGAGATATAATCAAACAGGCGCACTGTATAATTTTTAATTCATTCTTTTCTTTTATGAACCTATTGTAATATCGTATTCAATAGAAAGGTTTAATAAATATCAAAATAAAGATTAGCTGTTTTTGTTGTTGCTGTTATTTATAAAATCCTTTAACGAAGTTTCAGTTATCTTCCAGTCCCGCCCTATTCTGAAAGCTTTGATTTTGCCAGTTGTAACAAGCTCGTATGCTTTTGTCCGTCCTATATTTAGTATGCACTGCAAATCAG
>JBJFGA010000202.1:0-12119 GCA_051892275.1 Oscillospiraceae bacterium | reverse complement strand
GGGAAGATATTCCATTGTACTTTCGGTAGTCTGTGAGATAATTTCCTCTTTGGTAGGGTCGGTGATTTCGGGAATTGGTTCTGTCTGTTCTGCTGTGATGAGGTCTGGTGTTTCTGTGGTCTGCTCTTGGCTTGTTTGTTTGGTGGGGAGTTCCTCTGTTTCCACGGGCTGCTCCTGTGTTGGTTCGGCAGTGGGGAGTTCTTCTGTCGGGTCAGCGGTGGGAGTTTCGGTTTCGGCGGTGCTTGCGCTTTCAATTGTGAATTCAGTTTCTGTCGTTTCCGAGAGCCTTACCATTCCCGGCGGTGCAGGTGGCGGCTCTCTCCGCAGGAACAGCACCATTCCCGCCGCAATAATCACCCCCGCCACAGCGAACGGTGCAAAATTCGGACGTGACGCACGCTTTACCGCCCGTCTGACTGCACTAATGTCGAAATATCTCCGCTCAGGGTCGAACTGAGTACAGCGGTTTATTATGCGCCGGAATTTTGGCTTGTCCGCACTGTCGCCGAGCATTTCACCCATAGTCACGCCGAACGAATATATGTCCGAGCGGCTGTCGGTCTGGGTGAAGCCATATTGCTCCGGCGGCGCAAATCCAGCCGTGCCGAGCATTTCGGTATCCCGGCTCTGGTAGGTCTTTTCCAGCCGTGCGGAGTCGAAATCTATCAGCCGGATATGACCGTCAGCTCCGCAGATGATGTTCGCGGGCTTGATGTCACGGTGAATTATCCCGGCTTTGTGGAGCGCCTTGATTGCGGTGCAAAGTTCCAGAAGCGCCCGCAATGCTTCTTTTTCGGTAAAGGTTCGGTCAGAAGCGGGCGTTCCCTCGATATATTCGCTGATGAAATATGCTCCGTTTTCGTTACTGGAACGCTCTGTCAGTCGTTCGATATACGGGCTGGAAACGCTCTGCAACCGCTGAAACAGCTCCGGCGAAATTTCACGGTATCTGCGGACGTACAGCCTGCTGTCATCGCCGACAACAAGCTGAATATCGCCCTTTTCGGAGCTTTTCAGCACCGACCTGAAATGGTATTCCAGCGTGATCACCTCATTCCGCACGGGTGTAGACCTCATAATAATCCACCCTGTTTTCTCGGGAGAAATCCCCGGTCTTGACCGCAACAAACAGGAACTCCTCGCCGTCAATCGTGGCTTCAAACAGCCGCTGCGCCGCCGTTCCCTCAACATATTCACAAATCAGAAATCCGTTAGTCCAGCGTGAATCGCACGGCATTTCTTCGCCGTCTGATAGAATACAGCGTGCTTCACCGTTATCGCTGAAAGTCAGCGCAGAGAAGATATTTTCGCCGCTGGATTTGTGGTTCTTTATGTAGTTCGATGTGATAAGCGGGGTGAGCGCTTCTGTCGGAATAGTGCTGCAATAACCCCATTCGCCGTGTACTGCGGGGTCGTCGTAAAATACATAATCACAAACGTCCTCATAATAACCGCGCTCGTTTCTTTCAGTGGTGACGGTGATTTTGTTCGGGTTGTCCATGTCGGAGGTGTGAAGCTCCTGCGGCTTGGGCGGCTCGGTGACTGCGGTTGTGGTAGGTTTGGCTGTGTTGGAAGCAATTGTTTCAGCGAAAGAGGATTCCGGCAGTTGTTGTACCTCACTTATTTGCGGTACGTCCATGCTGACATTCTGTAAAATAAGAACTGCCGCAATAATTCCAGAAAGAACCGCCGCCGAAGCCGCAGAAATTCCCACCGAAATAATCCAGCATGAGCGGCTTACCGCCCGACGCACTGCTCCTACGCTTCTGTAACGCTTTTCCGGGACAAACCTTGTGCATTTCGTGGCGATTTTACGAAGCAGGACTTCCTGCGCCGGGGAACAGTCCGGACAGCCGTTCAGCAGGAGTTTCAACACCATGCCGATAGCGTAGATGTCCGCAGTAAAGCGGGTTTCCCGGAATCCGTACTGTTCCGGCGGAGCGAAGCCCTCCGTGCCGTAAAGCGTGGTATCCTGCTCACGATTCCCGGAGTATTGCCGGGCGATGTCAAAGTCTATCAGCTTTAGGTTCAGATTTTCGTCAAGAATAATGTTCTTCGGGGTGATGTCCCGGTGGATAATTCCATGCTGGTGGAGGTGTTCCGCCGCTCTGCAAAGCTGCGCTGTTATCTGCCGTATTTCCGCAATCGGGAACATTCTGCCGCTATCAAGAAGTTCGTCAAGCGGCTTGCCTTTGGCGAATTCACACACGGCGGTGATGTTGCCGTCCTGCTTGAATATCTCGTGTACCTGCATGAGGCTTTCCTGCGGTGGAAGCTCCGAAATGCGGCGGTATATCGGCAGGCTCTCCTCGGTGAGTTCTTTCAGCACATATTTCCTGCCATCGGCGGCGCTTTCCACAAGGGTGACTGTACCAGCCATATTCAGCGACCGAAGTATCTTGTATTTTTCGCCGGACATTTTTCCTCACCGCCCCTTGATTTTTTGTCGAATATATGGTAACATAAATCACAGAAAAAGTCAAGAAAAGGGGAATTGTTTATGGTTAAGCAGAAATCCACCGGTGATTTGCTTGAGGTGCTGAAAAAGAAATCCTCCTACGCCGAGGGGCAGGAGGAAATTAAGAACGAGCAGTATTCCGTGAATTTGTCGGAGTATCTGAACGGTATCGTGGCTCAAAAGGACATGAGGCTGTCGGACGTAATGCGGCGTTCCGGGCTGAAAAAGTCCTATTTTTACTCGCTGTTTGACGGCAAGCGCGAAAATCCAACTCGGGACGTGCTGATTCAGCTTGGATTCGGGTTTCGGATGACATTTGACGAGGTACAGGAGTTCTTGAAGCACCTCGGCGCGGCGCAGCTCTACCCGCGCATACAGCGGGACGGAGTGATGATCTACGCTTTTCAGCATGGCATGAACATAATCGAGTGCGATATTCTGCTGGAAGAAAACGGCGAAGAACCATTGGTAAGGGTGTAAAGTCCGCTGAAGGTATACCAGAATTCTTTTTGATAGTGATATAATTTGTTTACTATCACATTGAAAGGAATGCTGAGCCTGTATGTCTGACAACTTTTCCACTGACGACATTATCGAGGTGCTAAAAAATAAAAAGACCTATGCAGAGGCGTATGAGGAGATTCAAGATATGCAGTATGTCCTGAATTTGTCGGAGTATCTTCACGCTCTTGCAAAAGAACGCGGCATGAAACTTGCAGATGTATGGCGGCGTTCCGGGCTGAAAAAGTCCTACTTCTACTCGCTGTTTGACGGCAAGCGCAAGAATCTGACCCGGGACGTGCTGATTCAGCTTGGCTTCGGGTTTCAGATGTCCTTTGACGAGGTGCAGGAGTTTCTGAAGCACCTCGGCGCGGCGCAGCTCTACCCGCGCATACAGCGGGACGGAGTAATGATCTACGCTTTTCAGCATGGCATGAACATAATCGAGTGCGATATATTGCTGTCAGAGAACAATGAAGTACCTCTGGTGAAGGTGTAATAGTCCGCTGTCAGTGTACCAAAATATTGGCGAAATATGTTAAAATCAGACCGTAGGATAAACCTGCGGTCATTTTGATTATGGGGGTAATTCTGATGAAGATTGATCTGGGTATGGGAGATAGCTGGCGCGTTACTTTCAAGCGTTCAATGTGGGTCAGCGTTATTGTATTTGAAATCGTTGCGATAATACTTACTGTTTGGCTCAGTAAGATAATGGTTCAATGGGGGTGGATACCCTCTGACGGCGGTTCGGTGATAGTTGTGTTAGGACTTATCGTCGGCACAATCATGAACGAAACTATTCATGCGCTGTGGGCGTGTGCTGCGTATATGTTCGAGGATATCGCACGGAACAGAGCGGCAAACGAGCGTATCGCTGAGCTGCTTGAAATACAGGAAAAACGGATTTCCGGTGAATCGGATAGGGAATCTCCTGCTGTGGTGAACAGACCGGCTGTTAAGCAAATGAGCGACGCTGGCAGGATACGTTCTGTTAGCGAAAGAATCGCTCAGAATGAAAAAAACGACAGCGCTCCCGCAGAATGGGAATGTCCGGAGTGCGGGCGGATAAATCCGATGACTGCTTCGTTCTGCAAGGATTGTGGGCGTTACAAGTAGTTTACAAAGTCCGCCGACAGTGTACCAAATTCACTAAATACCATGCTATAATATAGATGTAAACAAAATTCTTTATATTTCAGCAGGATAAATCAATCGGTAGAAATATATTGATGATGAAAAGAGGTGAATATGTATGCCTGGACTTAGCATTAATTCTAAGAGCGGCGTTTGTGCCTACTGCACATACTGGTCGTGCAACGGACCCGATCCGGTTAAAAGATCAAACAGTACATTTTATTCCTATGAGCCGAATGTTGTTGGTCAGTGCTATCTGACAAATAAGAAGACTAAGTCAAATTTCACCTGTCCAAAGTATTCCTGCAAGTTCTGAAAAAATGAATATCTGCGGAATAACAGTTGACAGCATACCAAGTCCACATTAAAATATGCTGAAACAAGACCGTAGGACATTATTCTGCGGTCTTGTTTTGCTGCTCCAATAATATCTCGGCACGCTCGGCAAGGCGGAGCTGATTGTCATGGTTGAGCAGCTTGATATTCCGCATAAGCGACCTGTCGATCGAATCGGTGCATACCCACTTTTCGCCGAGCGGCGCACTGTTTTCTGTCATACCGCAGAGATAGTCGGCTGAAGTCCGGAGCGCCATAGCAAGCCGAGCAAGTATATCGGCGTTCGGAATGTTCACATTGTTCTCATACTTGCTCATAGTGGTTTTTGTTACACCTATCTGCTCGGCGACCTGATACTGTTTAAGACCGAGTTCCTCCCGCCGTGCGGCTATTCGTTCGCCTATTGTCATCTGAACGCCTCCATTCTCTTGGCAATAATACTCTAGTATAATTATACATTTTTTATGAAATATTTTATCTAAAATTGACGAAAACGATAAATGGTATTGAAAAAATGACGAAATAGTGATATAATAAAACAGTAGTAACAGTCAAAGGAGGGGATTTTTTTGGGACCTACTTTTAACCCCAAGGGTTCAGCTAGAAAGTGCGCATTCTGCAAATACTGGAATGACCCGACAAACTCCGCAATACGACCATTGCCCGGTGGTTATTGGGAGTACGATTCGAGCGTTTCTCATGAATGCCTAAGAAAGCACAACATGAAAATGAAAGGAATAGCAAGCTGCACGGATTTTGAGTGCAAGCTGCCGAAGATTTGAAATCAATTGAGGAGCGTGTAATATGGAAGTAAAGCAAGCCGCAAAAGCTCTTCAGGTAGTGTTGGACAAAGCCGTGGACTCCGGTATATTAAGCCGTAGTGCAGTTGAAAAGGGCGGTGCGTCTGCGCTAAGCGCAATGGATGTTATTTCAAAGGTCAGAATACCGATATTGTCATCGGATAGCGATGTTATACGGTTTTGTCAAGATTACCGGCTGAACGAGCCGCAGAATTTTATACGATTTTTCGTAGAATCGTACTATGCTCAATTTTGCGCTTCTGTTGACTCAATCAGTAATCTGCAGAAGGAAAATCTGGACGATGTTATCAGCAAGGTGGATAATGCCAGAAACTACCTGCTAGACGCATTAAATCAAGCTAACGATAGCTCAAGAAAAGAAATGCTCAGAGATTCTGTCAGAGAATCACGCTCGGCAATTTCTAACCTACAGCGTAAAATCACGAATTACATATCTGAAATACGTCGTATTGACGACCTTTCCGATTGGCAATTTAAGCTTCAGGCTCCGATAAATAAGAAAAAGCTGTCAACGCAATCGGTATTGGCTAAAGCGGCGGTGTCAAGTCTTTATCAGGCGATAAATCTGTTAGAGAGCGCTTCAGCTGAACTGGGAGAAACCGCAAATTCAGTATTTGAGGGCTACAAGCAGTTTATGCAGGAAACGGTAATTCCTAACGCTATGCTGATGCATGATTATGATGAGGATAAGAGGCAGGAATTCTGGCTTGGAATGAGAAAACAGCTTGAAGCTAACAAGATTCTGGCAGACGTAATGGACGATATCAGCAGCGATTATTGTGACATTGATGACTATGACAATATAGATTTCGGATAAATCAGGAGGAAATAACTATGGCAAACGGTTCAAAGCACGGCGGTATTGAAGGCGCAGATAAAAGCGCTAAGGCAACTGTTGGAGCAGGAGTTGCTATTGCCGGAGGTATAGCAGCTGCGCTTGTTGGCTCGGCAATAAATGCAAGCAACAAAAAGAAAGCAGAACAGGAGCGTCAGGAAAAGATTGAGTTTTGCAAAAGCCAGATTTCTATCTGCAACAGCAAAATAGCGGATTTGCGTTCTGATTTCTTAGGTAGTGTTCTCAATTCTGATGAGATAGCGTACTACGAGGATCAGCGCAGCAAGTATCAGGCAGAATTGAATAGACTTATTAGGGGTTAATCATGGATATTCTGAAAAGCGAAAATGGCTTTACCGAAAATACAGTAGCCGTGTCAAGAATACATCAGGAGGCTCTGGAAATCTCGCGTAACAACTCGGTTTATGGAGTTATTGCCGACCTTATCGGCAGCAATATCGAGGGAATAGACCGCCTTGCGGAGCGGCTTGGTGAAGCAGTCGCGGAAAGTGCAGTGCGCCGCAAGTATGACGGGCAGTATTTTGACCCTAAGTACGGGAAATTCAAAAACTTCATGACGAGAAATATCTACATCTCCGAGGATAAAAAGCAGCGTCTTGAAAAGGAACGCCTGCTGACCGGTGCTGTGGTTATGGCAGGAACGGAGCTTGGTGTGAAGTTTATCGCACATGGAATACAGACATGGGCGAACGAGATGGACAAGTATGAGCTGTATAAGCAGGTGTATTCTGTGCTGTACTGCTATGCGGTTACAGGCTCCGGAGGAAATCAGACCCGCGCGGCGGTTGAGCTTAATAAGATTCGCAATTCGTTCCAGATAACTGCCGCAAATCGGAGAAAGCTGCAAGCAAATACATCTCGTGCCGGAATAAGGTCAGTTGCCGACCTTGATACTCCGGCTATATTTGAAAGCGACAATAGCTTGTTCCTTGAAGATATTTCGTATCTCCTGTTCTCCATTGCAGCGCAGAAGTACGGCGATTTGTCAGAGAATGACGCCGCTCGTCAGCAGCTTATGGATTTTTACAGCTATCTGGGTTACTCGGGCGGCTATGCAAACGAGCTTTACGAAAACAACCGTGAAAGATATGACATAATTGCTACCGACCAAATCAAGTATCTGAAAATAGCGCAGGGAATGGTAAAGGATATCTTTGTGGATTTCCCGAGTATCGACCGGGACAGGCTGGTTCGCCGCGCGCAGGAGATGGCGGCATACGACCCGTATTCACTTCGGAGAAAGAAGGTTGCTGATGGAGCAAAGGCGGGCGCTATGACAATCGGCGGTATATTTGCGAAGTCTCCGGAGCTTGTCATAAACGGCGCTGCTGCCGCTCTGTCCCAGTTTGCAATGACGGACGATATGAAAGATACTGCGCACGACAAGCTGCGTAGCTATGGTATTGACGAAAACCTCGTTCAGACGATATTCGATAAGGGAAAGAAGATATCGGATTCGGCTGGGGAGATATAATGATACAGGAGAAGTAGTATGAACTGTACAAACTGCGGTAAAATGCTTTCCGACGGCTCAATGTTCTGCAACTACTGCGGAGCAAAGCAGATTATTAAAAAAGTATGCAGCGAATGCGGAACGGAACTGCCAACTGACGCTATGTTCTGCCATCTCTGTGGCACAAAAGTGTCCGGCGAGGTAAATCTCGCAAAGAAAACAGACGAAACGCCGTGGAGTAGCTTTGAGATTGAAAAGAGGGGCAAGCATACCATTCTGAAGAAGTTTATAGGCGACGAAACTGATGTTGTTATTCCGCATGGAATTACACAGATTGGTGATGAGGCTTTTGATGGTTGTGGAAGTGTTAATTCGGTTATTATTCCTGACACTGTTACTTATATTGGTGCCAGTGCGTTTGGGGGGTGTACATTAAAATCTGTGGATATTCCTGACAGCGTTCTTTTTATAGGAGGTCATGCATTTGAATACTCTTCACTGGAGTCAATTGTTATCCCAAACAGCGTTAGTTTTATTGCCGAGTACGCTTTTGCTTACACAAGTATTTCTGAAATTCTTGTTCCAAATAGCGTGACATATTTGGGAGAAGGTGTATTCGAGAATTGTGAGAAGTTAGAGACAGCAATTATCTCTAAAAACCTTAAGACTATTGAAGGATGTGTATTTACTTATTGTATAAGTTTGAAGAGCATTGTGATACCCGATGGAGTAACGGCAATTGGTGAATATGCTTTTGATTGCTGTGAAAGCTTGGAATATATTAAAATACCTGATAGTGTCAAACAAATTAGTCGAAGTGCTTTCTGTAGCTGCACAAGTCTGACATCTATTGAAATTCCTAATAGTATCGAACAAATTAGCGAATGTACTTTCTATTATTGCGAAAGTCTGAAATCAATTACTATTCCTAGTAGCGTGACAAGAATAAGATTGGGTGCTTTCGTTTCCTGCGATAGCCTTGAAGATGTATACCTATCAAGCAATATATCTGAGATAGCAGAGGACTCATTTACTTACGGTCAGAACTTAACACTTCATGTCCCTGACGATTCATTTGCTTTACAATTCGCAATTGACAATGGTTTCCGTTACATAATTGAACCTGAATGATAGTGAGTAACAACCAATAGAGGAAGGATATCGCCATCAGGGATATCCTTTATTTATAACATTGGAGGACAATATGAGAGATTTTGACATTCAAAACGGCGTTCTTGTGAAATACAATGGTTCAGACGAGTATGTATATATCCCTGACGGAGTGACGGAGATAGGCGAAGCAGCTTTCAGAGAGGCGGATTTTATACGGTATGTCTATGTGCCCGAATCGGTTACGTCGATTGGGAAAAGTGCGTTTGAATTCTGCGAAAGTTTGGAGAGTATAGAGCTGCCAGATAGTGTAGAATATATTGGAGAGAACGCTTTTTTCGGCTGTGAGGAACTGGTTATTTATGAGTTACCATATTGGCTGAAAACTATTGACGTCTTTGCTTTCGGGTATTGTACAAGTCTGACAAGTATTGATATATCAAAGAATATTGAGGACATTGGATTTTGCGCTTTTGGAAGCTGTAATTCTCTTAGGATGATAAATATTGATCCGGAAAATGAAAAGTACTTATCATGGGACGGTATTCTGTATAATCAGGATAAGAGTACACTGCTTTTGTATCCCGCCGGCAGAGATATGGTAAACGGTAGGCTGATAAAGAGCGTGACAGTAGTAGGAGAAAATGCTTTTTCGGGCGCAGAAATTCGAAGCATAGACCTGCGTAATGTTAGGAGAATTGAGTTTGGTGCTTTTTCAGGCTGTAAGGAAATAGAAGAAATGACACTGCCCGATGGAGTAAATTACATTGGTGAAAGGGCTTTTGCAGGATGCAAGAACATGACATGGATAGATATTCCCGACACCGTGACAGAAATAGGTAGGCTTGCATTTGATGAATGCGAGAAAATGGACACCTATATGTCACAATTTGTGGAGGTGATCGGAGAGCGCGCATTCAGAAACTGTTCTTCACTGACAGAGCTTTATTTGCCACCGAGTATAAGGGAGATTGCATACAACGCTTTCCGAGGATGCCCAAATGTGTCTTTCAAGGTATATAGAGGCTCTTATGCAGAACAATTTGCACAAGAAAGCCATAAACCGTATACGTCAATGGATACATTTTGTCAAACTCATGAATATGATACGAAAACTGTTATAAAGAAAGTATGGTCAAGAGAGCAGTATATTGAGCTTGACGAAGAAGACAGTATCGCAGAAGATTCTTTTGATAATGAACATTGTCCTGCGGAAGAAATCACGGTCTTTATCCCTGCAAGCATCACAAGCATTGAGCGTTCTTCTTGGTATGCTTGTACTATAGTAGATTCGGCAGATGTGGTATCGTTTGAAGTAGACAGCGATAACCCGAGCTTTAAGGATATAGACGGCGTTCTGTTCAGCCGTGATGGTACCAGACTTATTGAATATCCCTATGGCAGAAAAGACAGCTACTATCGTGTGCCCGATGGTGTAATTGAAATAGGCGAACGTGCATTTAATTGGAACAGTAATCTGACAGAGATTGAGCTTCCCGATTCTTTGCAGATAATTAGAAATGACGCTTTTATTGGTTGTTCAATCACAAATATTACGTTGCCTGTTAATGTGACAAGCATTACTGCACAAGCTTTTAATTGGTGTAGTCATTTATCAGAGATTCGTGTTGCAGCCGGCAACCAAACCTACTTCTCCAGAAACGGCGTACTTTTTGCTGACGGCGGAAAGAAGCTTGTAGCTTATCCTCTCGGGAATACAAGCAGTTCCTACAAGATACCCTCAACGGTAGAGGTTATTGGAGAATATGCGTTTTACCGTAACAAGTATCTTTCCGAGATTGATTTTCCGGACGATCTGAAAACTATTGAGGGAAATGCATTTTATGATTGCAAACTTTTAGAGCGTGTTGACCTAAAGGGCAAATTAGTATATATAGGTTCATGCGCATTTTCATACTGCGATAATTTGGCCTCCGTCAATATGGAGGCTGTGGTATGTGTTTGTGATGATGCATTCAGGAATTCGCCAATAAGGAAATTGGTTTTCCCGGAGGGGCTGTATTCCATTGGCAGTACCATTGCCTATGGTTCTGAATTGAGAGAAGTGCATTTGCCCAGCAGTATATGTTTTTATAATATCGCGGGTGACGCATTTGAAAGCGATGATGAACTTCCTGACGGTGGGCATATTACATTCTATGTTCCGCACGGGTCTGATGCCGCAATTTACTGCATTATGTTCGGCCGTGTATATGAATACTCGGACGAAGCACCTGAAGAAACGGAAACCTACGACACCCCCAACGGAAACGAATACCCGTCCGATTTTGAAATAATTGACGGCATTCTGACGAGCTATGCCGGTTCGGATACAGATATCACTGTTCCATACGGCGTTGAGGTAATAGGTGACAGCGCATTCAGCGGTAAAAAGGATATACAGAGCATTACTCTGCCCGACAGCCTGACCAAAATAGACGAGTATGCGTTCAGCGGCTGTAAGCAGTTGAATTGGATAAACATTCCCGATTCTGTCGAGGAGATAGGCGAGTTTGCTTTCAGCGGGTGCAAGTTGCTTGAGTCACTTGTGCTGCCTGAGAGCGTCAATACTATCGGCGAGGACGCATTTACAGGCTGCGGACAGCTTGTGTTGACGGTAACGTCAGGTTCGTATGCGGAGCAATATGCAATAGACAACGATATTGAGTATTGCTGCAACAGCGATGACTATTCAGACGATTTCACCGTAGAGGACGGAGTTCTTACAGCGTATACCGGAAATGAGACCGAGGTTACTGTTCCGAATTGCGTCGTTGAGATTGCCGATATGGTATTTAAGGGACACTCTGAAATAACCGAGCTTGTTTTGCCGGACAATCTGGAAAGAATAGGCGAATATGCTTTTTCAGGCTGTAAAGGATTAACCGAGATAGTGATTCCCTACGGCACAAGGTGCATCGGAGAATTTGCTTTCAGCGGTTGTCGTAACCTCGAAAGTGTGACTGTTCCTGATACTGTCTGCGAGATTGGTGACTGCGCATTTAGCGGTTGCAAGTCACTCAATGCTGTGGTTGCGACCGGCTCTGTTGCGGAGAGCTATATGGAAGAGAATGGCGTGCAATATAGCTGCAATTGACAATTAACCATATTCAGACAATCTATTCGGTAGATTGCACAAGATGTTTGCGTTAACAGCGTAATACATACTTTGCAACACTTTCCTTCACCACTCTCCACCTATTCCCCACCCTAAAAGCCTCAATCTCACCGCTCTGCACCAACCGCAGGGCGGTGTTTTTTCCTATGTGCAGCAACTCCTGTAACTCCTTTAGCGTCAGTACATCTTTAGTATTGTTAAGCATAAAAACACTCTCCTATTTGGTTTATTTAATCCCATGTTCGCCCGAAAAGCCGCACTCCACAAATGTATATTATACCGTTGTGGAGGAGGTGATCAGATGAAGGAATAACTTCTGGGACGCTCGT
>JBJFGA010000201.1:0-12145 GCA_051892275.1 Oscillospiraceae bacterium | reverse complement strand
CTTGTTTTTTCAAAAGTATAGTCGTTTTCTCCCAGACCGCTCTTTGTAGCCCAGATAATATCTGCGGTGGTAGTTACTTCATCATCCTGCGAATAGATAAGTGCTGTCTGCGGAAGCGAATCTATGATGCTTTTCTTGGTTGTGTGGCACAGATATTTCATTCCTGAAACATGATTGACGAACTGTATGTACTGACCATCTTCAAAAACAGCGCTTACCGGCTCTGGCTTAATTGTCGCAGAAAAGTAAAAGGTGGCGGTGATGGTATTCTGTTCGTCATCGATAACAGTTGGAACAGTGCACACCTTTTTCTCTGAATCCTGATACACGATATTAATAACTTCAGGAAAGACCTTATTCAGATTTTTTTTGAACACCATTTTCATGGAGTATTCTTTATTATATCCAGCTTTATCACTCTGAACCTTATCACCATTGGAATCGTACCAGGTCATGGTAAAATCAGAAAAGTACCCGTTTCTTCCCAACGACGTTATCTGATTTATATCAGACAGATCATAATAATAAAATAACTCGTTGGCCTTGGGCGCGTCAGCACAGAATTGTGATATACCATTTGTATCATTTGTGTCAAATTCAATATCAGAAAATGACGCAAACGCCCTTGCAGCAGCGCTGAATATCCCACCAAGCGCAGACGAATCTGTCAGTGTGAAGATAAGCGCCAGTGCAGTGAGAGCCGCCGAAATTCTATGTTTAAGCTTCATACCCATTACCTCCGGAAAGCACAGTTATACATAGTATAATTATATAATATTTTCCGCTTTAAGTCAATAGATTTGTGATTTTTTTCATTTTTACACAGAAAAAACGTCAAAAAAAGCTGCCGGTATATTACAGACCTCATAATATATCGGCAGCAAAATATGAAAATTTAGTTAGCCACGCAAACAGGCGGTCATTTCCCGCTTCTGACGGTAAAAACAAGCCCGTCCCCGGTGAAGTCCGCCGCCAGCCCAAGCTCCGCGAAATACCCGCAGATATATTCCCGCAGGCGGTCGTTCTGTTCGTCCAGTGAGAAGTACTGCCCGCCGCAGCCATCGTGGAAATGAACGTGGTCGGGGTAATGCTCCGCACACGCTGCTTTCAACTTCAGTACCTCGCTGTATTCAAAATTGTGTGCTCCCATCTGTTTACCTCCATGGCTTTCGGCTGCGTCATTCAGACAGCGCCGGAAAATCGCCAGCCACGCCGGCGGGCTTCTGACATAATAATCAGAAAAAGCAAAAGTGCCTCAACGCGCGAAAAAGCGTGTCGAGGCACTCAACTGGCGGACAGGGAGGGATTCGAACCCTCGAACGGGTTTAATCGTTACACGATTTCCAATCGTGCGCCTTAGACCAGCTCAGCCACCTGTCCATTTCTAAGTATTGAGGTTTTTACGTTGCCCCTCAACGACTTATTTATTATACCACAGCTTTTCCGATTTGTCAAGCACTTTTTTAAAAAATTTTTTTCTTTTCACCCAGAATCTCTCCGAAACGACATATCCTCCACGCCGATATTGATGATGTGATCTCCTTCAGCAGGTCGGAGAAGTTCATCACGCAGACCACCTGCGCTCCCTCGTCACATCTTCGCTGCATGGTGCAGCAGCGTTTCAGGGCGCTGCCGCAGTCCAGCCAGCGGAAGCCGTCAAAGGACTCCTCGGCGCTGAATTCACGAAAATTCACTGTCCTACCTCCGGAATTTGATAATTAGGTTGACAACATCTGTTTTTTGGGCTATAATAATAGATGGTTCAATACCTTTTGTCTTATAAATGATAATCAACTACTGTTCAACCATCAGTATTAGATATCAGTCTATTATGCGACAGTTGAGTGTTATTGTCTAATTACGGAGGAACAATGGATCTTAGAATACAAAAGACCAAAGCCGCTGTAAAAGAAGCATTTCTTGAACTGCGGCACAAAAAGCCGATAGAAAAGATCACCGTGACCGAGCTGTCGAAGCTCGCGGGTATCAACAAGGCGACCTTTTACCTGCACTATTCCGACATCTACTCGCTGGCGGACGAGATGGAGGACGAGGTGATTGATGATATCCTGGCGGAATTACAGGGACCAAACAAGCTGTTCGATGACCCTAAGCAGTACTTCGCGGACATGTTCAGCGCGTTCATGAAAAAGCGCACCATGCTGAATTACATCTTCTCCGGTTCTCGTTATTCACAGTTCGCCAAAAAGACCGAGGAGCGTATCAAAGCGCACCTCTACACTGAATTACCGAAGCTGCGCAGCCACCGCAACGACATTGTACTGTCCTTTCTGATACAGGGTACGTTCCACACGGTCGCGTCGAGTATACCAGACAAGGTCGGGGATTACAGCGAGGAGTTCTCGATAATCACCCGCATAACCGACAGCATGATAAATGAACTTGTCCAGCCGGAAGATTAACAACCCCCGGGAAGCACACGTCTTCCCGGGGTATCCGTTATTTCACAGAGCCATCGCCGCCCATAAGGGCTGTCAGTTCCTCTATCCGTTCTAATGGGAACGGCGGCTGGCACAGCGGCTTCAGAGCAATGCTCATCAGCTTCATGGGGTTGTCGTCAGCGGCAACGCGGTTTGAGGACAGCTTTCCGCAGCGGCGGCAGCGGTGTATTATCGCCCACTCTCCCCCGCCGAAGCTTTTCTGTTGTCCGGCGCTCTCCGCGGACTTCTTCCCGCGCCCGCCAGTCCGTACCCACACCGCCACAGCGTCCATGATCCCACCGCAATCAGAAGCCCGGTCGCCGGGTTCGTCGTCAACGTGCAGGCTGGTCAGGCAGTTCGGACAGTGGTTCCTGTGGTCGCTGCCTGCCCCCTGCGGGACTATCGTTCTACCACATACTCGGCAGGTGAACACCTCGTCGCAGGGGTGGTTCCTGTAATAGCCGTTTTCATAGGCTCTGCGTTTATTTTCACGGTTCATTGTGTACCTCCAGAATGTCAGAATAATTCAATATCCAACACCGGGAGGTCAGTTGTACCCTAACCTCCCGGTCAGCGTACACACTCCTTTGTAAAGTTATTAGTCAAACACATTCTCCTTAATAATTCAGATGGTTTAAGTTACACGTTTACACCAAATCCTCGGCAAAGAGCCTCAAGTCCGCCCTGATATCCCGCGCCGACTGCGTTGAACTTCCACTCGCCGTTGTGGCGGTAAAGCTCGCCGATGATGAGCGCGGTTTCGATGGAGTAGTCCTCGGACAGGTCGTAACGAAGAAGCTCCTCGTTGGTGTCGGGGTTGTAAATTCTGATGAACGCGTTGCGCACCTGACCGAAATTCTGGTTGCGTGCTTCTGCGTCATAGATGGTAACGGTAAAAGTTATGCGGGAAATGCTTGCCGGAACTTTGCTGAGGTCTATCTTGACGGTCTCGTCATCGCCGTCGCCTGCGCCGTCACGGTTGTCGCCGGAATGCTCCACCGCGCCGCTGGAATGGGTCGGGTTGCTGTAAAATACGAAATCGCCGTCGGAAGTCACCTTGCCGTTGTCGCCGAGCAGGAACACCTCTGCGTCAAGGTCGAACTGCGCGCCGCCGTCAAACATGTTAACGTCCCAGCCAAGACCTGCGTTTATTCTTGCCAGCCCGGGATTTCCCTTTGTGAGATCCACTTTCTGTCCCTTAACAAGATTAACCATAATGAATACCTCTCTTTCAAGTCAGATATGATCGGAGTCCCGCTCCGTCAGTTACGTCATTCTGCGGACTTGCCCTCTCTTGCGAGCCGCTCCCGCTCCGCCTGCGGTAGTCTAAGGTAGCTCGGCATGAGCGCCGCCGGGTCGATAGGCTCTTTCCCCTTCGCAGCGAAGCAAACCCCGCTGCCCCGCTGCCACCGCAGAGGATATGGCGCAGGCTCGTACTTCCCGACGAACGCCTTATGTGCCAGTTCCGCACCGTCCCCGGCGAGAATTATTCTGCCGGAAAGCTGTGAAAGCTCCTGTTCAAGCTCGGTCAGCAGTATCACGCGGTCGTTGCACAGACGGGTGATAACTCCGTTTTCGCTCCGGAAAAGCGCGTTGAACACCTGCCCGCAGCGGGCGTCCATGCAGGCGCATATAATCCCGTCAATCCCGGGGAAATTGTACGCGACAGCCTCCAGTGAGGACACCGGCACGCACTTCTTCCCCGCGCCAAAGCACATTCCCTTGACGGTGGAAACGCCGATACGAAGTCCGGTGAACGACCCCGGTCCCACCGTCACCGCCACGCAGTCGATGTCAGCAATCTTCACCCCGGCGGAGTTCAGCATACTCTCGACCATCGGGAGCAATGTCTGGGAATGGGTGTGCTTTGCGTTGAGGAACTGCTCGGCGATGATCCTGCCGCTGTCGTCCATCAGGGCGCACCCCGCCGATATCGCGGAGCTGTCTATGCCTAAAATCATGAGATCACTTCTTTTCGATGTTGTCAGATATATTCCCCGGTTTCCAGCTCGTTCCAGTAAGGCTTCAAGCCCTTGCTTTGCATATATTCGCCGAAGATACGGGCGTTGTCTGCGGTTATCCGGGGTTCAGTCCACAGCGCGTCACATTCCTCGCAAACGCTGATACGCTCACCGGTCTGCTTCACCACGGCGCGCATAAGCTCCGCGCCGCCGCACAGCGGGCAGATGATGTTCCCGCTGACAAGTATGCGCCGCCCGTTCTCCCCGGACTTCTCAATGCGGATATTTATGATCCGGTGACAATCGTCCCGCGCCAACTCCTGCTCCAGACCGGGGATATTCTCGCTCCATTCGGCGGCGATGATACCGTCCCGGTCGAGGTAGTCGAAGAAGCCCACAGCGTACAGGTCGTCGTAGCTGTCAATACGGTACAAATCAAAGTGGAACAGCGGCAGCCTGCCCTGCGGGTACTCGTTCACCAGCGCGAAGGTGGGGCTGGTCACCGGGTCGGTGATACCCAGCGCCGCCGCTATCCCTTTGGTGAGGGTAGTCTTGCCCGCGCCCATGTCCCCCTCGTACAGAATAATATCCCCGCTGCGCAGCCCGCAGGCTATCTCGTTGGCGATACCCGCCGTTTCCTCCGGGCTGCGGGAGATATACTCGCGATATTCCTTCATCAGAACAGACCGGTTATCTTTCCGTCCGCGTCAACGTCGATATTGTCCGCAGCGGGAACCTTCGGCAGACCGGGCATGGTCATAACGTCCCCGGTGTAGACTACCACGAAGCCTGCGCCCGCAGACGCTCTCACGTCGCTGACGGTGATATTGAAGCCCTCCGGCTTGCCCAGCTTTGCGGGGTCGTCGGACAGGGAGTACTGGGTCTTTGCCACGCATATCGGAACTCTGTCCAGACCGAGGCTCTCGATCTCCTTGATAGCCTTGTCAGCCTTTGCGGTGTAGGTCACGCCGTCCGCACGGTAAATTTCCTTTGCGATTATATCCAGCTTCTCCTTGATGGTGAGCTTTTCGTCATACAGCGGCTTGTAATTGCTGGTGGTGGTTTCGATAGTTTCAACAACAGCGTTTGCAAGCTCTATGCCGCCCTCGCCGCCCTTTAAGAATACGTCGGAGAACGCCACCTTTGCGCCCATGCTCTCGCAGAACTCACGAACCACCGCGATTTCAGCGTCGGTATCGGTGTAGAAGTGGTTGATAGCAACTACAACCGGCACGCCGAACTTGCGCAGGTTCTCGATGTGAACGCCGAGGTTCACGATACCCTTTTTCAGCGCGTCAATGTTCTCCTTGGTGAGGTCAGCCTTAGCCACGCCGCCGTTGTACTTCAGCGCACGGATAGTCGCAACCAGCACGGTGCAGTCCGGCTTCAGCCCGGCGAAGCGGCACTTGATATCGAAGAACTTCTCCGCGCCGAGGTCAGAACCGAAGCCCGCTTCAGTGATGGTGTAGTCGCACAGCTTCAGCGCCAGCTTGGTGGCTCTTACCGAGTTGCAGCCGTGGGCGATATTCGCGAACGGGCCGCCGTGGATTATCGCCGGGTTGCCCTCCAGCGTCTGAACGAGGTTCGGGTTGATAGCGTCCTTTAACAGCGCGGTCATTGCGCCTACCGCCTTGAGGTCGCGGGCGAACACCGGCTCGCCGGAATAGGTGTAGGCAACGAGGATATTGCCCAGACGCTTTTTCAGGTCGTCAAGGTCAGCCGCAAGGCAGAGAACCGCCATGATCTCGCTCGCCACGGTGATCTGGAAGTGATCCTCGCGGGGAATGCCGTTCATCTTGCCGCCCATGCCAACTACGCAGTTGCGCAGCGCTCTGTCGTTCATGTCAAGGCAGCGCTTGAACAGTATCCTGCGGACATCAATGCCCAGCGCGTTCCCCTGCTGAATGTGGTTGTCCAGCAGCGCCGCAAGCAGGTTGTTTGCAGCGGTTATTGCGTGCATATCCCCGGTGAAGTGCAGGTTGATGTCCTCCATGGGGACTACCTGCGAATAGCCGCCGCCGGCAGCTCCGCCCTTGATACCGAATACCGGTCCGAGAGACGGCTCACGCAGCGCAAGAATGGACTTCTTTCCGATCTTGTTCATAGCCTCGCAAAGACCAACGGAAGTTGTGGTCTTGCCCTCGCCCGCGGGAGTGGGGTTGATAGCGGTCACGAGTATCAGCTTGCCGTTCGGCTTGTCTGCAAGTCTGTCGAACAGCTTCTGGGACAGCTTTGCCTTGTAGTGCCCGTAGGGTTCGGTCTCCTCCTCGGAAATGCCGAGATTTGCGGCAATCTCCGATATCTTCTTCATCTTGGTCTGCTGTGCGATCTCAATATCTGTGAGCATTTTTTGTACCTCCTAAATTATATCAGACGTATCTGATCAATATCCTCATCTGTTGCCGTTCCCGCCGAGGGAATGTTCTTTATCCGCAGCGCTTCAATGTCCTTGACGCCGCTGTTTTCCGCGAGGTAAGCCCCCGCAAGCTCCGCTTTTGTCAGGCGCATTACCTGAACGCCCTGCGTATCTCTCGTAGTCTTAGGCAGCACCAGCGCCGTGTTGAAGGTCAGCGCCTTGCCCGCCGAGGATTTCAGCACGAAATCTGCTTCACCCTTTACCACGAACATAGCCACCAGCTCCGACAGGTCGGAATACGCGTTGCCCAGCTTCTTGCGCTTGGTCTTGGTCTCGAAGCTGGAAAGCGGCACCTTCGCGCACTTGCCGTTCCTGAAGAATATCACCAGCGTTTCGCTGTAATCCTCCGTCACCGCCATGAATACTATACTCTCGCCCTCGTCGAAGCCAAGCTTTGCAGGAACGTAATCGCCCATTACGCTCGCCTTGGTTTCGTCGAAGTCGGTGCAGCGGGACTTGTACACCTGATGCTTGTCGGTGAAGAACAGCAGCTCTGCGCCGCCGTTAACCTCGCCCGACCACACTATCTCGTCGTTCTCTTTCAGCTTATGCTGATTGCTCATTCTGAGCGACTGCGGGGTTATCTTCTTGAAATACCCCTCTCTGGTGAGGAATATGTTGACATTCGGCAGCTTTACAGGCTCTTCGGTTTCAGCCGCCTGCTCCTCAACGTCATACAGGAACATTGTGCGCCGCGGCTGACCGTACTTCTTGGAGATGTCCTTCAGTTCGTCTATGATAAGCTTGTTCACCCGCGCCTCGCTGCCGAGTATCTCCTCCATGTCGGCGATGTCCTTTTCAAGCTGGTCTGTTTCCTCGGTGCGTTTGAGGATATATTCCCGGTTGATATGCCGCAGCTTTATTTCAGCGACATACTCCGCCTGCGGCTCGTCAATGCCGAAGCCTATCATCAGGTTGGGTACTACCTCTGCTTCCTCGTCGGTTTCACGAATGAGCTTTATCGCGTAGTCGATGTCCAGCAGTATCTTTTTAAGCCCGTACAGCAGGTGCAGCTTCTCCTTTTTCTTCTGCAGATCAAAGGAAATGCGCCGCCGCACACAGCCCCGCCGGAACACCGTCCACTCGTTCAGTATCTCGTACACGCCCATTACCCGGGGAGTGCCGTTTATCAGAATGTTGAAGTTGCAGTTGAAGTTATCCTGCAACGGGGTCAGCTTGAACAGCTTGTTCATCACCGCGTCGGGGTCCTGACCCTTTTTCAGGTCGAATGCAAGCCGCAGTCCCGACAGGTCGGTTTCGTCCCGGACGTCGGATATCTCCCGCAGCTTGTTGTCCTTGACCAGTTCCACCACCTTGTCGATTATCGCTTCCACAGTAGTGGTGGGCGGTATCTGCGTAACCTCGATGCAGCGTGCGTCCGGGTCGTAGTTATACACGGCTCTGACCTTGACAGCGCCCATTCCGGTGCGGTATATCTTCTCCATCTCGGCTTCGTCATATACGATATATCCGCCGCCGGGGAAATCCGGACCTTTCAGCGTGGAAAGCGCGTTGTGCTCCGGGTCTTTCATCAGCGCAATGGTCGTTTCGCAGATCTCGCTCAGGTTGAACGAGCAGATATTACTCGCCATGGATACCGCCAGACCGAAGTTGCTGTTGACCAGCACCGACGGAAACCTCACCGGGAACAGGCTGGGTTCCAGCATGGTGTTGTCGTAGTTGGGTATCATGTCCACCGCGTCCTTGTCGATCTCGGCGAACAGCTCGGCGCTTATCGGCTCCAGCTTAGCTTCGGTGTATCGCGAAGCCGCGTATGCCATGTCCCGTGAATACGCCTTGCCGAAGTTGCCCTTGCTGTCAACGTAGGGGTGCAGCAGCGCTTCGTTTCCTCTCGCAAGACGAACCATAGTTTCATATATCGCAGCGTCGCCGTGGGGGTTCAGCCGCATGGTCTGACCTACGATATTCGCGGACTTGGTGCGCCCGCCGGTCAGAAGTCCCATTTTGTACATCGTGTAAAGCAGCTTTCTGTGCGAGGGCTTGAAGCCGTCTATCTCCGGCAGTGCACGGCTGACGATAACGCTCATTGCGTAGGGCATGTAGTTCTCCTCAAGAGTGCTTACGATGTCCTTCTGCGCGACTATTCCGCTGCCCTCGATATATGCCTCGTTCATCGCTGAACTGAGCCTTTTCGGCTGCTTTTTTGGGGTGTTTTTCTTCAAAGGTTTTTACTCCTTATTTACCTAATTTATGATATATCAGCTTCCGCAAGATACTTGCTGCCGTTGTCCCTGATGAATCGCTTGCGCCCCTCCAGATTATTGCCCAGAAGCACGTCAAACATATCTCGGGTAGCTTCTGCGTCGGTAGGGTTGACCTGTATCAGACGGCGGGTCTCCGGGTTCATGGTGGTAAGGCTCATCATGTCCGGGTCGTTCTCGCCAAGACCTTTGCTTCGCTGAATGGTGTACTTTTTATCTCCTATCATGCCGAGTATCTTCGTCTTTTCCGGCTCGGTATAGGCGAAGTAGGTGCGTTCCTTTGTGGTTATCTCGTACAGCGGCGATTCCGCGATGAATACATACCCCTTTTCGATAAGCGTGGGGCAAAGCTCCTGTATCATGGTGAGTATCAGCGTGCGTATCTGGAATCCGTCCTCGTCCGCATCGGTGCAGATAACTATTTTGCTCCACCGCAGGTTGTCGAGATTGAATGTGGAAAGCTGCTTGTTCGCCTTAGTCTTGACCTCGACGCCGCAGCCCAGCACCTTTATCAGATTGGTGATTATCTCGCTCTTGAATATCTTGTCGTAGCTTGCTTTAAGGCAGTTGAGTATCTTACCTCTTACCGGAATGACCGCCTGAAACTCCGCGTCCCGCGCAAGCTTAACCGAACCAAGCGCCGAATCGCCCTCCACGATGTAGACCTCCCGGCGGGAAACGTCCTTGCTGCGGCAGTCCACGAACTTGTCAATGCGGTTGGTGAGGTCTATCGTGCCGGTGAGCTTTTGCAGTGTGCTCTGGCGCACCTTGTCGGCGTTCTCACGGGAACGCTTGTTTATCAGCACCTGTGCGCCTATCTTCGCGGCTTCGTCCGGGTTTTCGAGGAAGTACACCTCTAACTGGTGCTTAAGCCACTCAGTCATGGCGTCGGTGATGAACTCGTTGGTGACCGCTTTCTTGGTCTGGTTCTCGTAGCTTGCCTGGGTCGAGAAGTTGGAGGATATGAACACCAGACAGTCCTCAACGTCCTCCCATTTTATGCTCTTTTCGTTCTTGTTGTACTTTCCGCCGTTCTTGAGATACCCGTCTATCTGCGACAGGAACGCTTTCTGGAGCGCCTTCTGCGGACTGCCGCCGTGCTCCAGCCAGCTTGAATTATGGTAATGCTCGATGAACTGCACTTCCTTGCTGAACGTGAACGATACATTCATCAGCAGCTTGTACTCGTCCTTGTCCTCGCGGTCGCGACCCTGCCGCTCCGCAGACCAGCTTTGCGGGGTAGTCATGGACTTATCGCCGACTACCTCCATAAGATAATCGGAAATGCCGTTTTCGTAGCAGAATATCTGCTCGGTGAAGGTGCCGTCCTCACGCAGACTTTTCAGCACCAGCTCCACGCCGCCGTTTACGATAGCCTGCCTGCGCAGGATATCCGCGAGATACTCCTCACCGATGTCGATATCGGTAAATACCTCCAGGTCCGGCTTCCAGTGTATCTTAGTACCGGTGCTGCCATCGCCCTTGCTCTTTTTGAAGCCCCGCTCGTCCTGCGTAACGTTGAAGCCCTTCTCGAACCGCAGCGAGTAGTTCCACGTCCCGCGGCGGCTCTCTACCTCCATGTACTCGCTGGCGAACTGCGTAGCACAAAGTCCCAGACCGTTCAGACCCAGCGCAAAGGAGTAGTTTCCGCCGGAGTTGTTGTTGTACTTGCTGCCCGCGTACAGCGTGCAGAATGCCAGCTCCCAGTTGTATTTGTCCTCCGCCTTGTTGAAGTCTATCGGGATACCGCGCCCGAAGTCCTCAACGGTGATGGACTTATCCTCGTGCAGCGTGATTTTAATACGCTTACCGTAGCCCTCTCTCGCCTCGTCAATGGAGTTCGAGATTATCTCGAACACCGAATGGCGGCAGCCGTCCACGCTGTCCGAGCCGAAAATAACTCCCGGGCGCAGACGTACCTGGTCAGGACCTTTCAGCGACACGAGGTCATTGTAATTGTTTTCCTTTGCCATAAATCTCTCCTGTATTTTGTGCGGTGTATCACATACTACCGCATTATCTTCTTTAGTATACCACATTCTTATAAAAATTGCAAGGTTTTTTTCCATTTTGAAATTTTACTGCAAATTACTCAAATTATCAAGACAAAATGTAAATTTCCTGCTATAATACAATTGAAAGCTTTCAAATGACGCAAAGGGGGAAAAGCCGTGGAAAAGGACAACGCCGAAAAGCTGAACATTCTGACCGCCGCGCTGGGCTTCATTGAGGAAAACCTCACCTCGGAGCTGACGCAGGAGGACTGCGCCCGGCACGCCTGCTGTTCGCTGTCCGGGCTTCAAAAGATGTTCCGGAACGTGTTCCACACCAGCGTAGGCGGGTACGTCACCCGGCGGAAGGTCACGCTTGCCGCTCGGGAACTTCAGCAGCGGGAAAGCTCGGTGCTGGACATCGCACTGAAATACGGCTGGGGCAGCGCAGAAGCGTTCACCCGCGCCTTTTCCCGGGTCTGGGGCATGACTCCCACGGAATACCGCCGCAGCTGGCGGTTCTCCGGGCTGTGTCCCCGGCTTGATATCCCCCGGAAATTCATGCACAAAGGAGAGCTTATCATGACAAACAAGTACGATATTTCCGAGCTTTACGACTACATCAAATCCAAGCAGGGAACTTACCTTCTAAGCTTTGACATCTCCCATTTCGACATCGTGAACAAGACATACAGCCACGAAGCCGGCGACAAGTGCATTCTTGAATGCCTGCACCGTATCGACCGGGAATGCGCCGACGGCATGATGATGTTCCGCATAGGCGGCGACGAATTCGCCATGCTGACCGGGCTTTCAGACAGAGCAGAGGTGGAGGCGCTGGCGCAGAAGATACTCTCCCACAACGGCGAGACCGTGGAGTATAACGGCGCTGAAATACCGCTGAGCATGCGCGCCGGAGCGGTGCTGCTGAAGTCCGGCAGGCTGAGCTACAGCGAGCTTTTCGCGGAGCTGGTGAGCGCACCCTCCCCGGTAGCGGGCGAGGTCAGATTCTGACACAACATAAGCCCCGGAGTTGTTTTGAAGCCCCGGGGCTTATCATTTTCATACTAATAACCGTTTGAAAGAAGGAAAAGATTTGCTGAAAGACAGTACC
>JBJFGA010000200.1:0-2994 GCA_051892275.1 Oscillospiraceae bacterium | reverse complement strand
ACGATAACCGCCCGAAAATATGTCGGTCACGAGGACGATACGGGCTACAATCACTATGCCATTGATGTGGCAAAAGAATACGGATTGGAGGAGATATAATGGCAACTATCGGTTTGGATATGCTTTACTACGCGCCGATTACCGAGAACGAAAATGGCGATGAAACCTACGGAACTCCCGAGAAACTCGCCAAGGCTATGACTGCGGATTTGTCCGTGGAGCTTGCCGAGGCAACGCTTTATGCCGATGACGGCGCGTCCGAAATTGTCAAGGAGTTCAAGAGCGGAACGCTCTCGCTCGGCATTGATGACATCGGCAACAGCATAGCGTCCGTTCTGACAGGCGCGACTATCGACAGCAACAACGTGGTTATTTCAGCAAGCGAGGACGGGGGAAATCCTGTGGCTATCGGCTTTCGAGCGAAGAAGTCCAACGGCAAGTACCGCTACTTCTGGCTTTATCGAGTCAAGTTCGGTATTCCGTCAACCTCGCTTGCAACCAAGGGTGACAGCATTACGTTTTCTACACCGACCATCGAGGGTACGGTTCTCCGCAGAAACAAGCCGGACGGCACCGGAAAGCACCCGTGGAAAGCGGAGGTCACCGAGGGAGAAAAGAATGTTCCCGCAAGCGTTGTTACTGACTGGTACAAGTCGGTTTATGAGCCGGCTTATTCTGCAAGTTTGCCGGATACTGTTCCGACTGAAAACGAGGAGGTTTAACCTATGGAAAACGAACGCAGTTATGAGGTAACGCTTGGCTGCGAATTTGATGATCCTGCTTCTCCGTTGATAAGCTCCGGAGCGGCGAATAATATGCCCTGACATCTGCGGATTTTCGTCCGAACGGATAGGGCGAAGCACGCCCCTAAAATCGCGCAGAAACGGGGTGTTTATTTTGGTAGGGTAGTTTCCCTGCAAACCGGAGAAACGCGCATTTAAACGCAAATAAAACGAATTTAAACGGCAACAACGAAAGAGGTGACAGTGTGAGCAAAAAGAAAAAGAGCATAGCAGCCCTCGGAACTGCTATCGCGGAGCATGAGAAAATCAATTCCACCGCCCCGACATCAGCTGTCCAGCAGCTGGTCGAGGCGTTTCTTTCAACCAACAACGAGGCGAAGCGGGCAAAGCGGATAGCCGAGATAAAGTCCCGCTGCGAGGGCGTGAATGAGCTGCTGTCCCAGAACAGCGAGCTGCTCACCGCCGAGGTGGAACAGGCACTGCTCAGAGCGGCGACCGGCTACACCGTCACCGAACAGTCCACCAAAATAGTGAACGGCGTGAAAACCGTGGAAACAAAGGTGCGGCAAATTGCCCCCTCGCAGGCGGCAATTGAGTTCTACCTTATCAATAAAAAGGGCGAGGAATTCAGCAAGACCGGCGGCGCTTCCGGCAATTCCGAGGGCGCTCTTGCCGAGATACTGGAGGCGGTGAAGAATGCGTGAACTCGGTTTCACCGCAAAGCAGAACGAGCTTATGCGGCTGTTCAAGCAGGACAGGCTGAAACGTCTGAATATCCTGCAAGGCTCTGTCCGTTCCGGCAAGACGTGGATCTCGCTGATTTTGTGGGCGTTTTGGGTGGCAAGCCGCCCGAAGGATCACCTTTATATGATGTGCGCAAAGTCGCTCCAGACACTGAAGCGGAACTGCCTGTTCCCATTGCAGGAGCTTATCGGCGAGAAACATTTCACATTTTCGCTCTCCACTAAGGAGGGCGTTTTGTTTGGGCGGAAGATAATGCTGGAGGGCGCGAATGACGCGCGTTCAGAGGGCAAGATACGAGGTATCACGCTGGGCGGCGCTTCTTCCATTGCTTCACCGCCTTGTTTTAAGCCATTAAAAAGGCTTTTTAATTTGTCTAAAATGTTCATTTTTCGCTCCTCATCACGTTTTGCGCCGGGAACGTCCGGCGCAAAACATCCGATTTTTCTTTGATGTCCCGGAGTGGGACATCAATTTCGGCTGCGCCGAAACCGAAAAATCTCATGTAGCTTTATATACTTTTTATCAAGCGTGGAATATACCGCTCGAAGCTGTATTCAAATGCGTCCAGCGTATCAATGTCAGAGGTACCATCATCAAGACGAACCTCCGCGCCGATCACCTTATCGTCATAAACCGCACCCTGAAATGCTTCTATCAGGCTGCCGCATTCCTCGGATATCAGCTTGAACCGCCCGCCAGCCATAAGTCTTGTGGTCGCTTGGATTCGGTCGTTTATTTCACGCTTCAGCGCGTTTTTTACGATAATACCCAGCGGCTTCAGCGCCAGCCGAAGCCCGGCAATAAGGGTCTGCTCTGCGCTGTCGCCGTACAATGTCGGGACTATGCCGTACCGCTGCTTAATGTCCGCGCAGAAATCATACACCCGCTTATCCAGCTCCTGCGGGGTCATTCCCGCCGCCGGAATATGCTCGGACTTCAGTGCGAATACCCGGCGGTAGTCCTGCGTTATTCCGCACGCAACCAGCGCATGTGCCGACTTATTGCCGCCGAAGTCCAGCCCGACATTTATCTGGTCGAGGTGGGGAAGCTCCGCTGCGGCGATGTTGTAAGAACTCGGACTGTCCGAAAAAATCCTGTAAACAGCGCCCGCTGCAACTACCCATTTCCCCAGAATAAAACGGTCGTAAAACACGCCGGTGTACTCTTTTTTCAGGCTCGCAACGTAATCTGCCGGAAGCGTGGTGTTATCGTCAATGCTGAAAAATATCGACAGCAGGTCGTCCACGAGGTTCTTGTTGTCAAGGTACTCCTTTTTCAGCCAATGTGTCGGCACGTCCGGGTTGGTAGTAGCGAACAGTTTCGCTCCCGGCGCTGAAAGACGTGACAGCAGCATGGTGAAGAAATCCTTGGGGAACAGCGTCAGCTCATCACAGTAAGCAGATATAAGCAAGGTCAAATCGGCGGTAAGTTCAACCATGAAAGAAGCAACTAATTTGTGGTGGGACGTGTTCAGGGGCGATATTCAGAAAAAATCGCACGAGCATTT
>JBJFGA010000199.1:0-3005 GCA_051892275.1 Oscillospiraceae bacterium | reverse complement strand
ATTGTAGCACTTTTCAGGGTATTTGTATAGCCGTGGGATTAGTTGGCGGATACTGAGCATTTGCTGGAAAACGGTTTTTACTACATTGAACCCGGCGAAGAGTGGCAGTCAGACTCACCAAGCATTCCTGCTCCGGGAATACAGCAATATACCACCGCTTCCGTAAATGACCTGAACAATTCGATAGACATAATAAAGAGAGGAGAAGCAAGAACAGCAGATGGAGAACAGTCAGATAATGAGCATTTTAAATGAACCAGAAACTGAAATGAGCGATAACAGTGAGGACATAGAGGATCTAAACGAATATCAGGTGACAAGAGCAGAATTATTCTCTCACTCTAGAGAACCTGCGATCACGATATGGAGCAACCGTATCAAATTCAATATGCCCTGTCTGCGCAGGTTTCCCGGAGTAACACATATTCAGCTTCTCATTCACCCGGAGCAGAAACGGCTTATCATTCGTCCCTGTCAGCCGGATACACCGGATTCCCTTCGATGGGCGAAGGGAAGCGAAAATGAACTCACCAACCGAGATCTTCTTTGCAGGATATTCGCAGCGAAAGTATTCGATTTAATGAACTGGAACAGTCAATATAGGTACAAAATTCTGGGCAAGCCTGCGGTTTACAAGGACGAAATACTGTTCCTGTTCAAACTGTCAGATTTTGAACTGTTTCTCGGCAATTCCAAAAAGCAAACGTCCTATCTTCCGGGGGAATGGAGAGATTATTTCGGAACTCCGGTTGCAGAGCATGAGGATTCATACCGTATCGACCTTGCGGAAGGCTACATAACGACAGAGAATGTATAGGAAGGTAATTTATTATGAGGTCAGAAAGAATTCCGGAGATAAGTCTGGAGGGATTTCAGGTAGTAAGTGGAGAAATGTTCACATATGTCCCGAGAACGACCGCGCCTACCTGCACTATCTGGTATAACAGCATTTCCTTTGGCAAGAGGTCGCTTGCTGCGCTGAACAACTGCGATCATATTCTCATAAAAGTCCACCCGCAGAAAAAAAGTCTGCTGGTATGTCCGATAACAGAAAAGGACAAGGACAGCGTGAGATGGAAAGCAAATTCCAGAGGACCTAATTCAAGGAAGATAGAATGCAAAAAATTCACCTCAGATTTGTTCAAAACCTGGGACTGGAAAAGCGATCATGTTTACCGCACTACTGGGAAAATAGTATCCGCGGATAATATGATAATGCTCCTGTTTGACTTCAAAAAGCCGGAAAGCTGGAAATTCAGATCAAAGCCCTAAAAAAGCTGTTGATTTTATCGTAATATTGTGCTATAATATATGCAGCAGAAACTTGTTTCTGCTGGCAACCGCTAGGTTGCTGACGCAAAGCGTCAAACATATATTTTAAGGTTCACTCAGCCGAAAGTTGAACAATCAGCGAAGCGTATTATTGTTCAATTTGAATCTACGATTTGGAAAACGGCGTGTGGTTCTTATAATAGTTACAGCAGGATTTGAAAGGAGCTGATAGCTATGCCAAGCATAAAACCTGTATCCGATTTACGCAACTATACCGAAGTGCTTCGTGATGTTGACGGCGGCGAGCCTGTATTTTTGACCAAAAACGGCAGAGGTCGCTATGTGATCCTTGATATAGAAGAATACGAAAAGATCCGTGCTACATTAAAGCTGATGAATGAGCTTGAAAAGGGCGAACGCTCCGCACGGGAAAATGGCTGAATAGACTTCTCTGAAATTGAGAAGGAGTTTGCGAATGATACTAAAGATTGAGTTTTCAACGGAGGCAAGGAACGATTTAAGGCAGATTCGTGAATATATTTCCGTTGATTTAGGCAATGAACAGTCTGCTAGGGACACGCTGATTAAAGCGAAGCGTAACAAATTCAGACCCGTGAGTTCCCGCGTTTGAACGGGTCGAATTTGTTTTAATCAGCGTTTCCCTAGGAAATTGTCGGGAATATCATCAATAGCATTAGCCGGCTTAAAAATCTGCCCGAAATCGGTGCTCCGCTGTCCTCTCGTATCGGAATACAAACCGATTACTGCTATCTCGTCTGTGGCAATTATAATGTATTCTATCGGATAGAAAACAACATTGTTCAGATAATCAGAGTCTTGAATTCAAGAAGGAACTTTATGATGATCCTTTTTGGAAAAGATCAATAGTTTTACGACCTTTAAAAGCAGTCAAGTGAAAGCTTGGCTGTATTTTAATTTGGTGACATAAAAAACCGTGATTATACCTGAATTCATATTAGGTTTACTGTTCAGCAGTACTCTAAGGAAGTATAAAGTGTTCATGAATTTATCTGATATGACGATACGTTTTAATATAGAATGCTAAATAATCCAAATAATATAATGAAATAATGCAAAAACAATTAATTTCATGTCGTTTTCATTGTAGCAGATCAAGGATACTTCTCTTGCTTTATGCACAAACATTGACTTATTGTTGCATTACTTCTATTGAAACACCTACTATCGACGTTATTGTACATATTTTTGTATACTTCGACATTATTTATAGGATTAGCTATTGCAAACCTACGGAAACAATTCTGAATTTGCGAAATGCCGCATTCTGGTGCGGTTCTGTGAGGGTCGTCCGTGGGAAGAAGCCGGAATATTCTCTGTTGTGCGCTGAAAATGAGGACTGGCTGTCTGGTGGTCAGCGGTTGAGGGTTCTGCGGCTGCGTGCCGGGCTGACTATACGGGAGTCAGCGAATATGGTCGGTATCTTCAGGCACGCGCTGATGAATTATGAGCACGGGAATACAAAGGTCAAAACGGCGGTCTTTGAAGAACTGAAGTGCCTATACCAAACCCTGTTAAGTAGTCGCAAATGATAAGCAAAACGCATTTTCACCAAGGTAACTATGCCCCAAAAACATGGTTACCTCTTTTCATATAGCCAGTTACCCCATATTCAGAGTATCATTAAATACATATACATGAAGGTTTGACGACGGTGATGTACACTGCACATTTATGCTCACAAGAGACTTTCA
>JBJFGA010000198.1:0-3005 GCA_051892275.1 Oscillospiraceae bacterium | reverse complement strand
GCGCGGTAAAGCTTAGCTGGACAGTACCCACAGGCGCAACCAAGTACGGCGTTTACACCTATCTTGACGGAAAATACTACGCACAGGGAACAACCACCGCAACCACTTACACAGTGACCGGACTTACCAACGGCACAAAGACCGGCTTCCTTGTAAGAGCATACATTGACGGCGCATGGAGCAGCTTCACCGCAGCAGATGTTGTTTATGCAACGCCTGTTGCTTCCGGCAAACCGATCGTGACGGCAACTCCCGGCAACACCAAGGTAACACTCAGCTGGACAGTACCCGCTGGGGCTACAAAGTACGGTGTTTACACCTACCTTGACGGCAAATACTACGCAAAGGGAACTACCACTGCAACCACTTACACAGTGACCGGACTTACCAACGGCACAAAGACCGGCTTCCTTGTAAGAGCATACGTTGACGGCGCATGGAGCAGCTTCACCTCAGGTGACGTTGTATATGCGACGCCGACTGTATGATTTATCGGCAGGAGATCCACTCCTGGCTACAAGCGGAGCTCACGATACTGAACGTCGTTCTGTGTACCTCTTGAAGATGTTCTGCATAATCAAGGCGGGACATGGTGCGTCGGGTCAGTATCATAATCACAATATCAAAACTTTCCTTCGATTTCTACCGTAAGAGAGTAAGCGTATCGAAAACCACCTTTCACTCACCGTGAAGGGTGGTTTTCATTGTATCCGCTCAATAATCCCATGCCCCAAACAAGTATCCCTCTTCCTTCTGCGGCAGAGGGTGATTTGTTTATGACGCGGGGCGCTTTGGCGGGTACCGACAAACTGACTGCCCAGCGCCCTCTTTTGGGGACGGTAGTACAACTTTATTATAGCATATCACTTCTTGATAAACTGAAACAGAATGTCGAAATCTGGTGCTCAAACAACTTTTGTATATGATAATCAGAGGAGGTATCGCATACAGGAAAATCATATCCAACAGGTTGTAATATTTTCAGTTTCTTCTAATATATTATAGCAAAGGAACTTATTGAGAAAGGACAAAGCTATGACCTATAAAATAACTACCACAACGCCGGAAACCTGCACCGATCAGCTTAGGCTGGAAGCCGCCCAGAAGGTCTATGAAGTGCTTCTCAGATACATAACCAGTACTAAGTCCGCATAATGTCGGGAGGGACGTTGAATGATCGCAATATACGCCCGGCAGAGCGTTGACAAAAAGGACAGTATCTCGATAGATACCCAGATAGAAGCCTGCAAGCGCTGTTGTGACGGGGATTATAAAGTATACTCGGACAAGGGGTGGAGCGGCAAGAATCTCGACCGTCCGCAGTTCCAGCAGCTGCTGCGGGACATAAAGAACGGTGAAATAGACAAGCTGATCGTTTATAAGCTGGACAGAATATCCCGTTCGCTGAACGATTTCTCAAACCTCATGGAAACGTTCAAAAAGTATGGAGTGGAGTTCGCTTCGACTGTGGAAACCTTTGACACTTCTACTGCTATTGGCCGCGCCATGCTGGGCATAATAATGGTTTTTGCGGAGCTGGAGCGGGAGAATATTCTTCTTCGTGTTAAGGACAACTACTATGCCCGGGGTGAAAAAGGGCTGTATCTCGGAGGAGTTCCGGTATTCGGTTTTGATAAGATACCCACTAAGCTGGGCGGGATAAAGACCTCTGTGTTAGTGCCGAATCAGCAGCTGTCTACCGTGGAGTACATCTTCAATGCATACCGCGAGAGCCGCTGTTCTCTTGGTGACATAGTCAAAGCGCTGAACGGGCAGGGTATTGCGTCTCCCGGTGGAACAGCATGGGACAGCAGCAAGGTAAGCCGCCTGCTGCGAAGTCCGGTGTACGTTTGTGCTGACGTGGAGGTGTACCGCTATTTCAGGGATAGGGGTGCAAAAATTTCCAACCCGGTGGAGGATTTCACCGGGGAGCGAGGGTGCTTTCTGTATGGCAAACGTGAGTCGAACGAGCGAAAGTACACCGACGTGCATGATCATGTTCTGTCGCTGGGGCTGCATGATGGGGTCATTTCCTCCGAAATCTGGCTGGAGGTACAGCGTAAGCTGGACGGTAATTCCCAGATAAAGAAAGGCAAAAGCGGCTCATATTCCTGGCTGACCGGAATGATCAAGTGCGGAAAATGCGGTTACTCATTGCGCACGATGAACGGGAGATATTTCTACTGCTCCGGAAAGGCTAATCTGCATATCTGCGAGGGTATTGCCGCAAATCCCGAGATAGCTGAGATCGAGGCGTATGTTTTCGCTCAATTGCAGAAGAAATTCAACGATATACGCAATATAGTCGTTGCAGAAAAAAGTCCGCAAAGCTCCCCGAAAGCCAACAAACTGAAAATGCAGCTGGAAACGCTGAACTCGCAGATAGACAACCTTGTGGACAAGCTGGCGCAAACTTCCGCAGCAATAAGCAAAGTCCTGGAAGAAAAGCTGGAGCGGCTGATTTCCGAGCGTGAAGGAGTTCAGCGGGAGCTGGACAAGTTGGGAGGCGCCTCAAAGCCGAAACTGCAATATGCCGATGTTATCCCACTGCTGGACAGGTTTCCGGAGCTTCCGCTGGAGATCAGGCACGATATCGCTGCGCAGTTTATTGAGAAGGTGCTTATCCAGGAGGATAATATAGAGATACAGTGGAAATTCTGATAATGAAAAAGCCGCTATTCACAAATCGTGGGTAGCGGCTTTCCTATGTTTGATGAATAATCAAACAGCTGCAATCGCACGACAATAATTATGCGGTGTTGCCTTAGAGGTGACCTGTACAACGAAGCAATGAGTTTAAGAAGGAATTCTGCTCTCTTAAGCCCGACGAAGCTGAAGGTTCTGCGTTTCAGAATTTGATCTTCAAAATAAACACCGGTGAGAAAATGAAATAAGGGCATCTCTAAAAACCGGTTTGAAAAGGCAAAATTGCCAGAGTGCATCGGATACAAGGAAAGCCGACGACGCAAGGCTGTATGCCAGCGTTTTGCCGTAGGCATAATGCG
>JBJFGA010000197.1:0-3009 GCA_051892275.1 Oscillospiraceae bacterium | reverse complement strand
CGGCGACGCGGAACTCTGGAAGAGAAGCGGAGCGGTATTCCCGGACTATGATAATGTATTCCTGCTTGACCGCAGCGATAACAGCGCGACTTTGTGCATGGCTTATGTTTTGGGGGATAATTACGAAAAGCCGCAGTACTTTGACGTCACTTTTGAGATGAATAACAGCGGCTCGTGGGCTATAACAGGCATTCAGTCCGGGAAGCTTTATTTCGGTGATGCTGAACTGTACAGCGGGCTTACCAAGGAGGGCTTGCAGCTTTTCAAGCAGAGTGGGCTGCATAGCTACTGGCTCTTTGACTGGAGCAGCACGGGAGAAACTCTGCCCGCATTGCGCTTACAATATGACCAAGATATCTTCACCCCCACAGAGCCGTGCGTAGGTGTGGCAGAGGTCGAAAACGGCTGTGCATTATGCCATAAAACCAAGGACGGGTATGTTATCTACTACCTCGACTATGATACGCCGGAAACGCTGAGCGTATATAAGCCCGATCAGAACGGCTTTGCCGCGCCGGGAACCGTGCTTGCCACCTACCAAAAACCGGCTCCTAAGGGGTACGGCGGAAGCGTATATTGTTCGTGGCTTGGTCTGGAGCGCTACAAATTCATGCATGACGAGAACCCGGACGGCGACAGCCTTGCTTCGGTGATAGAGCGTGCGCTCACGCAGGATATAGAAATAGGTGGTTCTGCTGCATACTATACCGCTGACATGGAAGGCTGGGACGGCTACCGTATAGCGGAGCAGTCGGAAACGCTGGTGTTATTCTCCTATCAGCTTTTCAACGCTATCGGAGAAAGCTGCTGGGTTACTCAGGAACTTGTGAAGAATGGCGCTAACTGGACTCTGGGCGAGATCACCGAGCGACAACTCACCAACGATGACATCATGCGCGAAGAGGGCTTTGTTCCGGTAACATGGTCTGATGACTTCCCGTTAGAAAGCGAGGTCGAGCCTGATGGACGATAATCAGATAATCGAGCTGTATTTCCGGCGGGACGAGCAGGCTATCGCCGAGACCCAGACGAAATATGGCAGGCTGTGCGGGAAGATAGCCGGTGGCATACTTACCCGCCCGGAGGACGCCGAGGAAGCGGTCAGCAGCAGCTACGTCAAGCTGTGGAACGCAATCCCGCCGAAGCGCCCGCAGTCGCTGTGCGGCTACCTCTGCGCGATAGTACGCAACACCGCGCTGAACCTCTACGACACGCTGCGGCGGCGCTCCTGCGAGGAATTATACGGCGAGCTTGCGGACGTCATACCCGACCGGGTGTCCGGTGACGACCTCGCCGCCAGCCGGGAGATCGCCGCCTGCCTGAACCAGTTCCTGCGTGGCTGCAACCAGAAGAACCGGGACATTTTCACCGGGCGGTATTACTTCAACCTGTCGGTGCGGGATATCGCCGAGGGCATGGGCATGTCCGAAGCGGCGGTAAAGACACGGCTGTCCCGGATACGTGCCCGGCTGAAAGAATATCTCGCGGGGGAAGGGATAATAACAGCATAAAACCACAGTACACCCGGCGGCACTCCACGGCATATAATAAAGTGCAGGAGTAATATCCCTGCGCGCCGTGAAAACGGCAATATATCAAGGAGATGCTGCTAATGAAATATTTCATCATAAATGCAAGATCAATGACGCAGGCGGAGAAGGCTCGGCTCTACCTCGCAAACAACGGAATAAAAAGCACCGTGGAGCGCACTACCGGAAAGGGCGGCTGCGGCTTCGCGCTGAAGATATACGGAGAGAAAGGCGCGGTCTGCCCGCTGCTGGAGCAGATCGGCATAAGCTGTGGTATACCTCGATAACGCGGCAACGACTTACCCCAAGCCCCGAAGCGTCTATGCGGCCTGGAGCCACGCAATTACCGCATACGGCGCAAATCCCGGGAGGGCGGGTCACGCGCTGGCGCAGGCGACCTCGGAGGCGGTGTACCGCAGCCGCAGCAGCTGTGCGGACTTCTTCGGAGCAGAGCCGGAGAACACGGTGTTTACCCTGAACTGCACCCACGCGCTGAACACCGCGATAAAAGGTCTGGCGCACAAGGGGGCGCATTACGTCATCAGCGACATCGAACACAACGCGGTAATACGTCCGGTGCACGCGCTGACTGCGGAGGGTGCGCGCTACACTCTGTTTGAAAGCTCGCCGGACATTGAACAGACGGTGTGGAACGCAGAACGTGCGATACGCCCGGAAACAGTTGCGCTCGTCTGCACCGCCGCCGGGAATGTCACCGGGCAGCGGCTTCCGGTAAGGGAGCTTGCCGCGCTCTGCCGCCGCAGGGGAGTGTGCTTTATCTGCGACGCGGCTCAAGGCGCGGGAACGCTGCCGCTTTCACTTAAGGACGGTATAAACATCATCTGCGCCGCAGGTCACAAGGGGCTGTACGGTCCGATGGGGACAGGACTGCTGCTGACAGACGGGAAGTATTCGCTCAAACCGCTGACAGAGGGCGGTACCGGCAGCGTCAGCGATAGCCTTGAACAGCCGGAGTTCCTGCCGGACAGATTCGAGAGCGGGACCATAAACACGCCGGGCGCAATAGCGCTGGGTTCTGGTGTGGATTTCGTAAATTCCAGGACTGCGGAAAAGATAATGTCGCACGAAATGGTACTGTGCCGGGACTTCTGTGCGGCACTCCGCAAGATACCGGACGTTATTCTGTACTCGGATATCGACATTCACCCGGGGCTTTACGCGCCGGTGGTGTCGTTCAATATAAAGGGAATGCCCTCAACGGAAGCCACCGCGGCGCTAAGCCGTCTTGGGTTCTATATGCGGGGTGGGCTGCACTGTGCGCCCCTCGCTCACCGTAAGCTGGGAACTCTGGAAACAGGCACTGTGCGGTTTTCGCCGTCGGTATTTACCACCCCGGAAGATGTTTCACGCCTTGTGTGGGCATTGTCAAAGCGAAAATGGACTCAATAATCTAATACTAATAACTATTTAAACTCAGGAAATCTTTACAGAAATCCAGCACCGCTATCGTCGTCAAAGA
>JBJFGA010000196.1:0-3027 GCA_051892275.1 Oscillospiraceae bacterium | reverse complement strand
TCCTCCTGTTCCAAATCCTCAATGCGGTGGTTGATGACCTTTATCTGCTCCTCCACCACCGGCATGCGCCGCGCGAAGTTGTTATGCTCCGCGACCTTGTTTTCAAGCTGCTGAATACGATATGCGGTCAGCTTGCCGCTTACCACTATGCCCCCGAGCGAGCCTACAAGCGTACCCAGCAGCGATATCAATGCTACAATTACGGTATTATCCATTCTGCACCTCCGAATTATAGATTTTCTCCAGCTTGTTCAGCGCGCTGTGACGAATCAGGAACACTTTTCTCTCGCTGAAATAAATCTCAGCGGCTATTTTTTCCCACGTCTGACCGATGATATAATAGCGGTATATCACCGTGTATTCGTCGCCTTTGAGCTGGTTTATGTATTTCAGCGCGGGTTCGCGGTAGTCGAGAAGGCTGTCTATACCGCGGTTGAGCTGCTCCTCCTCCAGAGCCAGCTTGCGCAGTATCTCCCGCATGTTCTCTCTGCTGCCGCCGTGCTTGCCGAAGCGTTCAATTATGCGGTGCAGCATGTCTATCTGCTTGATGTGCGTCTGGCAGACCAGCTCCTGCTCTCTAGTGGGGTCGAGGATCTCGTCAACTATTCTCATGTATACCTCCTTATTTCAGCCGATTTCGCCGCGTAGATAATGTCCGCGCCCATATTGGTGATGTGCGCATGCGCGCCGTCCAGCCCCGTGACCGCGACCTCCGCGCCGGTCAGGTTGATTGTTTTTACTGCCATAATGTTGCCTCCTAACGCATTAACTTAATTTCTTTAATATAAGCATAAATTGTATATACAGTGTTCTCCGTGCCGTGGTAAACAGCAAAATTCAGATATTGTTCGCCACTTAACTCGGAGATATCTATGTCGATGTCTGCGAATGACCCTGGTTTATCGTAACTTGAAACAAACGCTGCATTGCCGTCTACAAGCTGCCAATCTGAAAAATCGTATGCTGTTTTCTGCTCCGCTGCCGCAGGCTCTCCAATTTTAAAATACATCCGCCCTGTAAGCCCGCTTAAATTTTTTCCGA
Organism: Oscillospiraceae bacterium; assembly: GCA_051892275.1. Classification (GTDB taxonomy): domain Bacteria; phylum Bacillota; class Clostridia; order Oscillospirales; family Ruminococcaceae; genus CAG-115. Next base: position 1,986 of record JBJFGA010000196.1, on the reverse strand, counting down.
GGAACATAGTCAGCCGCAGCTTTGTGTATCCTGTGAGGTTGACTTTTTCATTTGTCCGGACAATAAGGGTATCCGTGTACCCGTCAGAAGAGTTGCTTATGGAGTTTGATTTTTCAAATACTAAAACTCTCGCCCCATCATTAGTCGTCAAGTTCCATTTACAGCTTTACAGCCTTAAACATAAGTGTTCGTGTGATAAGGCGTATTTTGAGCCTGTTACGCATTTCCTCGTCAACATAGGGAATGGTGTTGCCGTATTCGTCACGAAGTGTGCGTGTGCAGAGCTTGGCGATATAACCGTCATAATACTCAATCACCTTACACATTGCGTTGGTGTCGCCCTGTGTAGCCGCAGCAATGACTTCAAACGGAAGCATTTCTGCGGGTTTCTGATAGTGTCCTTTAGTCATCTGTCATTTTCCTCCATAAACTGTTTCAGCATTTCAAGTGCTCTGTGCCGATGATATGTAACGGTACTTTGCACAAGATTAAACAAGTCGGCAATTTGAGTATCATTCATATCCAAAAAATAGGACATAAGAATAATGTTCCGCTTTTGTTCTGAAAGTAAGGTCACAGCTTCGCCAAGCAGCTCATTCTTAATAACGACATCAAACCCGTTCACCTCAAACTGAAAATAATCGGTAAGGTATTCGTCGCACAATCCCAATGTTTCAATAAAGCTGTCGCCCAAATCGGCAAAGGGAATTTCGTGAGCCGCCCGTTCTGCCAGCTTTGCCTTGCAGTTTCTTGCCTCGCCTCTCAGAACCTGCTTAATAAGCGTATCAAACTGATGTTCGACTTTTTCCTTGTCGGAAGTAGGTGTTCCCATAGAGTTCACCTCCTTCCGCTATATTTCAAAGGAAAGAGTATTGTCTCTTTTTCCCCCTTCATTATCACTACCCAATCAAAAAAGGCATAATAATCGAAGGAATTTTCAAATTCATGCAATATGCACAACGGCTTTTGTTGATTTGAACAAAAAGACAGAGCTGAAAAAGAAAATATAAGCACCTGCGGGTAGATAAGTTTATATGGGTGTGAAAAAAATACAAATGAAAAGCATAGTCATTTCCTCCGAAAAATCTGAATTATAGCGAAAATCAGATTTCGACTCGGCGGAGAACGACATCTTTCTGCGCCTCTCAAGTGAGGGAAAGAAAAAAATCCCCTGTTACACGGTATAAACCGTATAACAGGGGATAACACTATTGTTTCATTATAAACATGAACGCACAGTTCAACATTAAAGCTCACAAATCCCGTAACGCAAGTTACGCTTTTTTTGAGCTATCATTATTTACTTTTATGTTAATGGAATATTTCAGTATTCGCTGCTCATAATCGGCAGCGAAACGCAGGAACTGCTCCAACGCATAAAAAACCTCCAGTCCAAAAACTGAACCGGAGTAAATTGACAGCAAAAAGCTCCCCGTCGCAATTCAGTTTTTTTTGACGGGGTTGTTGTGTGTTGCTTGAACTGATAGTACATTATTTGCAGAACCTATGTGCCATTATAATTTTGCAGGATTTCTGTATAATTATATACAGCGGAGGTGAACTGCAAGTGCATACTGAACCTGAAACACTCGGTAAAATCATTAAATCTGCCCGACAGCGTTCCGAACTCACAATGGAGGAGCTTGCAGAACGAGTAGGTATTACCGAACGATACTTGTACAGAATTGAAAACGAAGGTAAAAAGCCAAGTTATGATATTCTTTACAAGTTGATCCGAGAGCTGTCCATTTCACCGGACTTGATTTTCTACCCCGAGAAACCGTCCAAAGAATCCGAGGTAGAAAACCTTATCCGTATGCTTTACAACTGCGATGAGCGTTCTTTGGAAGTCGTCAAAGCAACTGCTAAAGCCTTGATTGGTACAGCTTCAGAAAAGTAGCTGCGTACATACCAAACCAAAAGAGCCGATGAACGTATCCGCCAACTAATCCCACGGCTATACAAATACTCTGAAAAGTGCTACAA
>JBJFGA010000195.1:0-12375 GCA_051892275.1 Oscillospiraceae bacterium | reverse complement strand
AAATCGGTTGCCACTATCATCATTTTCAAATATTGCATTAAGTTTGTTCAACAGGTGACGGTTTCCGCATGAGGACAAGGTTCTCTAACTTTGTAAATCTGCCGGAGCTGTGCAATCTGTTCGGCGAGGTATTTGACATCGCCAAGACCGCCGATATGAACCTCAAGCTTCCGGAGATAAAAGGCGGCAAGCCGGAAATGATAATCTGCGACAAGTCCCCGGAGCAGGAGGAACAGACCGAAGCCGGCATTGAACGCGCAAGAAAAATAGAAGACAAGCTCGTCCGCCCGGAAGAGGATAATATGCTGGCTGTTTGTACCTACATGACTAAAGTCGCTCTGGACGCCCGTATCCTTGATCCGGAAGCCGAGGAATATGAGGGCGGCAAGGTAGCTCTCTGTGCCGATAAAATCATTGAGATAAACAGGGAAAACCCGGGAACGGCGCAGGCGGTTTTCTGCGACACGAATACCCCGAAAAAGGACGTCTTTTCCGTATATCAGGCATTGAAAGACCGCCTGGTGCGCTCCGGGGAATTTACCGAAAATGAAATAGCATTTGTCCATGACGCTGCCAATGACAAGCAGCGTCTTTCTTTATTCGAGCAGGTCAACAAGGCAGAGGTCAAGATCATTATAGGTTCTACCGGCAAGCTGGGAACTGGCGTGAATATTCAGCAGAGGTTGTCTGCCCTGCACCATTTAGACGCACCCTACCGTCCGTCTGACATCGAGCAGCGCAACGGCCGCGGCATTCGTCAGGGCAACACCAACAGCGAAGTATATGTGGGGTACTACTCCACGAAAGGCACATTCGACAATTACCGCTGGCAGATACTTGAAAAGAAACAGCAGATAATCTCACAGGTGATGTCCGGGAAACCCGCCGCGCGCTCATGTGAGGATATTGACGAGGTGGCGCTGACATTCTCCGAGATGAAAGCCGCAACCACCGGAAACCCGCTTATCGCTGAGAAAATGTCGGTGGACAACGAGGTCAATCGGCTGAAGCTGCTTCAGGCAAATCATTATCAGCAGCAGCGCAATTTTGAATACGACATCAACACCCGCTATCCCGAACTCATCACACGGAAGGAACACCTTATCTCCCTTGTGAAAAAGGATATTGAAACTATCCAGAACACCCCCAAAGCCGCCGAAGATGAACTGCGCATCACGCTTGACGGTAAGGTATACACCGACCGCACCAAAGCCGGAGATAAGCTTTCTGCGCTTGTTTCGCAGTACCAGCTTTCAGCGGAAAGCCGGGACGTGAAGGAAAAAGAGATAGGCAGCTACTATGGATTTCGTATCCTTGCCGTCAGAAACGGGCTTGAGATAAAGCTGGAGCTTGCCGGTGCAGGAAAATACACCTGTGATTACTCTTTCAGCGGTGTGGGTGGAATTACAAGGATATGTAATCTTTACGACCGTATCCCGAATCAGATAAACGTCTTGCAGCAAGACCTGGAACAGGCTCAGAAGCAGCTTGCAAACGCAAAGGAGCAGTTCGGAAAGCCTTTTCCGCACGAGCAGGCTCTCAAAGAGGTGCTGGAACGGCAGTCCCAGATAAACACCGAACTGGAGTTTGGCAGGCAGGAGGAGGTCGTTCTCGATGAAAACAGCTCCCCCGAGGACGAGGACAGCGAAGAAATGGCAATATAACTTGCAGAAATGAGGTTTTATGACAGACGAAAGAAAACTTGAACTTTTTGACAATATTATAGATTACATCAAAGAAACGCTTTCTGGTTTCGGGCAGGAGGACGAGGGAATAAGGGACACCCTCGTGGATATCGGCTTTACCGAGGAGGAAGCGGACGAACTGGTGTTCGGAGAGGAAATGGAGATGGAATGATGAGTAGAGTCATGACCTCCGGCAGCCTTTTCGATGGCAGCGGCGGCTTTCCGCTGGGCTGTATTCTCGCTGGGATAACACCGGTCTGGGCTTCAGAAATAGAACCGTTCCCGGTGCGAGTGACCACAAAACGGCTGCCGCAGATGAAGCACTACGGGGATATTACTCGGCTGAACGGTGCCGAGCTGGAGCCGGTGGATATAATCACCTTTGGCTCGCCCTGCCAGGATATGTCGGTCGCCGGGAAGCGCGCTGGTCTGGACGGTTCACGTTCAAACCTGTTCTATCAGGCTGTAAGGATCATTAAAGAAATGAGGTGTGCAACAGATGACAGATACCCGAGATACATCGTCTGGGAAAATGTGCCGGGAGCTTTCTCATCAAGCAAAGGCGAAGATTTCCGCAGCGTCCTCGAATGCGTATGCAAAATCAAGGACAAAACCATATCTGTTCCTGGATTTGAGAAATGGCTCACCGCCGGAAATATCATGGGAAAAGATTATTCCGTCGCATGGCGGGTCCTCGACGCTCAATATTGGGGAGTTCCCCAGCGCCGCCGTAGAATCTTTCTTGTCGCAGATCTTGCAGGAGCAAGTGCCGGAAAAATATTATTTGAGTCCGAGGGCTTGTCTGGGTATTCTGCGGAGAGCTTCCGTGCATGGCAAAGAGCTGCCGCCGCTGCTGAAAGCAGCGCTGGAATATCAGGCACAGGGCGAATCTGCCTGAACGATCAGGGCGGCAGCAGCATAAATGTATCTCACGATATTGCCTGCACCCTCCGTGCAGAAGCTCACCAGCATATTCCCTGCGTTATTACTCCATCGGTATTTAAATGCCCTCGTGATGTGATTTCGGCTGCTTATGGCATGGACGGAGGTAATTCTTCACCTGTTGTTCCAGAAAATATACCGTATACGCTGAAAATCCGCTGCGGCTGCGAGGGCGGCGGCAAGGGTGCGCTTGTACAATCTGACAAGTCAGCAACGCTGTCATGCAGCAATGACCAGACAGTATTTGTGCCATTCTCAAAAGGTACCCGTCCTCATTCCGCAGCCGAGAGGCAGGAATGGAAGCATTCTGAAACAGCAAATACGCTTACAGCCTTTGACGCAGGCAAGAGCCGGAGTAATGAGCTGGCGGTAAAGGCGTTCGGTATTTGCTCGAATAGCAGCAATTCGATGAATTCACCGAACCCTAATGCTGGCTTTTATGCGGCTGAAACCTCAAGGACGCTGGACTGCCGCGGCGGCGATCCATGCTGCAATCAAGGCGGCATAGCTGTTGTTTCGGTGCAGGGTTCAATGATAGGCAGAGCAGATAAGAACGGTCCACAGGGAAGCGGAGTGAACGAGAACATAATGTTCACGCTGAACACGACCGACCATCATGCGGTAGCTTTTGCAAGGTCTGCTTTCACTCATTATGTGGAGAATGAAATATTCAGCGCTCTCCTGTCCACAGGCGGTATATACGGCGGCGGATCTGAATCAATTATTTGCTGCACAGACGAAAACTCAGATAATGCCGGAGATACTTTCCCCACTGAAGAACCACATTACATCGTCCGGAGGCTCACCCCGACAGAGTGCGCCCGGTTACAGGGCTTCCCCGACTGGTGGTGCAGCGGTCTTGGTGTTGATGATCCGGACGAAAAAGAAATTATGTTCTGGAAAGACTTGTTTGATACCTATTCCGCTGCTGCCGGCGGCAAGAAAAAATCCGAAAAGCAAATCAGAAAGTGGTTGAAGAACCCTTATTCAGATACCGCTGAATACAAAATGTGGGGTAACGGTGTTTGTCTTAATATCGTAGTTGTGTTAATGTTCGGGATAAAATGGGCGGCAGACCAGGACTTTTCCTGATCTGCCTTTAACATAATATCCTACTGTTTAGATGTGCCGAAGCTCTTAAGCCACTCCATCATGTCTTTGCTTTTCTGCCAGGATGGGATATCCAGAACGGGCGAATCGGATACCTGTTCCAGCGCTTTCCGTTTCATCGCAAGGCTTGAGCGTGCATAGATGCCAGTGGTTTTAATATCCGAGTGTCCAAGAATATCCCGAACATATATCAGATTGTTTTCTGCCTCGTATATGTGCATTGCCTTTGAATGCCGCATGACATGGGGTGTAATCCTCTCCGGAATTGAGGGATCTATTTCGGATGCGGCTTTAACATATTTGTCAAGTATATATGTGACATTCGCCCTGCTCATCTTTTTGCCATCGCGGTTGGTGAATAAAGGCAGATGACTTTTTTCGGGATCAAGCAGATGCATTTCCGTCAGATAGTTTTTTAAATTCTGCGCCGTGGAAGGCAGAATCGGTAATGTCCGTGTCTTTCTTCCTTTGCCGAAAATCCTCACACTTGCCGGATGCTCCAGACGGACATCCTCAATGCGAAGATCGCACAGTTCCTGAACCCTCGCTGCCGTATCATATAGGAAGCATAGGAGCGTTGCATCCCTTCTGCCCTGCAATGTAGAGGTATTCGGCTGACGAAGAATTAACGCTATTGCTTCTTTGCTGAGCGGCTTGATTGCTTTGCGTTCCGTTTTCTTTACGGGGATTGCCAGTATTTTTTGAAAATTAAGCAGGAGCTTCGGTTCCTGAGTCTGGACATACCTCACGAAGGAATGGATGGCGGCCAGTCTTTGGTTGCGAGTAGCAATTCCATTGTTCCGCTCCTCTTCCAGCCACTGCAGAAAATGATCCACAAGCTCCGGGGTCAAGTCATCCATTTTGAAACGCTCGATCTTCATTCCTTCTGTGTCATGGCAGTAACCAAGAAACAGCCGAAAAGTATCGCAGTATGAGGAAACGGTGTTGGCGCTGACATTCTTCAGTTCCGGAAGGTAATGTTCCAGAAAATTTGTCAGGTATGCAGCAAAATCAGTTGTTTTCATTTGGCACCTCCCATGTAGGAATCGTATCTCCGAGGTAGTCGATTTCGTTTTGAAGAAATTCAGGATAATACTCAGCGACCAAACGCAGATATATCTGAGTTTTCCCAATATTGTGATGCCCAAGATATACAGAAAGATAAGGCAGTGCCGTTACAATGTCGCCTTTCTCTTTTTGAAGCTTCTGCATACACCGGACAGCGAAGGTATGTCGCAGGTCATGGACTCTGGGACCATACCCACGACCTTTGTGTTCGATTCCGCAATGCCACAAAGCTTCTCTGAACCTGTCGTAGATAACATTGGTGTGGTGGAAATTACGCCGAGCGTTCGGGAAGAAGTAATCCTCATCGGTGCTTGCGATATGAATTTTTTGAAAATACTTCTCATATTCCGCCCATAAACCGGCGGATAATGGAACATAGCGGGGCTTGTCGTGTTTTGCGTTACGTATCATGAGAATTCCGCGCCCAAGATCTACGTCCTTTACACGAAGCTGCGCGGCTTCTCCGGCACGCAGTCCGCAGCAAATCAGCGTCTTAAACAACAAAGGAAAGACGATATGCCCATTGGGATATTGTCTGCTGGGTGGAAGGTTTTCAAAGTAGCTGACCAGAGCCGCAAGCTCCGCATTCGTGAAAATATACGGAGCAAAATCCGCGTCATCCCTTGAGGAAATGGACAGCAGCGGGCAGTATGCCTCGTAACCGTTGATCCTAAGATACTGCGCGAACCGTTTGGTGAAATTCAGACGCCACCGCTGGTTCTTCCTTTTTTCATTTGGTCTGCGCTCTATCCATTTGAGAACGGCGGCTTCTGGGAGCACCGGTGTACTTACCCCCTCCGACACAAGGAATCTGTCGAATTCCCGGAAGGTTTTAGCTTCTTTTTCATACTTGCATCCTAACGCTCGTTTCTCGTTAATGAAAGCGTTGATTTGTTCGGCAAGACCGCTCTGATAATTATACACTATACTCATATGAGTTCACCATCCTCGAATGACAGGGCGCATTCGCGCAGATTTTCCACATCCAGACGGAGATAGTGGCTCAATGAATTTCTGTCCGTATGACCAAGAAATGAAAAAATGACATCGGGCGACACATCGACTGAAAGCAGCTTTGTCGCAAGGGTTGCCCTCAAGGAATGCAAACCGTGATGCGCTTCCGGCTGTACCTTAACACCTGAACGAGCCACGTATTTTTCAAACGACGAATTGAACGATTTAATTCTCCCATATGGTGGATTTAAATTTACAAACAGGTATTGACTGACTGTCTGCGGTCTGACCCGGAGGTAGTCAATGATGGCTGCGCCAATCTTCTCACTGAGGGGCAGCGTATTGGGCTTTCCTGTCTTACTCTGAACAAAGGAGATGGAGCATAGTTCCCAATCAATATCCGTAAGTTTTAGGTCACAAATATCTTTGCTCCGAACACCAAGTTCAGCGGCAATGGAAACCATGGCAAAATCCCGCTTTCCTTTGGGACTCGAACGGTCAATAGTTTCAAGAACTTTGTTGATCTCGTCAGATCCCCAGATTTTCACCATGCTCTGAGAATTGCCTAAGCGGTATTGAGGAATCCGACCGGAAAGGTTTTCCGTGGTATAGCCGAACAAATGCAGATAAGACAAAAACATTCGCAGCCGACTCAATTCCCCACGAACCGTGCTTTTTGCATGTCCTCCCAGTGTAAGCAGATATGCGGAAATCCGCGTATTGTCGATATCTGAAAGATGTTCCACACCGATGCTGATAAAATACCTCATTGCAAAGGCGACCGATTTACGCATTGTATCGCGGGAGCAGACGGAATGTCCTGTCTTGACCAGATACTCATCCTGCTTGTCCAGGAAATCATTGAATTCCGAAGGAAGTTCAGGCAGCGGATTTAGTTCACCCTTTGTCCATGAACCTCTTGATGCGAGGAGATCAAGCTTTTTCAAGGCAGCCAACTTCCGGGCGATTGTGGAGTCCTTCAGGGGATGAGTGGAGTTCCTTAATTCTGTGATAAATTCATCCTTGCACGACGAGGAGTAATGCGCATATCCTTTTGAGTCACAGAACTTCTGGAATCCCCTCCAAACTGAAACCTCGTATTTAATAATACGATCATCGTAATTTTGCTCATGCATTAGTTTGGTAGCCTGAGCAATAAGCTGGGTTAATATTACTTCTGGCATATGATTGCCCTCCTTCCGGGGGACATTATAACATGCACAGATGGATAACACAAGGATATTATGTGAAAGTTCTATTGTAGACTTTCCTGGTCTGCCGCCCATTTTATCCCGAACATTAACATAACTACGATATTAAGACAAACGCCATTATGTTCAATTCAACATAATGGCGTCGCATTACCATGCGTATATTTTGTTCTGGCAGGAATTGCGTTCTATTCGCAGGACGAAACGGAGGATATATGAGTGACAATTCTTTGTATTTCCTTATAACACACGGCAATGACTATCAATGCTATTTCAATTGTGAACTCAGCACGGCAGCTCTGCTGGATATATACTATCATGATGAAAGACCGGATGAGGTCATTTCACAGCTTGAGAATAATGTGGCGGTCGATATTGATGATTACTCCTTCCTGGACAATTTGGGAGAGAAAACTTGTCTTATCGACATGGACAATGATAAAATCGTGGTGGGCTATGGAAAAGGCAATCATTATGAAATAGATAATGCCAGCAAAGTGCCGTTCGGTGCAGCTCTTGTCCTGCTGCGGTATCTTGGCTCAAACGCACTGACGAGTATTTCAGACAACGAATACTATGAGAAAGAAGATATAAGAAATTTGTATGGATATGGCGACCCCGATATAAAGGAACAGGGATTCGTGGTTTACTCAAACAATGAACTGTTCAGCAGCTATCTTGATTACCTAAAATCAACAGGAAGCTATCCCGAGCTTTTCACGTTCAAACATAAAGACAACTGGTATCTCGCTTTCGATTCAAGAGGGCGAGATAATATACAGTCTTTCATGTGGGATAAGGTTCAGCAGCAGCACAGTGAAGCTAATGAACTGGCAGCTGCGATCCGATATGCTTTCAGAGTGTATGAATGCTCTGATGAACAGACTGACGATGATGAAATGGAGATGGAATGATGGGAGTCTATAAACCTGCTCTAAACCCATACACACAATCTCTCGCCTATGCAAAAGAACACGGCGAGGAGGAATCCTACCGTACCAGCGCAAAGCTGAACACACAATGTGCAGAGGAAATCGGGAACGAGCTTTTTCCCAATTCGGATTTTCTCACATACGGGAGAAATGTTTACTGCGATAAGGCTTTCGCCGCCCTCGCCGAAAAATACTCTCCCGAGCGTATTGAACTGGTGCTGTCCTCTTATATCTCATTCCACGGGGACGAGCGATTTGACAAGGAAAATACGGAACACGCTGATCATCTGGTAAATTCCATGCCGATTTCCATGTGTTCGCAGCTGGAATCCCTCAACATAAAAATGCACAACACCATTCTGAACAGCTTTGCAAATAGTGTATTCCCCTTTTGTGACCATTTAAGGGAGTTCGTTTCACTTGCGCAGAATGATGCTTTCAATAGCTGGAAAGTCCGTGAAGCGCACGAAAATGGCAGCTATGACTTTGAGCAGGCAGTACGGGAATCGCTTGAGGATACTATTAAGAGGTATATAAACAACCCGCTGGAATACAGCAAGGAAATGCTGGATACAGCTCATTTCCTTGAAAACAGAGAAGCGGCATTCTCATCTGTACTGGAGAAGCTCGTTATAACTGTCGATGAAATGCGTACCGAATCGGAACGGGCAAAGCAGCTCGCGCACGAAAACGGAATGGCGTTCTATGACGGGTTCTACGACAGCGAAAGCGAGCCTAACCCATATACCTACGATGGTAATATGTCATTCGAGGACATAGCTCTGATGAATCGCCAGATGGCGGCTGAAGAACGTCTGAGCATGACAATAAATCGGGATTTCGGCAGCGGTGAACAGGAAATCACCCTCACCCCGAACGAAATGCGAAAAGCGTTTTACATCGTCAAGGAAGCATTTGTGATAGAGGATATTCAAAATACGCTTGATAACATCGCAGAAGCTGAGCCAAAGCTGGCGGGACTTTCTGATGATATGGATTTCGTCAACGATGTACTTGCACGGTTTACAGACCATAGCGAAACCCATATTTCCTATGACGATAATATCCGCAACGCTATCGACCATGAGCTTGAAAAGCGTGAAAACCGCTCCAAACCGTCTGACGAGGACGGCGAGGATATGGAAATGTAATTACTGAAAGGAAAAATATGAACAATAATTCACCTGAAACCAAGCGCACCGTGGACGGAGAGTTCACGGTGCTTTCATCTATCCGTATCGACGAGTGTACCGAAATAGCTATGGGACAGCGGAACACATCTTACGGTACAGATTATGCCACATGGCAGTGCTCCGAAGGCGACAACTACTATTGGGGGCATTATGATTTCAAGAATCCCTATGAAGCCCTGGAGGATATGTGCAATCGCGCCGCGTTGATCTTCCACGGCATGGCACCGTATCGGGAGTCCGAGGTAGAAAAAATGCACCGAAACTGCAATATTTCTTTTTCAGTAATAAACATAAACGATGACGTGATGGTTTATACCAGCGGATTTACCGATGAGGACAGTGTTCAGGAACTGCCGGAATACATCAACTACCTTGCGCGGTGCGGCAAGAAATCATTCCAGACAGGTATCTGGAACTACACGTTCGGCAATAACAAGAAGGCTGAAACCAAGCCCGCAGACCCGGAACAGTTAAGTTTTATCAGAGAAAACCGGGATAAAATATTCGATAATGCAGAACTGAATAATTCCATGCAGCTCCTTGTCACCAATCCGTTAGCACTTGAAAACGCCAAGCCTGCGGAAGCCTCCGCCGAAGATGAGGACGAGCAGCTAGAACCGTGAATGGTGCGACCCCGGGTCGCAGCATGGAAAGGAGTTTTTCATGAACGATTTGAACACTGCCAAGTTATCCGGCAGAATTGATAAGTACGACCTTGACATTGACTTTACAAAGCTCGACTATGTAGAGGTCGAGGTACATTCCGCAGAATACGCCGGCGGCATTGATGTAAATGGCCACGAGCGTAAGGATAATTTCAAAGATGAGGTCAACGGCATAATCATCTACGCTGCTCCCGACAACAGCACTATATTGATATACGATAAAGCACGGAACTTGTACGACACTCCTATTGACCTTTCTGACGCATTGGAGCAAATTTCCGAATATCTTGATTTGTCCGCTGGCAGCGCAGATGTTTCTGTGTTTGTTCAGCCCAAAGACGGAGAAAAGCAGTATATTGACAGCGCTGCGTTGAAAGCAAAATCCGAACTGGACAAGCTTAGAGCCGAAACAAACATTTACTTTTCGGTAGTGAATATAGACGACAGCAGCGTTGAATTTTTCGCCGGCAAGTATATTGATGAGATCAGTATCGAAAATGAAGAAGCTTTTCAGCAGTATGTTGAAGAAAACCCGGACGGGGAAAAAGACATTGTGGCGGATTACTACTGCTGGGGGGATAAAACGGGCGAAGAAGCGCAGCCCGCTGCTCCCGAACAGCTCCGTATCATCAGCGAGAACTGGAACACCGAAAGCAGAAATGCCACTCTTATTGGATCAAAGGAATTCAGAATTGAACTGGAGGAATGCGACGAAATGGAGGTTGAGTAATGGGAATTTACGCAAGACAGGTAAACCCACAATTCCAGCAGCCCGACCTGTTTTCAGATGAATTCTGGAATGGAATTTATGTATCTGGAAACGACCGTTACTTTGGCAGGACTGACGATCTGTACAAATCGGCTGGAGAAGTCCTCGATAACCTCTGTGATGTCGCTTCGGATATTGAGCAGGGTTATTCAGCGTACAACAATATTGCTGAATATCTGGACGATTATGCACCAAGAACCGACAACCGTAATTACACCGACGATGAACTTAAAGAGTGGAAATACTGCGCCGAAACCTATACCAATACCCGGTTAAGAACAAACGACCGGCTTTCCGTTTTCTGTAAGGCTTTAGAGTTAATATCCGGCATGGAGTATGACTGGCGTGAAATTCACGGCTGCTGTCAGGGCGATTGGAACAGAGTCTATTATCCGACAGAGAAATTCAGCAGAGATGATATTTCTATTTTGGAGTGCGAGTATTTTAACCTCGGAACTGAATGGGTGATCGACGACAGCGGCGAAAAGCCGGAATCCCCCGACCAGATCGACGGGTATTATTTCTACTGCCATGATACCGATATGGATAAGATACGTCAGGAAATTGCAGCAGCCGATGGCTGCAGCCCGGACGAGGTTCATCTGTACTCCTACCACGAAAGGGTTACAGAATATTATGAGCCGGAACAGGAGGAATCTGAGGACACCGAGGATTACTGTCCGGAAATGTGAGGTGGGACCCGGGGTCGCAGCCAGCTGCTTTCGAACTGGTCTTCCAAAATGCGAAATGGAACACAAAAAGAAGAAACAACGCACTTATCTAATAAACGAACTCAAAATTGAAACGGAGAAATGGAGGTCAATTATGGAAATCTATGCAAGGCAGGTTAATATGCTTTTTCAACGACCTGATCTATTTTACGAAAAGCATTGGAGCGGAATGTATGTGCAAGGAAGTGACCATGATTTTGGTGATACCGGCTATCTGTTCGGATCAGTTGGTAAAGTTCTCTGTGACGTTTGTAATGTCGCTGCGGAAATTGAACGTGGGTATTCTTCCTACAACAGTATTGCTGAATATCTGAACTATTATGTACCCAGAGCCGACAAACGCAATTACACCGCCGAAGAATTAAAGGAGTGGAAACATTGTGCTGAACTCTATTCAAACATAGGTACGCCAATAGAAGACCAGCTTGCCGCTTTCAAAAAATCGCTTGAGTTAGTATCCGGCACGGAATATGCCTGGGGGGAAATATGCGGCTGCGGTAAGGGTCAACAAGACTGGGTCTTTTATCCGACAAATAAGTACAGTAAAGATGATGTTTCTGCCTTTGAATGCGAGTACTATGACATGGGAACGGAATGGGTGATCGACAATACTGGAGTAAAGCCGGAATCTCCCGACAAGATCGAGGGACATTCTTTTTACTGCCAAAACACTTCTATGGATAAGATACATCAGGAAATTGCAGCAGCTTTTGGCTGCAGACCAGACGAGGTACATCTCTATTCCTATCACGAACAGGTTATCGAACATTATGAGCCGGAACAAGAGGAATCTGAGGATACCGAGGATTACAGCCCGGAAATGTGAGGTGCGGCACGGGGTCGCAGCAGGAAAATGATTTTCTGTTTACAAAATGACATTTTTGTGGTACAATATAAGTATCAACTAATTAAGAAGGTGCAATATGCCAGACAATAACGACATCATTCTGAACAGCGCCGAACGATCTTCGGTAAGCCAGAGTGAAACCTACACCAAAATCCGAAAAAGCGTGATTTCAGCTCAGAACAAGATATATTCAGCTGTTAATTCTGCAATGGTTCAGGCTTATTGGGAGATAGGCGAACAGATCTACATTGCCTGCGGTGAAAACGAC
>JBJFGA010000194.1:0-3038 GCA_051892275.1 Oscillospiraceae bacterium | reverse complement strand
CCGCATGGCAGTCTATGATGAACTGGATGGACATGGCTTATGGCGAAAAAGACCCTACCAGATTGGTTCCACTGGTAACGGAACTGCTGGGAGAAGCAAAGGATACCTGGTCTGACACCGCCACCCAGACGGCTGTGCTGGATTATGCCGATCACAGCACACTGATCGGCTACCTTGATTATTCTGCGCAGAGTGTCAATAATTCTATTAAGGATCTCATTCATGGTGCATTTTTCACCACAAGGGATGCAGAATGGTCGGTGGAGGACTGGCGGAAACAGAGCTATTACGATAAGCTGAATTTTTATGCGCAGATGGTAAAGGAAGGACGCGAAAAGGAGTTTGAGTGGCTGCGTGACGAGCTGCTGAATATGGCGCCGCATGCCGGCGGCACCATTCTGCCGAACAATACCGAGGCGAAAAAGCCGAATATTTATCTCTACCCCGAAACGGAAACCGAAATAACGGTCACCTTTGAAAAGCCGGAATATCTCACCTCGTCCATACCGGACTATACCGGAGCGTGGACAGTAACGGCGGCTTCGGACGGTACGCTCACCGATGCAGGCGGCAACAACTACGGTTATCTGTTCTATGAAGCCCTTGTAAAAAAGAAGGCGTTCCAAACCGAAGAAGGCTTCCTTGTTCCGGCAGAGAAACGCGATGAAACTTTCCACCGGATTCTTACGGCTTACGGCTTTAACGAGCAGGAAACAGCCGATTTCATCGAATACTGGTCGGATTATCTGAAAGACGGGGCGGATTACCGGATGTATCCGATGCTGACGGACGGTGTCGACACCGCCATGCCGATCTCCTTCTCCGTCAAGCCGGACAGTATATACAGAATATGGTTTGGCTTTGCATTCGATGCCGGCGGCAAAATTAAGACGCCCGAGATTACACCCATCGTGAGAAAGGGCTTTACCGTCATAGAATGGGGCGGTGCGGTTTTGAATTGATTTCATGTATGTTTCTCTCGATAGCGAGAGTTCAACATAAAAATATTTTAAGGAGGTTTTTCAGATGAAGAAAAACATAAAAAATCATCATGCAGGGCGGATCGTAAGCCTCTTACTCATGCTCTGCATGGTACTGTCAATTGCGCCTGTTATGGCGTTTGCAAGCGGTAACGCTGATCAGAATATTACTCTGGTCGATTTCGGAAATGTCTGGAAGAATCTTGATTCCACGCAGCCTGTTGCATTTACCACGGAGCTCAACCCGAATTCCGCCTGCTCGAATCAGATGGATATTACTGCGCAAAGTTGGGTAAATTTCTCTTATGGCGATATTATGGAATCGAATGCCAGCGAAAAGAAGCCAACAGCATTAGCATCCTACGATTTCTGTATAACCTTTACCGCGAAAGAAGGATATACTTTTCCATATGATAGTAAAAGCGGCGCATTTACAGGCACGGTAATTTGCGACGGAACGACAATAGTAGAGAACGGACAATCTAAGGTTGATGGCGTGAGTGCCTTCATGTTGGGTAACACTGTTTTTGGAACGACCCTCAGGGTGTTAGGGTATCCGAAGGTAGTTGCCACCGACGGCGCATCTCAGGACAACTATGTTATCAACAACGTGGTAATTAACAATGCCCCTACTTCCTGCACCGCGGGCGAAGCGCCGGCGGCACAGGCGACAGCGGGCGGTGAAAGCGCTCCGAATTACACTTTTTATGAATACTGGGAAGAGTGGGAGCAAACCGCGAACGGCTTAGAGCCGGTCAAGTTCTGGTATTCCGACGCCCAGCAGATGAGCCGAGTTCCTGAGGGTAAAGCAATTACTGCCTTTGAAGAGGGCAAGACCTATTCCTACAGCATTATCGCAACAGGGAATGAAAACTACACCTTTGCTTCAAGGGACACCCTTTCTGTTATGCTGAACGGCAGCGACTTCTCCGCTAAGAGCGAGCCAATCATGGACGGAAAAAGCCTTATGATTGGACCCGGCGCATTTATGAAGCCGGTAAATCCCGCTGAGCAGAAAGAAATCGAGCTGATCGAGATCAACAACGCAACCGTCAGCTTCCATGTGGGCGACAGACCAGTGTTCACCGGAACGACCCCTGACGATGCGCTGTATGTCGTTGACTATGAAGGCTGGCGTGGTGAAGATGACGCGTTCATCTGCAGCTCCGATTATTGGAACAACGCTTATGTTGAACGTGGCTGGTGCGGCGGACCTGTCTCTTCCTTTAAGGCAGATACAGATTATATGTATATGCTCTATGTAAAGCTGACGGATGAAGCGGCTGCGCAAGGGTATGTTTTCGGTCCCAACACCAAACTGAAGGTAAACGGAAAAGACGTTGATTATCCGCACATGGCTACCGGCATCGTATTGCAGGTTGGAACCGACCTGACTATGACGCCTACGGCGGCAGGTGCTTCGGATTACAAAATTATCGAGGGAGCAAACGGCGCTTGGACGCAGAACACAGACGGAACGCTTGTTTTCCGTGCAAACGGTGATTTCAGCAAATTCACAGGCGTTAAGGTTGACGGTACGCTGATTGACGCGAAGAATTATACGGCGGTCTCCGGTTCTACCGTCATCACATTAACAGCCGATTACCTCAAAACGCTTTCGGTCGGCACACACAAATTAACTGTTGTCTATACCGACGGCGAGTGCAGCGCGAATTTTGAGGTTAAGCAGACAGCTTCGGAGCAGACAACGCCAACCGAGGGAGATAAACCTGATACTACAACGCCAACGGGCAACAAAGATACCACAAGTCCGCAAACAGGCGATAACAGCAATTTACTTCTGTGGGTAGCACTGCTGTTCGTCAGCGGAGCAGGCGTACTCGGAACAACAGTTTACAGCAAAAGGAAAAAGCGTGCTGAGTAATTTAGCAAAATAAATTTTTTGCAAAGGCGGTGGCGGGTGCGATCCCGCCGACGCCTTTCGCGTTAATATGAAACCTTTAAAGCAAATGTGCAATTGCTCTTTTTCGTTTACTTTAAAGTACCGATTTTCGAGATTTATGATTAGTAAAGAATAATTGGTTGTATTTTTAAAAA
>JBJFGA010000193.1:0-3040 GCA_051892275.1 Oscillospiraceae bacterium | reverse complement strand
GTAAGAACCGTTGGAGTAGCTGTATACTGCGTACTTGGTTGCGCCTGCTACTTCGCTCCAGCTGATCTTTACGCTTGCGTCACCTTCTGTCAGCGTGAAGTCGGGCTTTGCAAGAGTGGTTGCCTTAGGTGTCGCGTATTTCACGTCGGTCAATGTGAACGTGCTGAACGTTGTTCCGTTATACGCTCTTACCAGGAATCCGATGGATATACCGTTGTCAAGTCCTGTTGCGGTGTAAGATGTGCCGGTGGTGTTCGTAAGCAGCTTGAAGGAGCTGTTGGAATAGCTGTATACTGCGTACTTGGTTGCGCCTGCTACCTCGTTCCAGTCGATCTTTACGCTTGCGTCGCCTTCTGTCAGCGTGAAGTCAGGCTTTGCAAGCTCTGCGGCAACGGGCGTTGCGTACTTGATATCATCGGTAGTGTACGGGCTGAAGGTGCTTCCGCTAAATGCTCTGACAAGGAAACCATATTCCATTCCGTTGTAAAGATCGGTAGCGGTATAGCTTGTTTCTGCTGTTGTAGCAAGCAGCTTGAAGGTACCATTGGTATAGCTGTATACAGCGTACTTGGCTGCTCCTGCAACCTCGTTCCATTCGAGCTTAATACTTGCGTCACCAGCTGTAAGGACGAAATCAGGCTTTTCCAGCTCGGGAGCCTTGGGTACCTGAACCGAGCTTGCGTCTGAGAGAGCGCTTGAAAGTCCGGTCTGGCTGTTATAAGCTTCAATGAAGTAGTAATAGGTGTTGCCTGCGGTCACACTGTTATCGGTGAATGTAGTTGCTTCAGTTTCCTTAAGCTTGGTCTTTTCGCCGTCCATTGTGGCAGCACGATATACGCGGTAGACTGTCGCATCGGTAACAGCGCCCCAGATGAGCGTTACAGAGCTGCTGTCGCTGGTGGCAGAGGATATTACCGGCTTGTCGAGTTCGTCTGCTTCCGCTGATATCACGGAGATCTTGTAATCCACGGTGTCGCCGATCTCAGGTACCCAGAACTGTACCGCGAGATTCTTAGCCATAAGCTCCTCGACAGTTTCACAGTTCCACTTCTCCATAAGGTCGCCTACGCGAGCCTGAATATTGAAGTCACCGTCGGAATACTGAACATAGAAATCTTCCCATGTTTCATTTTCGCCTTCATTCTTGGTGATGGCAATAGAAGATGAATACAGGTCGAAGAAATCCTTATTGTAGGTCAGCTTAATAAGAATGATATCATCAGGTGAGCTTACCCAGCTGCTGTCGATACCGATCAATGTGGTGTTGACCTCTCCGCTTCCGGGATTCCATTCAGCTTCCTCAAAAGTATGAGTGCCTTCTGCCTTGACCTCGCCAAGACCCTCGTACTTCTTGTCCTCTTCATCGTCAAAGACCTGAGTCTTGTTGATGTAGATCTTCTCGCCTTCGCTCATGTTGCGGATAGTTTCGTTTACGACCTGAGTTTTTCCGTTTTCCAGCTCAACAGCACGTGCCCGGAAGGTGAAACCTATATCAGCAACAGTGAAATCATCATAAGAGGGGTCAATGGTATCAACGTCCATAGCTGCGATTTCGTCAAAGGAAACCTGACCGCTGCACAGCCATTCTTCGTTGTCGCCGTTCTGCAGGTGCATCCACACCGCATAGGTGAATTCGTCCTTGCCGAAGCTGCCGGAATCCTCGCTGTACACGGGCTTTCCTGCCGCATAAAGCGTCTTGCAGTTCTCCTTCAGCTGTGCGACAGTGGTAGTACCCAGCGCAATGCCGTCAACAGCGGAAACAGGATAATCACCGATAACATAGCTGCCGTCGTTGTATTCGTCCTCGGGACAAACATAAAGAACTACCGAAGTGTCCATTGCAGGAATGGAAAGCTCTGCGCGATTGTCCACACCAAGATTCAGAGTTAAGGTGTCGCCGGGGTTCATGTTCTTGATGTCCTCGCACAGTGCGTAGTTCTTGCCGGATTCCTCCTCGTCCCAGCCAAGCTTAGACTGTACCTTGATGATGATAGATGTCACAACATAATCATCGAAATCACCGGTGGTTATCGGTGTGCCATTGGAGTAAAAGTCATCAACAGACACAGTACCGCCGCTTGTCAGATCAAAACCGCCATTGCCGAAGCGCACCCAATCGCCGTCTTTCTCTGCATTCATGTCAATGCAGTATTCAAAGCTGTCCGCACCGGCATTAAGCGAGTCGCTTACATACGTATTCGCAGTGGTAGCGAAGCTCTTGAATGCAGCGCGCAGCTGACCGATGGTGGTTTCGTTGTAGGTTATGCCCTCGGGTGCAGGAGCATCATAATCCGCAAACGCATAGCAGCCGTCCAGCCATTCTCCGTCGCAGGCAGTGAGCGTTAATGTTTCTTCCTCTACCGCCGCAATGGTCGTGGTGGAGCGGGTGTCTGCCTTGAATTCCAGCACGACATCTGTGCCGGGAGTCAGGTTCTTTACAGCTTCATTGAGGGCATAGGACTTGTCTGTTTCGTCGTTATATCCCAGCTTTGCCTGATAAGCGTAAGCAACGGACTGTACAACATAATTGTCATAATCACCGCTGTTGAAGCCGTCGTCCATATCATCGGTGGCGTATGTGCCGTCTTCGGTCAGTCCAAGCGAGAATCTGCTGCCGAAGCGTGCTTCATTGCCGGTGTCCGGGTCGGTGGTATAGATGACAAGGAACTTTTCAAAGGTGTCAGCACCGAAGTTCTCGGAGTCTGAGGAATAGCCGTCAGCCGGAGAGTTGAACGTCTTCACACCGCTGCGCAGGTCGGAGATGGTGGTAGTACCATACTTCACGCCGTCAAATTCGGGCAGCTGTATCTCGCCGCCTATCTGAGTACCCTCCAGCCAGTTATCATCGGTAAATGAACCCATGATCATACTGTAGTTTCCATGAGCAGGGAGAGTTACCTCTGAACGGGTGTCCTCGGCGGTTTGAAGGATAAACTCGCTGCCGGGTTCAAGGTTTCTTACAGCCTCGCTTACCGCCTGAGATTTCTGTTCCTGTTCATTCCACTCGGACTTGGGTCTGATGTTCAGAGCGATATAATTC
>JBJFGA010000192.1:0-3043 GCA_051892275.1 Oscillospiraceae bacterium | reverse complement strand
ATAACCGCAAGGTTATGGTATAATTGTCCGATACGCACGTAGTTCGCCATCGGCGAACGTATGTGCGAGGACATTTGAATGTATAATAACCGCAAGGTTATGGTATAATTGTCCGATACGCACGGAGTTCGCCATCAGCGAACGTATGTGCGAGGACATATGAATGTATAATAAACGCTTTACATTTATTATACCATGATTTTCCCGATAAATCAATAGCTACCGTTAGCGGAATTTATCCGCTAACGGTATTTCTCTCAAAACAAAATCACCCCAGCAGTTCCAGAATTTCATCAGCGGTCATGTTCATTATAGAACCCTCTCCGCCGTTCAGCACGATATCCGCCAGACCGGATTTCGCCAGCTGCAATTCCCGGATTTTTTCCTCGATAGTCCGGCGGGTGATGAGCTTGTATATCTGCACATTGTTCTTCTGCCCGATACGATAGGCGCGGTCGGGAAACTAATTTTGAGAAAAATACCGTGGCTATGACCAAATGAATTTGTGATTTAAATATTCTTTGATTAATATACATTCTGAATTAGAGGCATCGCCGTAAAGCATTACCTCTGAAACATGATTGAAGGCAACCAACCATTTAAAAGTGGTATCCACAATATATATTTCATCCAATTCCCAATTAAACTTGGAAATAGTTGCGATTAAATTTGCAGTCTTTGGTTGAAAAAACTAAAACAGGAAGTGAAACCAAATCAATCATCCCTAATACTCTTACTGCAATATCAGGCAACTCTATCGCAACAATTATATTAGCTCCTGCCAATATAATTGTTGCGATGCCAATTATGATTAAACTTATTGACCACATTATATTGATTATCTTTGAATTCATTTCTGTTCCTCCGTAAATTCCGATTTTCTGCTTACCCGGCTGCCAGGCGATCTCCTCATTGCGCTTCGCTAACGAGCACCATTTCCTCAAAAATGGTGCAGCCCTTATGGGTGGTTTCCTTTGTGCGATAGAGCGCCTTATCCGCATTGTGATATACTGTTTCGTTATATCCTGACGATGTGAAGGTCACGCCAGCGCTGATAGAAAACGGCGGCAGTTCATTCGTGCCAGACATTATTGTGTCATTTACATTATCAATTGCTTGTTTTACAAGGTCTGCCTGTACCGACGTTATCCGGTTCATTATCACAGCAAATTCATCTCCGCCCAGACGAAAGACCTTATCAACAGCGCGCATCTCATCATCAAGGACTGATACGAGCCGAGAAAGCACCAAATCTCCTACATCATGTCCGAATGTGTCGTTTATCGACTTGAATTTGTCAATATCCAACAGCACAAGGGCAAAGGGCGTCATTGAACTTTCGAGCAATTTGGAAACTCTGCTGAACGCAGTCCGGTTCAGTGCTCCGGTCAGCTCATCATGTTCCATTTTGTACTGAAGCCATTCCTCACGGGTTTTCTGCTCTGTGATATCCTGTACGGCAAAAACCACCTTTTCAAGCCTGCCGTACTGATCCCACTTTGCCGGTGCAAGGACGATTCGTCCCCATTCGATCTGTTTTCCGTGGTATTCGCAGGAAAGCACATCAGCGTCTTTCATTCGCTGTTCCATAGTATCGAGATCCATAAATTCGCGTACAGCCTGATTGTATTCTTTTTCCACCATTTCATCACTGAATGTTTCCAAAAACACATTGTGCGGGATCATTCCGTCGGGATAATACTTTTTGATTTCGTCAGTATGCTTTATCACCTGAGTTACGCCATTTACCACGTCGATCATGAAGCTCACCTTATAGAAACTGCTAAGCGCCGTGATCATCTGATGCTGTTCTTCCTCTTCCTTTTTCATCTGGGTAATATCCTTAACGAGTACGACAAATCTCTCCAGATGCCCGTTTTCGTCAACTGATACAACAGAAAACTCCAGTCGGAACCATGTGTTATTGCCGTTTACCTCACGCTCCAGATCGATCGAAAAAGAGTTCTGTTCTGTACACAGAAACGTCTGCATGTATTCCTGCCCTGTTCTTCTCAGAAATTCCTCGCGATATCCCGGCTTGATTATGGACGCATAAAACTGCCTGATCCACTCCCATTCTCCTTCTTCCGGGATAACATTGCTCAGCACTCTGGTTATACGAAGCGCCTCGTATCTCTTTGCGGTATAATCCACCAGAAATTCGGACAGGTTACTGGAACGGGTACCCTCCATAAATAACAAGTATTTGCGATTTATCCTTTCCTGGTTATAATATAAGCCAATCTCCTGTCCTAAGTACAGCCATGTTAGCTCCAGCAAAGCAAATTCCGACAGGTCGGGATTTATCAGGCACATGCAGGACGGCGTCCTATTCTTGATATACAGGGGAATGAGCAGAAATGTATTAATGCCCTGCTTTTCCATTCTCGCATATTCCAGAGGAAAACTATCCCTGACAGACTCTCTGTTTTCGATCAATACCAGTTTTTTCAGTTTAAGAGTATCTATCCAGTCGTCCAGCCCACGTTCCTGCATCATCTGTATTTTTTCATCTTCAATGACATTATCGCTGGATTTCCACTGATAAGCTTTATCCACGCGATCTCTTTCCGCTCCTGCTTCATAAATGCAGACCATATCCGAATGTGTGAATTTACCCACTTCTTCTAAAATATAGCTAATAATTTCCCGGATACTGTCGTCTATATTCACACTTGCCAGCAGATCTGATACAAATGCTTTCGTTTTCAGACTTAAAATTTCGTTATTCTCTGTAATGCTCCCTGTTCCTGCCATGATATTTGATCTCCTTATTAAAATAATAGGTACTTCGACAAATTCCGATTTTCCGGGCACTTCACCCGCGTGTGACAACTTTCGCAAAGACGGCTCATTCAGCCGCAATTGACAGCGGGGGCACCCCGCCAAATTCCGTTTTTCGGGCAGATCATCAACTCGTCTTACTTATTATATCACAACCGACCAAATTTTTCAAGGGAACCTCTAAAAACCGGTTTGAGAAGGGAAAATGGGTAGAGTTCTTTCGGTCAACCTCTCCGGCACTACGTGCCACCTCCCCCAC
>JBJFGA010000191.1:0-12621 GCA_051892275.1 Oscillospiraceae bacterium | reverse complement strand
GCGCCGGCTCTGTCAAGAACGTCCGGTGTGATACCGATAGCCGCGCCGCAGAGAAGTCTGCCTGAAGCGTCACGGGCAGTGTTGGGGTACTGAACGCTCTTCTCAATATCCTTGATGGTTATAAGTCCCTTGAGGTAGCCGTTCTCGTCCACCAGCGGGAGCTTTTCTATCTTGTGCTTGCGCAGTATCTCCTGCGCCTGTGCGAGGGTAGTGCCGACCGGAGCGGTAACGAGGTGATCCTTGGTCATGACTTCGCCTATCTTCTGGTTGAAGTCGGTGATGAAACGGAGGTCACGGTTAGTGAGGATACCCACGAGCTTGCCGTTCTCGACCACCGGAACACCGGAGATCTTGTACTTGCCCATCAGCGCGTCAGCATCGTATACATTGTCCTGCGGGGAAAGGAAAAACGGATTTACGATAACACCGTTTTCGGAACGCTTAACCTTGTCCACCTCGTCTACCTGCTGCTCGATGCTCATGTTCTTGTGAATGATACCGATACCGCCCTCTCTGGCGATGGCGATAGCCATTCTGCTCTCGGTTACTGTGTCCATTGCGGAAGTCATTATCGGAGTGTTGAGTGTGATGTTTTTAGTGAGATTGGTTTTCAGTTCGATCATGTTCGGGGTGACATCGCTCTTTGCAGGGATAAGCAGAACGTCATCAAACGTAAGTCCCTCTTTGACAAATTTCTCGTTGTAGTTGCAGTTCAGCATACTTTTTAAATCCTCACTTTCTCATCTTTCGCCGTATTTTCCCATAGTTTTCTTTTTTCTGGAATTGACCCATATATGGAAAAAAGCCGCTGAATACCCAGAAGTATCATGGCTTTCCATTCGTGGCGGTAACGAGGGTGCGACCCTGCGCTTCCAAAGATATATTGTTATTATTATACCACTAAACATCTTTTTTTTCAAGCGCAAACACGGAGAAAAATATACAAATATCTTTGTGGAAATCACCTCTATTTCGGAAATTTTCACGCTTTCCCCTAAAAATACGCAAAAAATGCCGCTTACCTTATTGACGAAAAAAGATATTTATTATAGAATATATATGTATGGGCGAATAACCCGCCCGAAAACCGTAAAAATAAGGAAATGATTATTATGATAAAGACCTCCGCTTCGCTTCTTGCGTGTGACCTCGCTGATATTTCCGGCGAGCTTTCCCGCTGCAAGGCGGCGAATGTTGACTGGATACATTTTGACGTGATGGACGGCGCATTTGTTGAGCAGATAACCTACGGCAGCCCTGTGCTGAAGTCGGTCAGAGCCGCCACGGACATGTTCCTGGACGTTCATCTGATGGTACAGAATCCCGCACAGCAGATAAAATTCTTCGCAGAAGCCGGGGCAGACCTGATATCCTTTCACGTTGAGAGCCTCAGCGATACCGAAGACACCCTGAAAGCGATACGCGCCCTGGGCGTGAAGTCCGCACTGGCGGTGAAGCCCAAGACCCCGATAGATTGCGTCTACCCCCACCTTGAACTGTGCGATATGGTGCTGGTGATGACCGTCGAGCCCGGCTACGGCGGACAGGCATTCATGCCGGAAACGCTGGACAAGATACGCGCCCTGCGCCGGAAGGCGGACAGCATGGGACTTTCCGCCCTCGACATTGAAGTAGACGGCGGCATAAACGCAAAGACCGCGACGCTGGTAAAGGAAGCCGGCGCGAACGTTCTCGTTGCCGGAACAGGGCTGTTCAAGGCGGACGATATGTCCGCAGCAAACCTGCTGCTCAAAGCCCCGCAGAAAGGAGAGCCATGCTGACCCCTATAACCCAGCGCGACCCCCGCAAGCTGTACCTGGAGCGCTTCGTGTTCATGGCAGCTCTGCTTATCCCGGCGGTGTTCCGGGGCGGCGCAAGACCGCTTGTGGTATGCGTTATGTGCGTGCTTTTCTGTATGCTCTTCGACTGGATATGCTGCAAACTGCGCAAGATAAAATACGATATTAAAGACCCCGCGGTGCTGTTCTGGGGGCTTGCCGCCGGAATGATGATGCCCGCTTCGATACCGCTGCCGCTCACGGCGCTGGCGGCTGTAATATGCATTGCTTTAGGCAAGCACGTCTTTGGCGGGAATGACAACCTTGTGTTCTCGCCCCCGGCAATAGCCACCGCATTTCTGATAATCTGCTACCCCGGCGACATGCTGTATTACCCCAAAGCCGGAGAGATCATGCCGGTGTTTGCGGAATATGAGGGCACCCTCACCCGCTCGCTGGAGTACACAGTAAAGCTGGGCAGTATCCCGTCGCAGCCGCCGCTCGATATACTGCTTGGCAGCGTACCCGGTGCCATCGGCGCTGTAAATATCCTGATCATTCTGGTGGTTGGAGTTTGTATGCTGATAAAACACAGCACCAGCTTCACCGCGGTGATATCCTGCATAGCCTCGGTGTGCGCCATCTCCGCGCTCTATCCGCGCATCGGAGTTTCGCCGCTGATGTCCATATTCTATGAACTTTCCAGCGGATACCTGCTGTTCGGGATAATTTTTCTGTCCGCAGAACCCTATCTGCTGCCGCAGCGCCGCGCCGCAAGAGTTATCTACGGCGTTGTGCTGGGTTATACCGTCATGATGCTGCGGTATTTTGGGCAGGTCGAGGGCTGCTTCGTGTTCGCGCTGCTCATTACGAACGCACTTTCCGGCTGCTTCGACATAATCGTTGAGAATATCCTCTACTGGAAGCGCAACTACATCAGCGCCTTTGAGGGCAGCAAAACCAAAGCGCAGCAGGGCAGCATAAAGCTCACCGACACCCAGGAGATACAGCTCCCGGAGAAATACCGCTACAACACCCCGCCGGTGGACGGCAGGGTAAAGCGCCAGAAGCGCCGCAAGCCACAGCCCGCGCAGGACAAGGAGGACAGCAATGAACAATAACCCCTCCAGAAAGATAAGCCTTGACGGACTTTTCCGCCAGAATATCGTCCTTATGAGCGGACTTGTCACCGCGCCGATAATCGTTGCCGCGACTACCTTTGAGCGGGCGCTGGTACTCACCCTCAGCTTTCTGATGATATCCTACTCCACTATCCTGATATGCCGGCTGATACCGAAAAAACTGGTGTACACCGTCCGCATAATGATATACGCCGCGGTCGCCGCAGCGATGTACATTCCAACGGCGCTGCTGCTGGGAGCATTGTTCCCGGACGCAGCCGCGTCAGTTTCAATGTATATCGAGATAATCGTGGTGAACTCACTTGTCCTTGCCAAGACCGAAAGCCGCTTCTATCTAATGCCCTACGGCGAAATGGCGCTGGACGCGCTGATATATGTGCTGGGCTACGCAATGGCGGCGTTCGCGGTGGGAATAATACGCGAGTTTCTGGCTTACGGCTCGTTGTTCGGGCTCAGGGTCTGCGACCCGCTTATGCCGGCGGCAAAAACGCCGTTCTTCGGCTTCCTGCTGCTTGGACTTCTTGCCGCAGTATGCCGCGCAATAACCACCCGCCGGCGCACACTCTCTGAACAGGCGGACATGATACGAAAGGGGGCGGAGTGATGGAAGCCCTCGCAAAGATAATCTCCGCCGCAATGGTGTCGGTGTTCGTACAGAACGCGATATTTGACCGCGCCTTCGGAAGCAACGTGGTGATCTACGCTTCCCGCAAGAACGGCACAGTCATCGGCTTCACATTCGGCATAACCGCCATGACCTCCATTGCGAGCATCGTTTCCTACTTCGTGGATCAGGCGCTGCTGCCGACCGAACTCGGCTGGCTGTTCATGCCGCTGATCTATGTGGGGATAATCAGCCTGCTGTACATCATCGGGCTGCTGTTCCTGTGGAACCTGTTCCCGAAGCTGTTCAAGCGTATCCGCAAGTACGTCCACATCACTATATTCAACTGCACCGTTATCGGCGCATTGTTCCTGAACTCCAACTACGGCAGCGACATCTGGAGCTATATCGGCTACGGCTTCGGCACCGGAATAGGCTTCTTCCTCGCCTGCTTCCTGCTGAATGTCGCGCGCAGTAAGCTGGACAGTGACAAGATTCCCAAGGTATTCCGGGGCTACCCCATAATGCTTATCTATATCGGCGTGGTCTCGCTGGCGTTCTATTCGCTGGCGGGCTATACCGTTGATTTCTAAGGCATCATACCTTATCAGAGTTTTCCTGTTACACCCAACGTTTCACAACAATAGGGAGATACTATGAAGAAGAAAAAGAACATCAAGATCAAACACCGGAAATACAGCCTGTATCAGCGAAAGAAAAGCAAAGGCAGAAAGGCGCTCACCGTTGTACTGATGATAGTGCTGATAGCCGGGCTGTGCGTGCTGGGCTATGGACTGGGCAGACCGCTCGTGGAGTATTTCAGCGGAAAGAGCAACACCTCCGAGCCGACCTCCGCGTGGACTCCCCCGGTGACCACCCCCGCCACCGGCGAAACCACCGCCGAAGCCACACCAGACGCCCCGGCGACCGCCGAAGCCACCACCGACGCAGTCCAGAACGCGGGCACAGCCAGCGCGTATATACTGCCGGAAAGCGCAGTGCTTAGCTCCGAGAGCCTTAACAGTGCCCTCGCCGCCGCCAAGAACACTGGCTGCACTGATATCACCGTCACTCTCAAGGACGAAACCGGCTATTTCCTGTATAAGACCGCAGTCGCGGGAATACCAGAGTCCCAGATAACCGGAACGCTCACCGCAAAGCAGATAGCAGACATCATCACAAAGGCGGGCTTCAACCCCCGGGCAAGGATAAACACCCTGCTCGACCGCACCTCGCAGACCTACGGCGGGGAGAATATCTGCTACATGATAGCGGACGGCGGCATCTGGCATGATTACTATGTAGACCGGGGCGGAAAGTCCTGGCTCGACCCGTTCGCCGCGGGAACATCGAAATACCTCGCCGCAATAACCGCCGAGATATCCCAGGCGGGCTTCGGCAGCGTGATACTCGCGAACACCATTTATCCCGCGTTCAATACCCAGGACTACTCCAACTTCCTGCGGCAGCTCCCTATCGGTGACGACTCCGCCCGGCTTGAAGCGCTCTGGAACGTCATCTCCGCCTGCAACGCGGCGGCAAAGCCCAACGGTGCTGAACTTCTGCTCGAAATGAGCGACGCCGACCTGTTCGCGGACAGCAAGGCGCTGACCTCCGCGGAAGCGGCTTCCGACAAGACGAAGCTCAAAGCCGTTTCACTGCTGGTGGACTTCAACCCCGAGGAAAAGACCGGCTATGTCGAAACCAAGGCATTCATCGGCAGGATATCCGCAATGTACTCCGGAACAAACTGGGCGGTTCGCCTGACCACCTCCGGCTTCTCCGGCACGGCGCTCGCCGAAGTCCGCAGAGCCTTCTCCGATTCCGGTATCACGGTATTTTCTGAATAATCGGTGAAAATTTTGCCAAGATACTTGATTTATACGGAAGATTAGGTTATAATAATAAGGTAGTTAAAAAACAGCCCGCAATGGGCAAAAAAATGTGGAGGACAACCAATGAATTTACCGCTTACACTTATTTCCAGCGCTTCGTCTGCAACTTCTGCGGCAGATGCCGGCGCTTCTGTTGCCAGCATACTCACCATGATCATTCCGCTGGCGCTGCTGATAGTATTCTTCTACTTCTTCATTATCCGCCCGGAAAAGAAGCGCAACAAGGAAATGCAGAATATGCTGAACAACATTCAGGTTGCTGACGAGGTCATCACAAACGGCGGCATTATCGGCAGAGTTCTGTCTGTGAAGGAGGACACTGTCCTGCTTGAAACAGGCAGCGACCGCACCAAGATCCGCGTACTGAAGACCGCGATCGCAAAGAACAACACCGTTCACGAGATCCCCGAGGAAGCTGCTCCTGCCCCCAAGAAGAAAAAGGGCGACAAGCCGGCTGAAATCAAGTAATTAAAGCACATGAAAGAGATAAGGCGCTGATTTGATCAGCGCCTTAACTATTATCTGCGTATCCTGCGCACTTTCACCCGGTGAACTCCGACCTTCTGCGAAGCTTCTTTTTCAGCCTCGACTGTCGGAACGCCCGGCTGCTTCGCCGCCTTGTAAGCCTGCTCGTAGAAGTATATCTGCGAGTTGAGCTTAGGCTCGCCCTCCGCCGGCTGAACGTGGCTGTACTTTCCGTCGCTGTCCTGCTCCCTTGCCTTTACATTGTCACGCAGGCAGGTCTCAAAGATGTCCACAGCCCTGTCCGCAATGCTCCTGTCGATCAGCGGTGCAGCGACCTCGACCCGGCGCTCGGTGTTTCGGGTCATGAAATCGGCGCTGGAAATATACACCCGGCGGCGCTCATCTCTGCCGAATATGTAGATACGGCTGTGTTCAAGGAAACGCCCTACGATAGAAATAACGCGGATATTGTCGGTATCGCCCTCGACCCCTGCGATCAGGCAGCAGATACCTCGTACCACCAGCTCTATCTTCACCCCGGCGCGGCTTGCCTCCGCCAGCTTTTCGATGATGTCCTTGTCGGTGAGGGAGTTCATCTTGATGCCGATGTAGCCGTTCTCCTTGTAGGTTATCTCGTTGTCGATAAGCTCCACGATGCGGCTCTTCAAGCCCTTGGGAGCGACCAGAAGCTTGTTGGTGCTTTCAACAGTATTCCCCACCGCCAGCGCATTGAACACCACCGAAGCGTCCGAACCGAAATCCCGGTCGGCGGTCATCAGTGTGAGGTCGGTGTACAGCTTGGAGGTGCGCTCGTTGTAGTTGCCGGTGCCCACTTGGGTGATATAGCTTACATCGTTGCCGTCACGCAGCGTAATGAGCAGCAGCTTTGAGTGCACTTTCAGCTCCTCCAGACCGTAAATCACGGTAACTCCCGCTTCCTCCAGCCGCTTTGACCAGCCGATGTTGTTTTCCTCGTCGAACCGGGCACGAAGCTCCACCAGCGCAAGCACGTCCTTGCCGTTCTCTGCTGCGCGGGTGAGCGCGCTGATTATCTTGCTGTCTCTTGCCACGCGGTAGAGGGTTATCTTTATCGAAACCACTTCCGGGTTCTCCGCAGCCTCTTCCAGCAGCCTGATGAACTGGCTGATGTTCTCATAGGGGTAGTTCAGCAGGATATCATGCTGCTTTATCTGCTCTATCATAGGGCGCTTCTGGTCTATCTGCGGCGATTTCTGCGGGGTCAGCGGCGCGAAGAACAGCTCGCTTTTTTTCTCCAGACGGCGCTCGACCGAGGACAGAAAACCCATGGTCAGCGGCGAATTCTGGCAGAATACGAAATTATCCTTGACCTTCAGCGTCTTGGAAATAAGCGAAATAATGCGCTCGTCTGGCTTTCCGAGGAATTCAAGGCGAACCGGCTGGAGCTTCTTGCGCTTCTTCACCAGGTCGCTCATGATGTCGCGGAAATCCACGTCGTGGTCGTACAGACCCTCGTCCATTGCGATATCTGCGTTTCTCGTTACTCTGAAAATGCAGCGGGAGATTATTTCAAAATTCTTGAACACCAGCTCCGCGTAACGGCTGATAAGCTCCTCGGTGAGCATGAACCTGCCTGTTCCAGGAAGCCACACAATCTTCGGGAAGTTCTCAGACGCCGGAAGTATACCGAAGGTCGCTTTCCCTGCGCCCTCGTCCTTCTTTCGTATCGTCACACCGACATAGACCTCGCCGTTTTTGAGGAACGGAACAGGGTGCTTCTTGTCCACCATTCCCGTGAACAGCAGCGGCTGTATCTCCCGCGCGAAGAACGCCCGGAAAAACGCGTCCTCCTCCGGAGTAATGCTCTTCTGATCAATATGCTCCACCCCGTATGCGGAAAGCCCATTCATTATCGTGGCATAGGCTTCGTCTTTAAGCGGCAGCAGCTTCTTCACCTGCTTCGCTATCGCGGCAAGCTGCTCCTTTGCAGTCATGTTGGTCTTATTTTCGGTGTCCTTGCTGTCGAAAAGCATTTTATCGTGCAGACTGCCGACTCTTATCATGAAGAACTCGTCAAGATTGGAGCAGAATATCTGCACAAAGCGCAGCCGCTCAAACAGCGGGGTATCCTCGTCAAATGCCTCTTCCAGCACTCTCTCGTTGAATTTCAGCCATGAAAGCTCGCGGTTGTCGTAGATTTTGCCTCCCATAAAAACTCCTTTCACACCGGGTCATTTCTATTGCAAATTTGCCGTCTGCAAGATCCCTCGCAGACGGCATTTATCCTGTATTTTACTTTTTAAGATCCAGACTTGCCTTGATGAAGCCATTGAACAACGGGTGGGGTCTGTTGGGTCTGCTCTTGAACTCGGGGTGGAACTGAACCGCAACGAACCACGGATGCACGCTTCTGTCAAGTTCAACTATCTCAACCAGCTTGCCGTCCGGGGAAAGTCCTGCGAACTTCAGACCCTTTGCAGCCAGCTGCTCACGATAAACGTTGTTGAACTCGTAACGGTGACGGTGACGCTCGTAAACCAGTCCCTCACCGTAAAGCTCACGGGAAATAGAGGTTTCGTCCAGCTTGCAGGGATACAGACCCAGACGCATTGTGCCGCCCATGTCAACACCCTTCTGGTCGGGCATGATGTCGATAACGTCATACTGGTGCTCGCCGAACTCAGAGGAGTTTGCGCCCTCCAGACCGCCGACATTGCGCGCGAACTCAATAACCGCCATCTGCATACCAAGGCACAGCCCGAGGTAGGGCTTCTTGTGCTCTCTCGCAAAGCGTACAGCTTCGATCTTACCCTCGATACCGCGGTCGCCGAAGCCGCCGGGTACAACTATACCGTCAACGCCGCCGAGAAGTTCCTCAGAGGTCTCCGGGGTGACTTCCTCGGAATTAATGAGCTTGATGTCAACATTCGCGCCGTTTGCAGCCCCTGCGTGACGGATAGACTCCATAACAGAGATATACGCGTCCGGCAGTGCAACATACTTGCCGACAAGACCGATAGTAAGCGGCTTGTTCGCGGTTTCCTGCATGTGTACCATGTTCTTCCACTCGGTAAGGTCAGGCTCTCTGTCCTCAAGTCCGAGGTGATGACATGCGGAATGAGCCAGTCCGGCTTCCTCCAGCATGAGAGGAACAGCGTACAGCGAAGACGCAGTGAGGTTCGGGATAACGTCCTCCTTGCGGACGTTGCAGAAGCTAGCCACCTTCTCCATCATTTCCTTAGGGATCTCGCAGTCGCTGCGCAGAACCAGCACGTTCGGCTGGATACCGATGGAAAGAAGCTCCTTTACGCTGTGCTGGGTGGGTTTTGTTTTAAGCTCGTTGCTGCCGGAAATAAAGGGCAGCAGCGTAACGTGAATGTACATCACATTCTCTCTGCCGACGTCGGTGCTTACCTGACGGATAGCTTCGAGGAACGGGGTGGACTCGATATCGCCGACAGTACCGCCTATCTCGGTGATAACAACGTCCGCAGCCTCTGCGCCGCTGTTAGCCACGCGGTAGATCCTGTCCTTGATCTCATTGGTGACGTGGGGAATGACCTGAACAGTGCCGCCCAGATAGTCGCCGCGGCGCTCCTTGTTGAGTACCGTCCAGTATATCTTACCGGTGGTGACATTGCTGTTCACCGAAAGGTTCTCATCAATAAAACGCTCATAGTGACCGAGGTCGAGGTCGGTTTCCGCGCCGTCGTCGGTGACGAAAACCTCACCGTGCTGATAGGGGCTCATAGTACCCGGGTCAACGTTGATATACGGGTCGAACTTCTGAATAGTAACCTTGTAGCCTCTCATTTTGAGCAGACGTCCGAGAGAAGCAGCGGTAATGCCCTTGCCAAGACCGGAAACTACGCCGCCGGTGACAAAGATATATTTTGCAGCCATACTGTGACCTTCCTTTCTTTTCTCCGGCTTCGGGAATCCCGGTTTCACCGGTTAAAACGCTCGGATTTACAAAATCTTCAAAAAATTACATTATTCTCAAACACAAGCGAACCAGAGAATATATCTACATTTTATTATACCACCGTGAAGGATTTTTTTCAAGTGGTATTTCTACTAAATTAGCGGATTACCGACAATATTTTTTATTACCAACGTCTGTCGTAGCTGGGAGCTTCCAGCAGCGGGTTTGAAGTGGTGGACTTTTTCTGGCGCTTTTTCGGTACAAAATCCGCTATATTGAACGGTTTCTTTGCCGGTTTATTGCGGTATTCGTCAAGAAAATACCGCAGCGCCCGCTCGATTTTCTTAGTTGACCCGAACCACCCGGATATCTCCAGCCGCTCCAGCTTCTCGAAACCATGCTCGTTAAGCTCCGGGCTGTCGAACTGAATATGGTCGTCCTCGTCAACGTGGTAGCCTAGCCTACCGCTTTCGCAGAGGTAATACCGAACCTCGCCCTTTACCAGCAGTGTACATGGCGCGCTTTTCGGGTCACGGGATATCTCCTCCAGCCCGGAAAATGGGACGAGATACAACTTGCGCAAGATGACCTGACGGCTGTACCTGCGGTACTCCCCGGCGTAAAGGCTGAACACGAATCCCTCCGGCAGAATGTCGAGATAGGTGAAGCGGTTGTGCCGCGCAGTCAGCTTGTTGGTGTAGTACACCGCGACAAACACGGTGATTATCCCTACCGCGCAGCAGCCGACTATCACCCCGGAAAGCAGCGTAATAAGCTCCCGCCCCGCCCCGGAGCTGATGTTCAGCAGTATATTCACCGCGCAGAACACGCAAACGCCGAAAAGCGGCACAAGCACAGTGATAACTGTGGCTTTCAGCCGCCGGCGGTATTTGGTTGTGTCTGCGTGGAAGAAAAAGTCCATACTTCCCTCCAAAGTTTTACATATTGTAATTATTGGGGTTGAACCAGCAGTCATTCCGGATATTGGCGAGAGTTGTTACACGCGGGCGGAGTTCTCAATAAATGGAAACTTAAAAAATACCTTTGTTGTATTTCTTTTGTACCACAATGATAAATCCAATACCAATGATTATGCCTATAATAAGTACCACAGCTGCAATAGTTGCAATATAATATGAATCACCAAACAAGCCAATAATACCGCTGAGCAATGGTGCCATAGCTACAACAGACAATGCTTTTCCAAACGCTTTTCCATAAGCCGATTTATCAGCAACCTTTGTTTGATGATAAGAATGTATTAAATTGGTTTTGCCTCTGTAAATCGCTATGCTTAGAAGTATTAATAGCACTGCTGCTATAAACATAATAACAGAATACGCCAACATATAAACACCTCCACACATTCCGGTTTTTGTTTCTATTCAACTTTGGAAGCACTGAATAAATCAGGATTTACCTCTGAATAGGCGCAAAGCTGCTGTCGATTGTAATAGTACAGCTGCACTCCCCTATACGCCGGTGGACGAACCGGGTTATCTCGTCCTTTAATTCCTGCTCGCTCATGCTGAAATCCTTCGGGACTACCACATCAAAAATTAGCCGGGTTTCAGTAACCGAGGGTACGACCCTCAAATCGTGGACAGACAGCCGCTGGTCTATCAGCAGTACTATTCCGTCCAGTTCTCGCCGCAGGTCTTTGACCTCCGAGGTTTTCGTCACCACCGGGTCGAAATGCACCAGCATATTCAGCCCCATATCACGCTGGAACTCCCGCTCCATGCGGTCAATAACATTGTGGCTATCAATGGCGCTGTTCTCCGCCGCCATCTCCACATGCACCGTGGCGAACTGCCTGCCGTGACCGTAGTCATGCACGATGAGGTCGTGAGCGCCCAGCACCCCGGGGTAGGTCAGTATCTTCTCCCGGATACTCTCCACCAGCTTCGGGTCGGGGGCGTTGCCAAGCAGAGGGTCCATTGCGTTCCGGACAAGCCCCGCGCCGCTGTACAGAATAAACGCCGCCACCAGAGTCCCCATTATGCCGTCCAGCTGTACGTCCGCATAATGCGATATTATCGCTGCGGCAAGCACAGCGGCGGTGGTTATGCAGTCGTTGCGGCTGTCGGCGGCGGTAGCGATAAGGGTATGGGAATCTATCCGCTTCCCCATGCTGGTATTGAACAGCATCATACCCAGCTTCACCAGAATGGAAACCGCCAGAACGACCACTGAAACCACGCTGAACTCCACCGGTTGTGGCTTGATGATACGCCCGATACTGCCGCGCAAAAGCTCCACCCCAATAACCATCACCATTACAGCCACAACAAATCCCGCGATATACTCATACCGCGCGTGGCCGAAGGGGTGTTCCTCGTCCGGACGCTTCTCCGACAGCCGGAAGCCGACAAGGCTTATCACGCTCGACAAAGCGTCCGTGAGGTTGTTAGCCGCGTCCGCAGTAATGGATACACTGCCGGACATCACTCCGGCGATGAACTTCCCTATACAAAGCAGGGTGTTGCAGACTATCCCCACAATACCCGCGATCTTGCCATAATGCGCCCGCTTATGTGTATCAATGATCATATCCAGCGCTCCCTTCCCACAGGAAATATGCTCCGGTCTTCTGATCATATTATATACAGTATAGCACAATTTTGATTTATTAGTCAAGCATTACAGAGCGAAGAAACCGACGCAGGATAATATTTGAGATATTTTTCGCAAAAACGCAAAAAAATTTCTGAAAGCTCTTGACAAACTGTGGGGAAAGTGCTATAATAATTAAGCGTTAATGTTAAATCGCCTAATTGCGGGTGTAGTTCAATGGTAGAATCCCAGCCTTCCAAGCTGGTCGCGTGGGTTC
>JBJFGA010000190.1:0-3087 GCA_051892275.1 Oscillospiraceae bacterium | reverse complement strand
ATCAGATTATCGCTGTCGTTACCCTAGGCGTCGCGGGCTATGTGGAGGAGATCATCTTCCGCGGGCTGCTTTTCAGGGCTATCGAGAAGGACAGCAGGGTTCAGGCTGTCATCATTTCTGCTGTCACCTTCGGCGCGGGACATATCGTGAACCTGCTCACCGGTCACGCAAGCATATCCACGGTGCTCCAGATGATCTACGCCACCGCGATAGGCTTCGCGTTCGTGCTGTGCTTCTGGAAGAGCGGCAGCCTGCTGCCCTGCATCATCACCCACAGCGTTGTGAACATCACCTCAAAGTTCTCTGCCCGCGGCATTTCAGAGGAGCTGAACACCTACTGGAACTACGGCGCAACTGTGTTTATCGTGCTGGTTGCCGGCGGTTATGCGCTGTATCTTCACAAGAAGTGCAAGACCATTCCTGATCAGACTGTTTCCCGGGATCTGTAAAAAAAACCAGAAACCACTTGACAAACGGAATATTTTGTGATAAACTTATTTGGTCACTTAATTTGAAAGGAGGTCTCGCATAATGATAAGAACAAACATGATAACAGGGAAATACTATCGTTCCGGGTCGGGTAAATGCGGGGCCTTTATTGCGTCAGCTTAGTCCGCTGTCGCTTTATCTGCACGCTTAGCCTGTCGGTATCCGGCAGGCTTTTTGTTTTTTGGAGGTGTTATATGAAAGCGTATTTTTTTGTGGCAAAAATGAGGATACAGACCATGATGGCGTACAGGGCGCAGGCGTGGACATTCCTGCTGATGCAGTGTCTGCTGATGGCGGCGGTGGGGTTCTTCTGGCGGGCAGTCTACGGCAGCACAGAGGCGGCGCACGGCGTTTCCGGCGGCATGATGATAACCTACACCGTGGTATCTATGCTCATGAGCTCGCTGTACTACATGGGCGTAGAGGACAGGATAGCCGACGCGGTGAAGTCCGGAAGCATAGCCACGGACATGATAAAGCCGATAAACCTGTTCTCGCTCTATTTTGCGGAGGACGTGGGCAATATAATTTTCAACATGTTTTTCAGCACGATACCCATGTTCATTGTGGCGGTGGTATTGTTCGGGCTGCCCGCACCGGCCTCGGCAGAGCATTTCTGGCTGTTCCTCGCGAGCTTCATTCTCGGCTACGGGATAAACTGGACGTTCTCCGCGACCTTCGCGCTGCTGTCCTTCACGGCGCTGGACCTCGGTCCGGTGTTCTCCATCAAGTACCACTTCGTGAACATGCTCTCCGGCGCGATAATCCCGCTGTGGTTCTTCCCGGAGTGGCTGCGTGACGCGCTGTATTTTCTGCCGTTCGTCTATATGTTCCAGGAGCCGCTTAGTATGTACATAGGAAAATACACACCGGCGGAATGCCTTGGTAAGCTCGGGATACAGGCGGCGTGGTTCGTGGGGCTGCTTGCAGTATTCGCGTTCGCACAGAACAAGGCGACCCGCAGGGTGCTGGTTCAGGGAGGTTGACGTATGAAAAAATTAAAGCACTATATGTCAGTCGCGGCGCTTTCGTTCCGGCTGTCCATGCAGACCTGCATGGAATATCCGGCGGCGTTCATCGGCTGGCTCATCTCAAATCCGATACAGTTCCTTGTCGGGTTTGCTACTATAAAATTCGTGGTAGAAGAGTTCGAGACCCTCGCCGACTGGAACTTCAAAGAGCTTGCATTCCTGTATGGAATGTCGGTTCTGACCCACGGGCTGTCCGTCATATTCTTCACGAAAACCTGGTACATGGGCTGGGACATAATCCACGGCGAGCTTGACCGGCTGAGGCTTCGCCCGATGAACACGCTGTTCCAGTTCCTCGCCGGCGACCTTAATTTCTATGGGATAACCGACCTTATCCCTGGGATAATCCTGTTCGTTTACGGCTGTATTTCGGTGGATTTCCGGTGGACGTTCTCCAACACGATATGTATGATATGCGCGCTTATCGGCGGCACGCTTATCCGGGGCGCGATATATCTCGCGTTCGGTTCGACCACTTTCTGGACGAAAAGCCCTATGCACTTTTCCGGCTTCTTCCAGGAGCTGTTCAACCGCACGAACATGTACCCGCTTTCGATGTACCCCCGAGCGGTGCAGTTCATTTTCACGTTTATCCTGCCGATGAGCTGGGTTACGTTCTACCCTGCGGCGGAGTTCATGGGCAAGGAGTCCATGATAACATTGCCGTATGGAATGTCGTTCATAACGCTGGGGCTGGGCGCGGCGCTGTTCGCGGCGGCTTGTAAGATATTCAGTGCGGGCTTTAAGCAGTATGAGAGCGCAGGCTCGTGATCTGGTTTTGGTTTTGGAAAGAGAGGTAAAACATGCCTGTAATAGAAGTAAAAAATCTTAAAAAGCAGTTTAAGTCCGTCAGAAAGCAGAAAGGACTTAAAGGCGCGATAAAGGGTCTTTTCCGCCCGGAAAAGAAGATAGTCACCGCAGTTGATGACATCAGCTTTTCGATAGAGCGCGGCGAGATAGTCGGCTACATAGGTCCGAACGGCGCCGGAAAGAGCACCACCGTCAAGATGATGTCCGGTATACTCCGCCCGACCTCCGGAGAGATACTGGTGAACGGTATCTCTCCGGTAAAGGACCGAAAGGCTGTGGTAAAGCATCTCGGAGTCGTGTTCGGTCAACGGACGCAGCTTTACTGGGATCTGCGGCTTGGGGAGAGCTTCGAGCTGCTGAAACGTATTTATGACGTCCCGGACGAGGTGTACAACGAAAACATGGCTATGATGGACGAGATACTCGACCTGAAAAGCATTATCGACACTCCGGTTAGGCAGCTTTCCCTCGGTCAGCGTATGCGCGGCGACCTTGCGGCGGCTATGCTTCATTCGCCGGACGTGCTGTTCCTGGACGAGCCGACCATCGGTCTTGACGTTGACGCGAAACACGCGATACGCCGATTCATCAAGGAGATAAACGAGACCCGCAAGACAACGATAATCCTCACCACCCACGACCTGGGCGACATTCAGGAACTGTGCAAGCGCATTATTATCATCAACAAGGGCATGGTCATCGAGGACGGCTCGCTTGACGAGCTTATCGACAGGATAGCGCCCTACCGCCAGCTGGT
>JBJFGA010000189.1:0-3104 GCA_051892275.1 Oscillospiraceae bacterium | reverse complement strand
GAAACCAAAGGTCCGGCACGGATGCCGGACAACCAAGTTTCGGCGGAAAAGTCCCGTTAGGGACTTTTTCGACAGTCTGAGAGCTGTACTTTCCAAGTACAGCCCCGTATCATGCTATTTCCTGCCGAAAATCCGGCGGGTGAGTTCGGATATCTGCTTCCGGCGTCCGGATTCAGCGGCTTCGTCCGTAACAAGACCAGCGGCTGTTTCTTTCAGCACGCTGCCCTCATGGACGCCCTGGGGCAGCTGTGACAGCGGGATATCCCGCCGCTGGTCACCAAAGAACACCACTGCGTAACCACCCTCTATCCTGTCAACGATTATCACGCGGCTTCCTCCTGCACGAAATCACCGCTGCTGCCGCCGGTGTAGATGGTGAGCTGACTGCCGTCGCTTACGAACACGATCGTTCCGCTGTGCATGGTGGTGTAGATCGCACAGTTATGCTTGTTGAGCCGTTCAAGAACGTCGGTTTTCGGCTGACCGTAGGAGTTGCCCTTACCTACGGAGATCACCGCGTACTGCGGGTTCACCGCTTCTACGAACGCCGGAGTGGTGGAGGAAGTGCCGCCGTGATGTGCGACCTTCAGCACGTCACAGCTTAGGTCCATGCCGCTGTTAACAAGGTCGCTTTCCGCCGCTCTCTGTACATCTCCGGTGAACAGGAAACGCCGCTCGCCGTACACCAGACGGCACACGATCGAGAAGTCATTCAGCGCAGAATAATCGTTATGCACCGGTGCGAGAAACTCGAGATACGCGCCGTTCTCAAGCCTGATAGAGCTTCCTGTCTGTGAGTATTCCGCCGTAATGCCGCGCCTCTCTATGACCTCCAGCATGTCCTCAAACTCGTTGCCCATCGGAAGCAGGTCGTTTCTGACCTCCGGCATGATAAACTTTCCGACCTTGAAGCTATCCAGTATCTTAGACATTCCACCGATGTGATCATCATGCTGATGTGTGGCTATGACGTAATCCAGACGGCGTATGCCCAGGCGGCTCAGGTAGTTTACCACGCGGTCGGCGTATATAGCCTCGCCGCTGTCAATGAGTATCTTCGTTTCACCCGCAACGATAAGCTGGCAGTCGCCCTGCCCCACGTCAATGTAATGCACCGCCACCTCGTTCTCCGAGCAGTTGATGACGCTGTTTTTTCCGTCAAGATAGGCGGTCATCTGGGCAGTTGTGGGGAGGAACTCAAAGCGGAACACTGTTTCATTAAGGTAAAGACACAGCGAAAGAACGAACACCACGGCTACTACTGCGATGAGTATTTTAAACCCGATGCTTTCCCGAAAATCCCTGTCCTTTTTTCGGCTTCGCCGTTCTTTTCCCATTCATGCCCCTCCTTTCGCCGCTGTGAGCGGTTTTTTTCCCGCCGCTGCGTGAGGCTGCTCTCCCCTGCTCCGACGGCGGTATCAGGCACTCTTTTCCGTAGCCGATAAGGTCGCGGCGCTTCGCAATAGTGAGCGCTTTCTCCACCTTCTCGCGGTTTTCCGGCTTGAAATACTGAAGCAGCGCTCGCTGCATCGCCTTTTCCTCTTTTGTCCTAGGGACATAGACTGGCTCCAGGGTATAGGGGTCAAGCCCGGTGTAGAACATTGCCGTGGAAATAGTTCCAGGGGTCGGATAGAAGTCCTGCACCTGCTCCGGGCGAATGTTATGCTTCTTCAGGAACAGCGCAAGCTCCACAGCCTCGCTCATGGTGCTTCCCGGGTGGGAGGACATCAGGTACGGCACTAGATACTGCTCCTTGCCGCACCTCTTTGTCGCCGCATAGAAGCGCTTCTCAAATTCCTCGTAAACCTCGATATGAGGCTTGCCCATCTTGTCCAGCACCTTGTTGCTTGCGTGCTCCGGCGCGACCTTGAGCTGACCGCTGACGTGGTACTGTACCAGCTCGTCAAGGAAGTCGTTGTTCTTGTCCTGGAGCATGTAGTCAAACCTTATTCCAGAGCGGATAAACACCTTTTTCACGCCCTTTATTGAGCGCAGCCGCCGCAGCAGGCGGATATAGTCGCTGTGGTCTGCTTTCAGGTTCTTGCAGGGCACCGGCGCAAGGCATTTCCTGCCCCTGCACATTCCGTGCTCCAGCTGCTTTTCGCAGGACGGCTGACGGAAGTTCGCAGTAGGGCCTCCGACGTCGTGGATATACCCCTTGAAGCGGGGGTTCTCGGACAACATCACCGCTTCATTATAGACGGAATCCTCGCTGCGGGTCTGTATCCTTCTTCCCTGATGCAGCGCTATCGAACAGAAGTTGCAGAAGCCGAAGCAGCCGCGGTTGTGGGTTATCGAGAACTCCACCTCCTGTATCGCGGGCACGCCGCCCTCCTTTTCGTACATAGGGTGGTACATGCGCATATATGGCAGCTCGTAGGTGTAGTCAAACTCCGACTGGGTGACGCTGCGCTGGGGAGGGTTCTGCACCAGCATTTTATTGCCGTGTCGCTGCACTATCGTCCTGCCGTAGACCTCGTCCTGCTCGTCATACTGCTTGCGGCAGGACTTCGCGTATGCCTTTTTATTGGTGCTTACTATCTCGAAGCTGTCGCACTGAACCGCGCCGATAGGGGTGTTCTCCGGCTCGGTGAGGTAGCACGTCCCGCGCAGGTCGTGCATATCGCTGAGGTGCAGACCTGCCTTGAAGTTGTTCAGCATCTGGGTTAGAGTTACCTCGCCCATGCCGTACATCAGATAATCCGCACCGCTGTCCACCAGAATAGACGGCATAACGCTGT
This sequence comes from Oscillospiraceae bacterium, assembly GCA_051892275.1. Taxonomy (GTDB): domain Bacteria; phylum Bacillota; class Clostridia; order Oscillospirales; family Ruminococcaceae; genus CAG-115. Next base: position 363 of record JBJFGA010000189.1, on the reverse strand, counting down.
CGCTCCAGTAATCATAATGCGCGAACCGCCGCAGCGAAGCCTCCAGCCCGCCGATGGATATTTCCACGTCCGGAAACAAACGTTTGAGGTTACGGCAGTAGGTAATGACCGCACGGTCGGGACGTCTGCCGCCCCTGCCGCCGGGGGAATAGGCGTCGTCATTGCGCTTTTTCAGCCCCACTGTGTAGTTGGACACCATGCTGTCGATGTTGCCGCCGGTGACCATGAAGCAGTATTTCGGCTTTCCCAGCTTCCTGTAATCCGCGTCGTTGAGCGGCTGCGCGATTATTCCCACGGTGAAGCCGGCGGCTTCTATCATTCGGGAGATTATCGCTATTCCAAAGGTGGGGTGATCAATATACG
>JBJFGA010000188.1:0-3131 GCA_051892275.1 Oscillospiraceae bacterium | reverse complement strand
TGGGGGTATTCCTGCTGTACTGTGCCGTAACTATAATACTGGGGTAGAAATCATGAAAAGTAATGAAAAAGAACTTGCCGAAGCACCGATAGGGAAACTATTTGTACGGCTTGCGCTACCGGCGGTAACAGCGCAGATGATTAACGTTTTGTACAACCTCGTTGACAGAATGTATATCGGTCATATTCCGCAGGTGGGTTCAACCGCACTTACCGGGTTAGGAATAACCATGCCTATAATACTGGCTGTTTCAGCGTTCGCTGCACTTGTAAGCATGGGCGGAGCGCCAAGAGCTTCTATTATGATGGGTAAGGGCGAGCGGGATGAAGCGGAAAAGATACTCGGAACCTGTACATTCACGCTGATTATTTTGTCATTTGTCATAACCATAGTAATACTGTTGTTCGGAAAACCCATATTGATGGCTTTTGGAGCAAGCGATGATACTATCCCCTATGCGCTGGGATATATCCGTGTGTATAGTCTTGGTACTGTTTTTGTCCAGCTTGCACTTGGTCTTAACTCATTTATAACTGCACAGGGATATGCGTTGACAAGTATGCTGACCGTCACACTTGGAGCAATATTCAATATCATTTTAGACCCTGTTTTTATCTTCTGTTTCAGAATGGAAACAGAGGGTGCAGCACTTGCAACCATCATTTCACAGGCAATTTCATGTGTATGGGTTATAAGATTCCTGTGTTCAAAAAAATCTGTTCTTCATCTGAAACGGAAATATCTTTGTTTTATGCCGAGGATATTGCTGCCATGTGCAGCGCTGGGCTTTTCTCCGTTTCTTATGCAGCTTACAGAAAATATCGTGGCGGTGTGCTTCAATGTTTGTGTGCTTAAATACGGCGGAGATATTGCAGTCGGGGCAGTGTCCATTGTATGCACCGTGATGAATTTTGCAATGCTTCTGCTGGTAGGTCTGACACAGGGAGCGCAGCCAATACTCAGCTTTAATCTCGGCGCGGGTAATGTACTGCGAATAAAAAAGACATTTCGCTTACTGATTATCTGCTGTGTTGTCAGCTCCGCATTGATTTGGGCGCTGTGTATGTTCTTTCCCGGTGTAGTGTCAGGTGTATTTACCGATGACCCGGAGCTTATTTCCTATACGTCATGGGCGCTTAAAATATTTATGTGCGCGTCTGCTATTTTTGGAATACAGGTTGCCTGTCAGTACAGCCTTGTAGCGCTTAACGAAGCACCAACAGCAATATTCCTGTCGATATATCGCAAAATATTGCTGCTGATACCGCTGATTTTTATTTTGCCTAATCTGTTTACAGACAAGACAATGGCAGTTTTTCTCGCTGAACCGGTCGCAGATACTCTGGCGGTATGTACAACGGCGATTTTATTCTCTATACGCTTGAGAAAAATCATTCGTAAACTTAATGCCCAAAAAATCACTAATAAATTTCATAGTTAGTTGAATCTTCAGAAAGATGATGATATAATGTTTCTAACATATGACGGAAATGAGGTGAAGGGCTTTCTATGGCAAGACCAAGTAAATGTCGGAGAATATGTTCAGAGCCGGAGTATGACGGCTTTGTGCCGCGGGGAAACTACGCGCAGGAAACCGTGATACTGTCGGTGGACGAATACGAAACAATACGCTTGATAGACCTTGAAAGGCTTACTCAAGAGCAATGCGCAGCGATAATGAACATCTCACGCCCAACAGTAACAGAGATATACGACGCTGCACGGAGCAAGCTCGCCGACTGTATTGTAAACGGAAAGGCATTGAACATTTCCGGCGGCAACTATCGGCTTTGCGATGGTTCAGCCCTGCCTTACTGCCGCAGGAATTGCAGCAGAGCCGGTGAAATACCGCGCGTTGCTGTAACGGAGAAAGGAAGAAATATTATGAGAATTGCAGTGACCTACGAGAACGGAAATGTCTTTCAGCACTTTGGGCATACCGAACAGTTCAAGCTGTATGACATTGAAAACAACTGCGTAATCAGCGAGCAGGTAGTTAATACCGTCGGTCAAGGGCACGGCGCTTTAGCCGGACTTTTGCAGGAAATCGCCGCTGATGTCTTGATTTGCGGAGGTATCGGCGGAGGTGCGCAGTCCGCCCTTGCCGAAGCAGGAATAAAGCTGTGCGGTGGGGTGTCCGGCAGCGCCGATGAAGCGGTACAGGCTTATCTGCGGGGAAATCTGGATTTCGACCCAAATGTGCATTGCAGCCACAACGGTCATGAGCACAGACATTCCTGCGGCGAAGACAAACACGGCTGCGGTGGAAACGGGGGCGGCTGCCATGAGTGAACAGTGCTCCCATAACTGCTCGGACTGCAGCAGCGACTGTTCCGAGAGGACTTCATCGCCAAAAGCGGCGGGCAGCGGTGCGAAAATCAAAAAAGTCATCGGAATAGTAAGCGGCAAGGGCGGCGTCGGAAAGTCGTTGGTTACTGCGCTCATAGCCTGCCGTATGCAGAAGCGCGGCTATCGCACAGCGATACTTGACGCGGACATCACCGGACCTTCTATACCGAAAATCTTCGGCATACACGACAAGGCTGCCGGTGTCAAAGGCGAAATTCAGCCGGTATTGACGAAAAGCGGGATACAGATAATGTCCATAAATCTACTACTGGACAACGAAACCGAGCCGGTTTTGTGGCGCGGTCCGCTTATTGCGGGTGCTGTGAAGCAATTCTGGACGGACGTTGTCTGGTCGGACGCAGACTATATGTTCGTGGATATGCCTCCGGGAACGGGGGACGTTCCTCTGACCGTATTTCAGTCGCTTCCGGTTGACGGAATCGTTGTGGTAACCTCGCCGCAGGAGTTGGTCGGAATGATTGTCGGAAAGGCGGTAAAAATGGCAGAAATGCTGCATATACCGGTGTTGGCGTTGGTGGAGAATATGTCCTATTTTGAGTGTCCCACCTGTCATGAACGGCACTATATTTTCGGCAAGAGCCATATCAAAGAGCTGGCGGCGCAATACAACATAGCTCTCACAGCTCAAATTCCGATTGACCCGAATTTTGCGGCAGCCTGCGACAAGGGAGAGATTGAAAATATCAATTCTGATTGGCTGACATAATATATGTAAGGAAAGCGAGGATATAAAATGAAACCGAAATATTACATATGCGAAC
>JBJFGA010000187.1:0-12846 GCA_051892275.1 Oscillospiraceae bacterium | reverse complement strand
AAGCTAACTCCGAGCTGGATTCGCTTAAGCTCACAAAGGATTTCTTCAAAAAGGTAATCATTAGAATGGATATTCCGCATAATTTCTATGACGACGATGGAATCTTCCACTGCAATCTTATTGATTTCCTGCTGGGGAAAGTGGATTTGTTCTGAAATGTGAACGAACTAAATTAGTTTCGCTTATCTTAATGTGTTCAAAAAACGAACGTTTTACGGATAAAATCGTAACTCCCGAAATCATGCTGATATAATCCCCTTAGAGTAGACACTCGAAAAACAAAAATTTCGAGACTAGACTAAGGGGGTTATTTTATGCCAAAAAGAAATCGTAAGAACAAGGAGTATTCCGCAGAACTGAAACTAAACGCAGTGCAGGGTTACCTTAACGGAGGAGGAAGCCTATGGTATATATGCCATAAATATAATATTAAGAACGAAAAATCTTTACGAGAATGGATTTTATGGTATAATGGTCATAGAGAATTTATGGAACGCAGATCCGCCAAAGGAGAGATCTATATATGACCAAGGAAAAAAAACACGCAGGAAGAACGAGTTGAAACAGTAGCGTTCTGCATAGAACACGGAATAGACTATGGCTTAACTGTAGAAACTTACAAAGTATCATATTGTCATTCATTTGACATTCCTTCCTCGTGGTATCATTTGATTGCAGTTGCCAGACCGCATTTCATTTTTACCACGTTGGAGGTTTTGGTTCAACGCTAAAACTTTTTGGAACCCCCGGCACAGCTGGGGGTTCCGTTATACAAAAAGCTCTCACAGACTTTTCTGTGAGAGCTTTTGCATGCGATCATTTATCGAATGCGGTCAGGAAACCAGCCAGCGAAATAGTCTTTTTTCGCACTCCTGCTTTAAGGTGCAATCCGGTTTTTCCGCGCAGAAGAAATCCTGCATCGCCCGATACGCGCAGGATTTCCTCGGCAATGTAATTCCTTCCAACACCGAGAATTGCTTCCGCAACTCCTGCGCATACCCTGTATGTGTGCGATACCGATTCCGCGCTTACCGAGGACGGAAGTATTAGTCGCTCTCTTCGCGGGCCAGAGCAGTTCTTCAGTTCCTCCTCTTCCTTTGTCAAAGGCAGTTCCCAATCCTTTCGGAAAATAATCTGCGCCGTTTCCTCGCAGTTCTGCCAACATATGACATATCCCATGTCCAACAGCCTCGCCAGATGAAATGCTATCAGCTGCGTGCCAATGTCAGCGTTTAAGGCGCAAATAACCGTCTTGTAGTTTTCGCAAAGCTTTATCATGCCATCGTCGCTTTCGACTATTTGGCTCAGGCTCTCGCTTTGCTTGCCGATTGCCTCGGCTCTGCTTTTGCCGAAATCACGCTGGGTGAACCCTTCGTTTTCATTGTATGCAGTAATAATGTCATTGCTGAGTATTACAATATTCTCTATGCCGTGCTGTGAAAGACTGTCATAGAATGCTCGCCCGCCGCCGAAACCTATTACGCAGACATCCTTTGGAGAAACGTTCTCGGCACAGCACAGACGCATATTCGCTTTCGCATTATTTTCCATACTTCTCCCTTCTGTTGTCAGAAGCGCGTTCAGTTATCGTTACAAAACGATAGAACACACCCCAAAACCGCACCAATAAACCCGCCTACGGAAGCGCCGGCTTCTGCACCGACACATGCTCCGAAAAAGGTGCCTTGCGGGCCTACGACCGACCCTCCGCACGCGCACACCGCGCCCACAAATCCACTGCCGATCGTCGCGCCCAGCGCTGAACCAACCAGTGTTGATGCAAGCGCATTCTGAAGCTTTGCAGTGGTCATTGAGTCGGATGAGTTCATTGCCAATGCCGTTTGCGTATTCGGAATGCTGCGCTCTATCGCGAAATCGTATTGTAAAGCCGGGGAATATGCTCTTCCTATATCGTTTTTCATAGTATCTGTCCTTTCACATCAGTCGTTATTCTTCTGCCTTTTCGCCGCTATGGCGGCTACCTGTTGTTCATACTATCACCTTCCTTGGCTCACCCCTGTCACCGGTGTTATGAGTTAATTATACAGCGTTTTTGAGAATATGGTTTGATTTTGGTTACCCTGACGGTTTTCTATTGACTTTCCAAAAGGTTAAGGTTATAATAAAACAAAAAGGGGTGTATTCCATGAACGATTACCAATATCTTAAGCCCAACACGGTCGTGAACGGTTATACGGTTGACAGACTTCTTGGGCACGGTGCGACCTGCGCGGCATATTCCGTACACGACGACAAAGGCGCAGTTTACATTCTGAAAGAATATGCCCCACGGAAACAGAGCTGCCGCAGCTCGGACGGGTCAATAATCCCAACAAACGAAGAAAAGTTTTCCGAGGGACGCGCCCGTTTTATCCAAAGCCTTGATCTTCAGAGAACCATCAGGCAACAGGCAACAAATTCAACGCCCTTGATGGTGGAATATTTTACCGAAAACAACACGGAATACGCCGTGGTGTGCGGCTTTGACGGTGAATGCTACGCCGATGTCATAGAGAAAGAGAAATCGCTGAGCGATCTGCTGAAGCGAATTAGGGCGATAGCAGACATCGTAAAGGTTTATCACGATACCAACAAGCTTATACTTGACCTCAAGCCCGAAAACCTCTTTACCATCAAAGAAACCTGCGAGCTTATGCTGCTGATAGATTTTGATTCGGTGGCAAATCTCAACGAGGATTTAATAACGTTGTATTCCAAGGAATGGAGCGCTCCTGAAGTTATTCAGAAGAAACTGTTCGGAAAATCCGCCGATGTTTTTTCAATTGGAGAAATGCTTTTTTTCGGGCTGTTTGGACGTCATACAGAAAAGTCGGAAAAAAATGCTGCAGGGAATATTGATATTAGCGAATGCGCTCTTGTCACGGACGCAAGCCAAGAGCTTATCGGCAGGCTTGAAACGCTCGTGACGCGCTGCGTCACCTACGCAAAGAACCTGCGCCCCACAGCCGAGGAGGTTTCAAACGAGCTTTCGGCGCTGATTCTGCTTTGCGAAAGACCTATACTCTGCGACAACAGACCACGCTCCGATTCGTTCTTCACCGGTAGGGAAAAAGAGCTTGCGAAAATCGAAGAGGAGCTTTGCACCAAACGCGGCGTGTGTGTATACGGTACGGGCGGAATAGGTAAGAGCGAGCTTGCCCGCCGCTTTTCGGAAAGCCGGAAAGGCACGGTCGTATTTCTTCAATGCAACGGTTCCATCAAGAATATGCTTATCTCGGGGGTTTGTATCCGAGGAATTGACCTGACAAAGCGAACCGAACAGGACGCGCTTGCTCAGATAGCCGCCGCGGTTGACGAAAACACGCTGCTTATCGCGGACAATGTAGACGATATCAACAATGTCAAAGAGGAACTTGACCTGCTTTTGAGCCTAAATTGCAAGCTTCTTATCACCACAAGGCTTGATTCCGAAAAATTCAGCGCGCTTTCAAGAATCCCGCTTCTGCCCATGCCAATGGACGAGCTGATGGTCATTTTTGAAACAAATTACGGCAGAAAAAAGCTTGGCGAAAGCGACCGGAACGCAGCGGAAGAATGCCTTCGGATTTGCGGCGAGCTTCCGCTTATGGCAGTGCTGCTCGCAAAGCAGATGACTGCAAGCAGAATTGCTCCCAAAAAGATGCTTGCGACCCTTAAACAGTCCGGAGTATCCGCTCTCGGCGAGGAAAGCGTTGAGTTCGGAACAAGAACCGAGGAGAACACCACCTCGATACTCAGGATACTGTTCGATATGTCAAAGCTGGACAAGTCGCAGCTTTATCTTATGGCTATTATGGCGCTGGCTCCCGTCAGAGGGTTTGATATCAACCTTGTGATGAAATGGAGCGGTCAGAAGAACTACAACACCTTCAATTCAATGAAAAGGCTCGGCTGGCTCAATATTGAGTATTCGGAAGAACATGAGTATGTCGTAATGCACCCCCTCGTGTCACAGGTGGTGCTGGCGTTTCTTGCGGAAAGAGCGGAGGGCGGCAGTGTATCCGCAAAAAAGTTCATGGAGCTTTGTGATACAATTCGGTGCACGCTTGAGGAAGTTGGAGACTACTATTCGTTGATATCCCTTGCCGAAAAGGAGTGCATTTTCGAAAATAACACCAACCAAAACTCGCATTGGACGCTCAACAGACTCGCAAAGTATTACTCTGTTGTATGCAGATACGCTGACGCCGAACAATGTCTGTTGAATGCGGTCTCGGATTATAATAAATATCTCTCGGATAATAACGCCGTGGATAACAATATTCAAACATACTTTCTTACTTTTTTCTATAAGGACTTGTATGTTGCGGCGAAGAAACAGGAGAAATACGACGCTTGCTTGGAATACCTCGACAAAGAACGGCTGTATAACCTATATCCGGATGAAACAGACTATTTTGTGAGAAGATGTGATATCATCGGCAGGAGGGACGGAAAAGAACGCCAAGCCGAGTTGCTTTACGAGGAACTTTGCGCAGCCGACGAACAGCCCGAGCGGAAAAGCAGCGCGGGCTTATACATGGTAGTAATCGCGTATATCGACGCGCTTATCGACCTCGGTCAGACGGAAAAGGCAAGAGCCACCGCCGAGAAATACGCCGAAGACTCAATACGTTTTGAGTATTGCACGCTAGAGCTTATCGCGCCGCTGCATGAGCGATTTCCGGATTCAGAGCTAATAAAAGAGCGTTTTGAGATACTTATAATTGCAGAGCAAAGCGAATGGTCTGATTGTGATGAAGAATGGCTTGATTATTTATTTGATGGCGACTATGATGCGGCGGAGGAATCATTTTATGAAAGCGAGGACAGCTATGGCGCGAAGGAACGGGTGTTCTTTTTGAAGATGGTATTATCTGCTTTGTGGTCAAATCCCATGTCATATTATGATGCGGTAAAGACCGCCGAACACGCATATAGTTTTTTTGAAAAGCTTGTTCCTTCCACTGACGAAGAGTATATCTACAAGGTGAAAGCCGACCTTGCTCTCATCGACATAAGAATGTGTTTTCTTTCCTACTTCATCAAGATGGTTGAATCAAAGAGATGCAATTCCATCAGCGATTTGCTGCCGGATTATGAGGAACGCCGACAGGAGAATATCACCGCTCTGTGTTTAATTGCGGACTCCATGAATGAATCGGGAAAAGTACACAGCGAGATTGCATGGGAATATATTCATGTTGCGATAAATTTGATTATCGTGGATTATACGAAAGAAGCAGAAAGCTGCTTGGAAAAAGCAGAAAAGACAGCGGAACAGCTCGGCAACATCTCTATAGCGGTGGCGGTGCGGTTTGTCAGACTTATGGCGAAAATCAGGGCAAACAAATATACCAAAAACAATCCTCCAGTCGAGGATATACTTGAAATGCTATGCCAAAGCAGTGTTATGACGCTATATTCCAGAGTTCCGTTCTTATTCTATATAGCATATACTTCTATGCTTATTTCAAAAAATCTGGACAATTCACAGTATGATTGCATAACCAGCAAGACAAGAAAAATACAACCTGATATCCTAAATGATGACCTCTTTTACTCTTGGAATGTATAGCACGCAGCCTCACCAAATACTCACGCCCCTCACCACCTAAGGTGAGGGGCATTTTATGAATAGATCATTTCCCGCCGAATCTGCTTTGATATTCGGCCACTATGCGTTCCACGGTCTGTTCGAAGCTAAGCTCGGAGCTGTCGATCACCACATAGGGCATATTGTACCGCTCACAGAACTCGAACATCTTCCGGTATTCTTTCTCGCTCAGCAACTTGTTTTTCAGGTCGGGGTCGTTGGGGTTGCGGGCGGTTATTCTGTTCCTGCGTACTTCTGCTGTGGAATAAAGGATCACCGTCAGCTCCGGCTTTTCGCATATTCCCACAAGGTAGTCGAAAAAGGCACAGTTGCTTTCGGTGCAGTTCCAGAAATACGTCGAGCAGAGAAAACGGTCGGTGACGATGTTTTTACCCTTTTTCAGCTCTGAGCTGAGGAAATAGTTCCCCAGCCCGTAGAACATTGCGGTAAAGTCCGCGGGAAGATTGCCGTTGATGTATTCCGTCATTCTCATGTAATTCTCCGCCCCCTCGCTGTCGAAAGATAGCGGAGGTTTTTTCTATGAACTCAAAGCCAAGCCGCTCTGCCACATATTGAAAAAAGGCTATTTATTTTTCTTTGTGGATTAATAGTCAAAAGTGGCTATTATTAAAGCCTTGATTTCATAAATACACACAGAAAGCAAAATAGCCTGAAAAATACAATAATTATAGCTATAGTCTGTTAAGCTTAGCAGGTAATTCCGAACCTGTATTGATGATTTATCACCATGCGATATATGTGTGTGTTAAAGAGCCGAGAGCATATTCTTGAAAATATGCCATTGATTAAAAATAGTCATCATCGTCAAAAAAACTATGCGAATGAGATGATGAAAACGCGCTTAATTTACTGAGTTCTCTTTTTCTCTCTCTTCGTTCTTCACGTTCATCTCTCCAGTTAGCATAATCCAACAGATTATCAAAGTATTCTATCAAACCGGTGCGATTATCGAAGTAAACATATTTGCATGTATTAGCGTCATAGACAAGGGGTATATATGACTCTGTATGTGTGTCGGATTTGTTTTGAAAGAACTGCTTAACGGTTTCAAGTATCTTTGAAATTATCATAATGATTTCCTTTCTATGATTATTATTGTCATCCAAAGAAATAGCTCACACACTTAACCGCCGAATCTGCTGCGATACTCCGCAAGAATGCGTTCTACGGTCTGATTGGAGTCGAGCTCGGAGCTGTCAACGACGACGTATGGCATATCGTACCGCTCGCAGAACTCGAACATCTTCTTGTATTCGGTTTCGCTCAGCACCTTGTTCTTTAGGTCGGGGTCGTTGGGGTTGCGGGCGGTTATCCTGCTCCTGCGGACATCCGCGGAGGCATACAGGATTACGGTAAGCTCCGGCTTTTCGCAAAGCCCCACAAGGTAGTCGAAAAAAGGCGCGGTTGCTATCAGTGCAGTTACAAAAATATGTCGAGCAGAGAAAACGGTCTGTGACGATGTTTTTTCTCTTTTTCAGCTCGGAGCTGAGGAAATAATTCCCCAGCCCGTAGAACATTGCGGTAAAGTCCGCAGGAAGATTGTCGTTGATGTGTTCCGTTATTCTCATGTAATTCTCCGTCCCCTCTGTATCGGTAAGATAGTGGAGGGGCTTTTCTATGAACTCAAAACCAAGCCGCTTTGCCACCTCCTTTGAGGCAGTGGTCTTTCCAACTCCGTCAAGTCCTTCGATTGCTATGTGCATAATGTTCCTCCTTATCTGATGTTTTCCGAGCAGATAACGTTTGCGTCCTTTGTCAGGTAAAAAAGCTCTGCGCGTTCCTCGTCGGTCATTCCCGTCAGAATATATCGCTTTTCCGCCGCCTCGGGACAGCGGCAGGTGACATCAACGCCCGTCCTGAAAAGCTTTCTGAACCCGAACTCGCCGCCGCAGCTTATCGAAACGCTGTACCCCTTTGTGACGTTCTCGAGCGTTGAAACGCCGCGGCAGTCCTTCGCGCAGACTCCGCTTTCGCCCCAGCAGCCCCGCATATATCCAAGCGGAACCTTGCCCTTGCGGATAACCGAAAGCGCAAGACCTGCGCTGTTCGTAACCTCCAGCGATTCCTCGGCGGATAGCTCGGGGTGCGCCGTCATGCCCGTAACGCCGAGGGACTTTATCAGCGCTGCCGCGGAGCTGTTCCAGATATTCAGCGTGTAGTCCGCAAGCAGCTCCGAAAACTCGAATTTCTCCGCAAGCAAAAGCTGTGAAACGCGGCTTGCCATAACAGGCTTTCCGCGCAGCAGCGGGAGCATTTCGCCGAGCTTCCCCGTAAAGTCCAGCAACGGCAGCTTGTAAACAATATCTCCCTCGTCCAGCGCAAGTGCTCGCTCAAGCTCCGCAAGCGCAGAAATCTCGAATACAATGCGCTTTACGCCCCGCACCCTGAGCAGCGGGATATCTGCGGCGCGGTCGGTTTGCGCGGTGATTTCGGAGGGTTGGTCGGAAAAGGGAGCAGCCTCGGCAAAGCCGCTGTCCCGGTCGCCGCAAAGGGCGTTAATCCGCGCGAGGATCTCGTCAAGCTCGCCCAAATCCAGCCGCACCGTTTCATTCTCGGGAACGTCCGCGAGCAGCTCGTAAATCGGGTGTTTCACACGGCTGAGGATATGCTCCGCTGCGGCTTGCACCGTCATGGAAACAGGGTTTTCGCCGCGCAGAGAAAACAGCTTTCTCTCGCCGAAGGTGTTGATGAAATCCAGCTTTTCAAGCGCCCTTTCGCGAAACATCAGCTTAATTGAAATGTTCACGCACCCGCGTTTCAGCGGCTGACAGAACGAGGTGAACAGGTATCTGTCGGCAGAGCCAGCATTCCCCGCGTGAATGCGAGGCGCGGGGCTTTCGGAATACACAAGGTCATGCCCGCCGTAGCTTTCCGCGATTTCGCCGGAGAATTTCAGCCGAGGATTCACCGCAGAGAACATTCCCTTTACGGGGAGCTTTCCGCCCAGCCAGCCGAGATAACTCGCCTCCGCCTTTTCGCCGCCGAGCGCCGCCCTGAAACTGCGGACAACCTGCGCAATCTCCTGCGCGTTTCTGAGCCTGCCCTCAATCTTCAGGCTGTCAATTCCCATATCCGACAGCTGCGCCGCAATGGGCGAAAGGTCGATGTCCCTCGGGTACATGAACTGACCCAGAGCCCCGCTTTCGGCGCGGTAGGTATCGCGGCACATTCCTATGCAGCGCCCGCGGTTTCCGCTGCTGCCGTTGACCAGACCGCCCCAGAGGCACTGCCCCGAAAAGCAGACGCACTGCGAACCGTAGACGAATATTTCAAGCTCCATGTCCGTGCCCTCGCACAATTTCTTTATCTCCTCAAGAGAAAGCTCCCGCGCAAGAACGGCGCGTTTTACACCAAGCGTTTCGAGAAAGCGGATATCCTCAAGTGTGCAGGCTCCGAACTGGGTCGAGGCATGGACTTCCACGGCGGGGAACCTGTTATGCAGCAGCCGCATAAGCCCGATGTCCGCCGCAATAACCGCGTCGGGCAGCGGAAAGCTCTCGTTTGCGAAAAGCTCCTCGATATCCCGCAGCTCGTCATTTCGCAGCTGCGTGTTTATCGTGAGGTAGAATTTCACGCCGCGCTCGCGGCACTCGGAAAGTATCTGCGCGTATTCCGCAAGGGTGAAGTTCGTCGCGCGGTTTCTGGCGCTCCATTTTTTTAGCCCACCGTAAAGCGCGTCGCAGCCTGCTGCAATAGCTGCGCGAGCCTGTTCTGTTCCGCCCGCAGGCGCAAGTATTTCGCTTTTTCCGTTGATCATCTGTTTGCCCTCCTGTATCCAAGCTCGGCTTTTTTGCCGGATGTAAAGTAGTCCTTGTCCTCAAGGTATCCCGAAACGCGGCGAATTCGCCTGATATCTCCGCTGCCACAGCACGGACAGTTGTCGTAGGTGCCGCTGAACCCGCACTTGTTACACACGTCAAGCGGGAAATTGAAACCGATGTAGGAAATTCCCTGCTTAGTTGCAAAGGCGAGTATGCTCTCAAGCGCGTCGATGTTTCCCACAAGCGCGGATTTGAATTCGATGTAAGTAATCGCGCCGCCGCCGCAAAGGGAGTGGAACGGAGCCTCTATGCGAATCTTGTCCCATATCCGAACCCCTGCGTCCACATCGACATGGAATGAGTTGGTGTAAAAACCCTTTTCCTGGATCACGCTGTGGAAACGCTCTTTGTCAAGCTCGCAAAGTCGTCCTGTGAGCTGTTCTCCGGGGGTTGCCAGCACGGAAAAGTTCAGCCCGTATTCCTTCGCAGCTCTGTCAGTAAGCTCGCGTATAAAGCAGACTATCTCCTCGGCGAGTTTTCTGCTTTCCTCGCTCTCAAAGGGGCGCGAGCCGGTAAGAACCCTTACGGTTTCGGAAAGTCCGATAAACCCGACGGAATAGGTTCCCTGTGCGATAATATCCTCAATGGTAGCCGCGTTGTCCCATATTTTTTCCTTCAGTACGCTGTCAAGCTCGTGATTCTTTCGCATAAGCTCGTTTCTGTAGAGCATGATGTTTTCTGCAAGTCGAACGCGCTGGCGGAGCGTTTCGAAAAACTCCCCGCGGCTGCCGCTCTCCAGAGCGATTCGCGGAAGATTAACCGAAACGTATGCAATGTTTCCTCTGCCGACAGAGCCGCACTCGCCGTTTCGGTTGTTGTAAACCCGTGTACGGCAGCCCATGATGTTCAGCTTGTTCGGGTCGCAGTCCTTGTTGGGAGCACTGTCCATCAGAAGATAGGTGGGTATCATTCGCTTCGCGGTGCATTCCAGCGCGAGCCTGTACAGGTCGTAGTTGGGGCTGCCGGGAATAGCATTAACAGCAGCGGAAACCTTGAACACAATGTTCGGCTTCGTGTTGCTCATCGGCTGCTCGCCAAAGGCGGTGATAAGCGCCTTGGTCACCGCTCTGCCCCATTCGCTCGTGCTCATGCCTACGGAGAGCGTGAAGTAATAGGTTTCGCGGCAGTATCTTGTTCGTGTTTCATTGATCCACTCGATAAAATCTGCAATGCACTCCGTCAATATCTCCGCGTTCTCCTCGGTGCAGGGTATCCCGTTCTCCTCAAGTGCTGCCGCCAGATCGCCGTCGAAATTGCCAAGCCCGATGCCGCCTGTCTGGAAGTTCGCAAGCAGGAAAATCAGCTGCTTTATCCGCTCTAAAACCTTAGTGAACTTCATGTGGACGCTTGATGCTTTCAGCGGGCGCTTTCTGAGCCAGCGAAGAAGGTCGGGGGTGCAGCAGTTGTTCACCTTTCCAAAGCCCTCAAGGTCGTGGATATGGATATCGCCGCGCTCGTGCGCCTGCCTAAACTCCTCGGGCATTTCGTCCAGAATGTGCTGTTTCGCCAGCTTTACGCCTTCGGTGTAGCAGTTGCCGGCAAAGGTGGGTCTGATGGTTGCGTTTTCAAATTCTTTTGTCATAGTGGCTGCTCCTTTCATACTGCCTCGTATTCAAGCTGTTCCCATTCCGCCAGAGTCTCCGCCGCGCGCAGCTCGCTGATTCTGCCCGAGCGGCGGTTGACCGCCCTTTTCCGCAGCAGTTCAACGCCGTATTCCCTCTCAACGAACCTTATGTAGACGGGGAGCTGTTCCATGATGTTCATGACGGCGGGCTTGCGATTCGCCTTTGAAAAGTTGAACACCTCGCTTACGGGAACACCGTTTCTGAAATACCTGCTGACCTCGTTGTTGTACTTGCGCGAGAAGATGAACAGGCTGCTTTCTCCCGACACGGCATAGAAGTTGAGGTGTTTTCCGTTGGCGTCCTTGCTGCATTTGATGATCGCTTGTTTCATAGCGTTTTCCTTTCTCATACGCGGGAGCTTGTCCCGCTGTCCTTTGGTGTTGCCTTTATTTTAGCACGAACGAAAAAAGCAGGAATGAATTCGGTTACCTCCCCTTGACCGAGAGGCAAAACGGGGTATTCATCAATGCGGGAAAAGCCGTATGTTTTCATCCAGTTCCTCAATTGACAGGCGATATGCGCGGGAAATCGTAAAGGAGCGTCCTAGCAGCGCGGACAGTTTTTCCGCGCTGTCTGCGTCAATCTCTCTGGCAAAACGCGTTTCGCTGAAGTCCCAAAGCTTTCCCATAAAGTTATCAGACGAACCTGCGGGGCATTCGAAGATAATTTGCCGCAAAAATGCGCCCACCGAGTACACAGCGGTTTTTTCGGGGGTAAATGCTCCGTAAAGATACAGCTCGGGAGCGGTAAATCTGTCACGGTAATAGCACTTGTGCGGATCAAAAAATTCCGCTGTCAATAAATAGTCGCCGCCTAACTCAAGCCACCTTATGCCGCAGCAATTTTCAGTTTTAATGAGCGTTAATGTTTTATCCAGCGCGGAAAAAAGCTCACGTAGCGTTTCAGGACGGGGAATTTTAACAATATGGTTTCGGTTTCTTTTAGTCATTTTCTCACCTCCTTTAGCTCTTCGATGATCTCAAGGCGCTTAGCGCCCCGAAATCATGATAGCACATCGATTATGAATTGATGTGTTTTCGGTTACCTTGACATGACGAAAGAAAAGGTGTATAATAAAGTTCAAGCCTTTTATTACTGAACCGAAAGGAGAACCGACATGGCAAACACAGCTCAGGCAGACGACTGCTTATACGAAGCATTGTATAACCGCGCTTTTGAAAGCGAGGAAACCGTAAGACAATACCTTATCGACCACCAAGATAAATGGTTTCGTCCTTTTCCCGAGGGTCTTTGCGAATTTATCAGAAGAACCTCCTCGGATGGTACCGTACCCGAAAGCAAGCATAAACTGATACAATACATTATAAGCCTGCGCGACAGCAAGGAAATGGATATCCCAAGCGATTCCACCATCGAGGCGTGGGTAAAGGGAAAAAAGAAAAGCAGCCGTCCGTCCAGAGCAAACGCTATTGCACTGTGTTTTGTTTTTGGCGCTAATATTGAGCAGACGAAGTGGTTTCTCAACAATGTCTGCTTTATGGCGGGGCTGTCTGTCCACATCATCGAAAAGGCTTGCTATAAATTCTGCATTGAATGCGGGCTGCCTTATTAAATTCCCAGCAAATAGCAGTCTTGTTCCTATCTTATTTTTTTCTAGATATTCTATTAAGGTATTTCTATCATATTTATTGTTTTCTTTAATAGTTATTGTAAATCCAAACCAGCTTGGCTCACTATTTTTTGTTGCCTTTGGTAGAATTAAATATTCTTCTAAATCTTTTAACCCATTGTATATCTTTCTATAATTATCTTTTCTTTTTTCTATAAAAAAGGTACGCTACGC
>JBJFGA010000186.1:0-3137 GCA_051892275.1 Oscillospiraceae bacterium | reverse complement strand
AGCGGTGCTGGATTTCTGTAAAGATTTCCTGAGTTTAAATGGTTATTAGTATCAGGACTTTTTTGATAAAGTAATTGACAAAAAGCCAAAATTGTGATATTATCTAATTACTAATCACTAATCAGAAAGGATTTCTCAAAATGAAGGTCTATTCAGTTCTTGACAAAGAATTCGCCCCCTACGGAAAGGTGCTGGAGGGCTACGATACTTCCAGCCTTATGAAAGCACTCGACGAAACCACTCCCCTGCCGGACGGCGTTGAGTACGTCATGAGCGAGGCTTCCCTTGAAAGCGTAGCACTGTTCGGACAGCTCCAGAATAACGCATACGGCGGTATGCCTATCCAGCTCGGCTGGTGCAACGGTCACAACACCAGGCTCAACTGCCTTGAGTACCACCGTGACAGCGAGCTTAATATCGGTCTGTACGACTTTATCCTGCTGGTGGCAAAGGCTGACGATATCGTTGACGGCAAGCTGGACACCTCTAAGGTAATGGCTTTCAGGGCGGCTGCGGGTCAGGTGGTCGAGGTTTACGCGACTACGCTCCACTATGCTCCTTGCAGCGCTAAGAAAGCGGACGGATTTAAGGTAGTTATCGCCCTGCCCAAGGGAACGAACGGAGCAATGCCCAACATCACCGCGAAGAACGAAGAGGACAAGTGGCTCAGAGCATGCAACAAGTGGCTGCTGGCGCACAAGGACGCTTCCGAAGCAAGCGACGGCGCTTATGTCGGACTTACCGGCGAGAACATTGACATCGCCGCTGATATCGACTGATTTTCTTTTAAAAGTACATAAGACTTCCCCCTGCCGCGTTGCGGGGGGATATCTGTTTGTGCTGCGTTGCCCTAGATAATTGCAGCCAACACACAGGAGCATAACTATGACGAATGATGAAATAGAACGCGCCCTCACCCGGACCGATAAAACCGCGCCGGACTTCCCGCGGCTGATATTCAAGAGGTTCGGCGAGGCGGTGGAGCAATACAGGCTGGTGCAGGACGGCGACAGGATAGCGGTGTGCATATCCGGCGGCAAGGATTCCATGCTGATGGCGAAGCTGTTCCAGCTGCACAGGCGGCACAGCCCGGTGAACTACGACCTGCGCTTTCTTGTGATGGACCCGGGTTACAGCCCGGAGAACTTCCAGCGGATAGAGCAGAATGCAGGGCGGCTGGCAATACCGATAGAGGCGTTCAGAACCGACATCTTTGACGCGGTGAACAACACACGGCGCAACCCCTGCTCCCTGTGCGCGAAAATGCGCCGGGGTCATCTCTACAACCGGGCGCAGGAGCTGGGCTGCAACAAAATCGCGCTGGGACATCACTTCGACGATGTAATTGAAACGATACTCATGAGCATGATATACGGCGGTCAGGTGGAAACAATGCTGCCAAAAGTGCGCAGCCAGAACTTCCCAGGCATGGAGCTTATCCGCCCGCTTTATCTCGCGCGGGAACGTGATATTCTGGAGTGGTGCGGCTTCTGCGGGCTGGAGTTCCTGCGGTGCGCCTGCCGCATGACCGAAAACAGCGCGGAAAAGGAGCGCTCCTCCACCCGATCCAGGGTGAAGCAGATGATAAGGGAGCTTGCGCAGGAAAATCCGCAGGTGGAAATGAACATCTTCAACAGCGTGCAGAAGATAAAGCTGAACAAGATAATGTCCTACAAGGACGAAAACGGTGTTCACAGCTTTCTTGACGGCTTTAGCGAATAGAAATGACCCCGGAGCAAAACTCCGGGGTTTGTGTTATTGTGCATTAATCGGGTGTATCTTCTCCGGGATAAGCTCCGCCATCGCGTTGGTCGCTTCCTTTGTGAGGTCGTATCTGTACCACAGCTCGTCACAGCCGCTGCTCCCGTCGGTGCGGTATTCCATCCAAACCATGATACCGTTCCAGCCGTTCTCGTATGCCGACTTGTACTTCTCGGCGCAGCTCATGCCGCTCTCCTTTTCGTCGTCGTTAGAGGTTTCGGCGATAATGCAGGGCTTCGTGCCGTCCAGACCGCTTTGCTCCGGGGTTTCGGTGAACGGGAAGCCGAAGTAGGGCTTCTCCCAGATATAGTAATGAGTGCTGTAAAAGTCAAGGCAGGCTTCGTCGCTGCCGGCGGCGGCTTTCAGGCGCTCGTCTGATATCATGTTTCCGTTGTACTTGTCGGAGTTGTACTTCATCATCGCAAGTCCCACCGTCACAAGCATGTCGCTGTTCTTGTGTATCTCCTCGGTGCACCTGCCGAAGAAGTAATCCATGTCGTCCCAGGATATCTGCCCGCACTCTGCGTTTTCATACACCCAGTCCGGCTCGTTCATCAGGTCTACACCGAATATGTACTCACAGTCGGCGTACCGCCGTGCGAACTCCCCGGCATACTGCTGTGCAAACTGGTCGCTGCCCTCCTTTGAGGTGATCAGCGTCCGCCAGTTGGTCGCGCCGGTGTTGCCCTGCTTGAAGTGGTCGAAGGACATCAGCGTGGGCAGGACGTACACCTCGTACTTTTCCGCCAGCGCGAACAGCTTGTCAAGGTCAGTCCAGTGGTCCTCGTTGATGTTGTATACAGCGCCCTTGTCGTTCACCCGGACAACGCCTGTGCCGTTGCAGTTTATCCATATACGGGTGCAGTTTATGTTGTCCTGCTTCAACAGCGCGAAGGTCTGCTCCCATGCGGCTTCGTCCATGTTTCCGCAGAAGTCGTTCCATGTCTGCCACGGGGTGTTCACGCCGTTTATCCACAGTTCCTTGCCGTCAACCATGAACTTTGTTCCCTCGATAGTCACCTTTGCGCTTGATTTCTTCGTATCCTCTATTTCGGTGACTTCGCTTTCGGTGACGCTGTCTGTGATTTCAGCGGGTGTGCTGTTTTCTTTTCCTGAACAGCCGGAAAGAAGCATAACTGCCCCGCAGACTAATGCCAATAGCTTATGCATGTTGATGATATCCTTTCGTGTTTTAGCGGCGCTCCCGTTTCATATCGCCGCAGATATTCTTATTATATAGGTCTGCGGGGGATTTGTCAAGCCTTTTCAGACAGAAAAGGCGCGTCCACCAAAGTAAACGCGCCCCAGCTTGTCGAAAAAACTAGTTTTGCCCGCGAAGCGGGCTTTTGAAATCCGTTTTTTGCCCCAGCTCTGCC
>JBJFGA010000185.1:0-12923 GCA_051892275.1 Oscillospiraceae bacterium | reverse complement strand
CGGCGCAATATGCGCACAATCTTTGTGCGGTATTGCCCTAGGAAAAGAAACGCAGCGTACTGTATGTACGTCAAGTTTCTTTGACGACGATAGCGGTACTGGATTTCTGTAAAGATTTCCTGAGTTTAAATGGTTATTAGTATCAGTTACAAATAACTCGTTTTTGTGAAATTATAGTGAAAAAGTTACAAAACGGTTACAAAAAGGTTGAAAAAGCGGCGCAGATGTGGTATACTGTATTAGATAGGTTTATTTCTAAAATGGAGATATTTATGTCAGGAAACACGAAAAAAGCCGCCGGAAGAGGCGGGTTGTATAATGATATTGCTGATACGGGTGAATATCTGTTTTCGGTGTTCATGCTTATGCTTTCGGCGGTGGGCGGGTTCTTTTGTCGTATCGGCAGGGGCTTTGAGCGGCGGTTCGGCTGGCTCGGCGGCAGGCTGCTGGAGCAGCTGAAAAAGCTGGGGAAGGCGCTGGCTTCGCCGTTCGTGCGGTATTACAGGGCGTTGTGCATGGGCTGCAACGATATACGCCGGGAGCGGGCGACAGGGCTTTTTCCGGCGTGCGCTGCGGGCGTTCGTATGGTGGGCAGGATACTGCTGGGCAAGCGCGGGCTTCTGGTGACGCTGTGCAACTGGGCATTGCCGGTGATAAGCTGTGTTATTCTATTTAATATAGTATCCTTCGCGAACAGCATGACCTACGCGCTGAAGCTGACGGTAAACGGCGATTTCATGGGGTATGTAACGGACGAGTCGGTTTTTAACGACGCCGAGAAGATCGTCCACCAGCGTATAACATACCTCGACAGCAACACCGAGATGTTCAGCTTTGAGAGCGGCTACACCGTCGAGATGGTGGGCTACGGCTCTACCATGACGAAGTATCAGCTGGCGGACAAGATGCTTGAATCCATGGGCGAGGAGATAACCTTCGCTTACGGCATGTACATAGGCAACTCCTTCTATGGCGCGCTGGAAAGCAGGGAACGTGTCGATCAGACGCTGGAGGACCTGCTGGACGTATACCGCGAGGGCGGCGAAGAAACGGTGCAGTTCGAGAGCGAGATATCCTACGAGCCGGGTCTGTACCTTGCGGAGAGTATAGTCAGCGAGGATTCCATCATCAAGCTGATAACCTCCAAAAAGAGCGTTGCTTCCTATTACACTGTGGTGGATGGCGATTCGCCATACGGCATACTCACTGAGCTCGGCATGACCGAAGCGGAACTTGCGGCGCTGAACCCCGGCTTCTCTATGGATACGGCGCTGTTTGTGGGCGACAAGATACTGATAAATCAGGAAGAGCCTTTCCTTGCGGTATCCGTCACGAGGAAGGAGACCTACGAGGTCGCAACGGACTACGACACCGAGTACACCGAGGACGCTTACCATTATCAGGGCTCCTCAACGATAGTACGCGTGGGCGAAAAGGGTACCGACCTTGTTACCGCGGACGTGTCCTACATCAACGGCGTGGAGATACGCCGGAAGGTGCTCACCCGTACCACACTCACCGAGCCTGTGAACGAGGTGATCTCCCTCGGCACGAAGGAGATACCGAAGAACGTTGTGGTATCTGTTCCGGAGAACATGCCGGTGGGTCAGTTCATGTGGCCTGTGGGTGGTTCGGACGGCGGTCAGATCAGCGAGATGATGTACGGCTACGGCGGTTATTACGGCCACAGCGGTATCGACATCACCGCGCCCTACGGAACGCCTATTTATGCGGCAGAATCCGGTACGGTAATTCTGGCGCAGTGGTATTACGGCTACGGAAACTGCGTAATGATACAGCACGCGAACGGTATGGTGACGGTTTACGGTCACGCAAGCTACCTGCATGTATATGCCGGTCAGCAGGTGACCATGGGTCAGCTTATCGCGGACGTAGGCTCCACTGGTCAGTCCACCGCAAACCACTGTCACTTTGAGGTGCGCGTCGGCGGCATGAACGGCGTGAAGGTAAACCCGATAAATTACCTGCCGTGGCATAAGCGAGCGGCGTGGTGCGTTGAATATTAATATTACAGATCTTCCTCCCGGAATCTACCGGGAGGATATTTGTTTATGCGGAATTATGGACTTGACAGCTGGTAGTGTCTGGAAAGAAAACCTTTACGGCTGCGGCGGGTCGTTCCTTTCCACATTTAACAGCAGCTATCGCGGTTACGTTATTGAAAAAAGATATGATTGACATTGCAACCTTTTTGCGGGGAGCATGGTATTATTTACAGAAACCCCAATGATGAAAGGAGTTGCTTTTATGAAAAGAAGATCATTTTTTGCGATAGCTGTGGCAATGGCGCTGCTTTCCGGCTGCGCTTCGGGAAGCGTGAGCGATAACAGCGGAGTTCCGGCGGAAACAGCGGGAGAAAGCTCGCTGGTTTCCGAGCCGGCGGAAAGAACGGCAGGTGCAGAGAGTAAGCCCGCCGGTACAGCCGCCTCCGGCACGACTGCTGCCACCCGCGGTGAAGTTACCGTGACGTCAGCGCCGGAGGTCACGGCTTCGGACGGTGGTGATGTGACGCCGGACGTACCCCCGGAAGCGCCTGACGGTGATACTTCTGCCGGAACTGCACCCGCCACCAGCGCGGCGACCGCCCCGCCGACTACCACCGTTCCTGTGGCGACCGCCCCGCCGACTACCACTGTTCCTGCGGCGACCGAAACCCCCAAGACCCATTCCGACCCGACCGGGGCTGACTACAAGCCGACCGATATCGGCGGCAGCGGGAGCTTTGACGGCGACTATGGCCTGGAAGAAAGCGCGGCAGAGGATATAGTCTATGCCGAAGCGGATATGGCGGTGGACGATGCTGTGTTCGACATGGCAGCTGCCGGGGGATATTATGAGGAATGTTGCCCGATACCCTCTCCCGAGCCGCCATATATTGAGCCGCAGATACCGCCCCAGGCTGGGCTTCTCACCGGCGGCGAGTGGAAAGACAACGACAACTGGGATTTCTGGCAGAGCCTGTACGGAAGCGAGAATTACAGCGTTGACTGGGAGAGCTGCCGCGGGGAATGGCGCACCGGCGCGGACTTCCGGCTTGCAGTCACGGTAAAGGACAGCGCCGGGAATGCGGTGAGCGGCGCGAAGGTAGTTACCGACGAGCCGAAATACTCCGCAGTGACCGACAACCATGGCAAGGCGTACCTGTTTTATTCGCAGGGCAGTGTGATAAACGGATTCACAGAGCTGACTGTTACCTTCGGTGACATTACCGCGTCAGAAAAGCTCACCCTCGGCGGCGATGACAGCGTTGAAATAACGCTTGACAGAGAGGCGCAGAAGCCTGCTAAGACCCTTGATTTCATGATAATGTGCGACACCACCGGGTCTATGTGGGACGAACTGGACTACCTCAAGGAAGAACTGGAGGACGTTGTCACCCGCATAAAGCAGGAGAATGCGAATATCCCGACCCGGCTGAGCGTGAACTTCTACCGGGACGAGGGCGACGAGTACGTTGTCCGGGAATTCCCGTTCACCACCGACCTTGACGCGGCGGTGAATGCTATCGCAGCGCAGTCTGCGGACGGCGGCGGAGATACTCCGGAGGCGGTGCACACGGCGCTTAACAGCGCGATAAACTCCCACGACTGGGACGAGGATTCCATCAAGATAATGTTCCTTGTGCTGGACGCACCGCCCCACAGCGATATTCAGATAATTGACGAAACCGTCAAGCTGGTGAAGCAGGCAGCGGAAAAGGGTATCCGGATAATCCCGGTGGCTTCCAGCGGTGTTGACAAGTCCACCGAGTACCTGCTGCGCAGTATGGCGTTCATGACCGGCGGCACTTACACGTTCCTCACCGACGACAGCGGCATCGGCGGCAGCCACATTGAGCCTACCATCGGCAGCTATGACGTGGAGAAACTCAACGACATGATGGTAAGGATAACCGGCGAGTATCTGAGTTGATTTTTGCAGTATAACCATAAAATAACATTCAGCGGCGCAGGCTTTGGTCTGCGCTGCTGTGGTTTTTGCGGTGTTTTCGGCTGGATTTCTAAAAGATTTCACAAAAACACTTGCAAAAATAATTCAAATGGTGTATTATATATGTGCGGTTATTCTTTTTTTGAATAGCCCATATGTATATGAATAGAGGTGTATCGTATGAAAGAGGATCTGCTCCAGCGTATGGAGGAGCTGCTTCCGACATTTTCAAAAAGCCAGAAGCTCATTGCAAACTATATCCTGAACCATTATGAAAAAGCGGCGTATATGACCGCACTGAAGCTTGGGAATGCAGTGAATGTCAGCGAGTCTACTGTTGTGCGCTTCGCTATCGAGCTTGGGTTCGAGGGCTACCCGCAGTTACAGCGGTCGCTTCAGGACCACATCAAGAACCGCCTTACCACCATTCAGCGTATGGACGTCACCCGCAGCCGTATCGGCGACCTTGACCCGGTGGAGGGCGTGCTCACGCAGGACATAGACAAGATACGCCGCACGCTGGAAACAGTTGACCGCGAGGACTTTGACAATGCGGTGAATACCATTGTAGACGCCCGCCGTATCTATATTCAGGGCGCAATGAGCAGCGGTATTCTTGCGAGCTTCATGCACTATTATCTGCGGCTCATTTTCGACAAGGTGACGCTTATCGGGTCGGTCGCGACCAGTGAGATATACCAGCAGATGATACATATCGGCGAGGGCGACGTGTTTATTGCCATGTCGTTCCCGAGATATGCGCAGAGCACGATAAATGCCTGCAAATTCGCACATGACGCGGGTTCGCAGATAATCGCCATCACCGACAGCGAGAACTCCCCGCTGACGCAGTATGCCCACACGACGCTGTGCGCGTATTCCGATATGGTGAGCTTCGTAGACAGCCTTGTGGCGCCGATGAGCCTTGTGAACGCGCTTATCGTTGCGGTGTCCAACCGTAACCGCTGCCGCGTGGAGCAGACCTTCCGCAAGCTGGAAACGCTGTGGGACAACCATGACGTGTACAAGAAAGATGTCTGATATGTCAGAAAAACTGGATCTGTTAATAATTGGCGGCGGCGCAGCAGGAATGTACTGTGCCGCCTGCGCCGCTGAAAAGGGACTTCACACCGCCGTCTGTGAGCATGAAAAGTACCTCGGCAGAAAGCTTGGGATAACCGGCAAGGGACGCTGCAATGTCACCAACAACTGCGACCGTGACACGGTTCTGAAGAATGTAGTCCGAAATCCGCGCTTCCTGTACAGCGCACTGTCCAGATGCTCCCCGGCGGACGTGATGGAGTTCTTCGAGGACGCGGGAGTACCGCTCAAGACCGAGCGCGGACAAAGGGTTTTCCCGGTGTCGGACAGGGCGTGGGATATCGTTGCGGCGCTGGAACGTCGGCTGAAGAAGCTTGGGGTGCAGGTCATCAAGGGCAATTGCACCCGGCTTCTTTTCGAGGGCAGAGCCTGCGCGGGGGCGGTGATATCCGGCAGGGAAGTGACGGCTGCTGCGGTGGTGCTTGCCACAGGAGGAATGTCATATCCCGCCACCGGGTCTGACGGCTCCGGCTACACGTTGGCGAAGCAGGCGGGGCATACAGTTGTGCCCTGTCAGCCCTCGCTTGTTCCGCTGGAAACAAAGGAGCGCTGGGTGTCCCGCGCCGCCGGACTTGACCTGCGGAATATCGCAATGAAGCTGCTGCACGACGGAAAGCCGGTGTACGAGGACTTCGGCGAGCTGATGTTTATGGCTTACGGAATAGGCGGCCCCACGGTGCTTAGCGCTTCGGCGCATATTGATGACATCACCGCCGGGGAGTGGTCTGTTGAGATAGACCTCAAGCCTGCGCTGTCTGATAAACAGCTTGACAGCCGTATCCTGCGGGACTTCACCGAACGCAGGGGAATGAGGTTCGCGGACAGTCTGCGTGGACTTCTGCCGGCGCAGCTTGCCCCGGTCATAGCGGAGTTGTCCTGTATCCCTGCCGATAAAAAGGTGGACGAGGTTACAAAGGAACAGCGCCGGGAACTTGGCAGACTGCTGAAACACTTGACGCTGCATGTCGCGAAATTCCGCCCTATTGAGGAAGCGATAATCACACGGGGCGGGGTGTCCGTAAAGGAAATCGACCCGAACACCATGGAAAGCAGGCTGTGCAAGGGGCTGTACTTCGCCGGGGAGATAATCGACTGCGACGCGTTCACCGGGGGCTTTAACCTGCAAATCGCGTTTTCTACGGCGTTTGCGGCGGCGAGCGGCGTGGCGGGGTATTGATATGAGCGAGATCGTGATCGAAACTGAACGGCTGCTTCTTCGTGAGATGACAGAGGGGGATCTTCCGGCGCTGTTTGCTGTGCTGGGGGACTCCGACATAATGCGGCATTATCCCTATTCCTTTGACGAGAACCGCGTTAGGGGCTGGATAGAGAAGAACCGGGAGCGTTACCGGGTTTTCGGCTTCGGACTGTGGGCGGTGGTGCTGAAAGAAACCGGCGAGATGATAGGCGACTGCGGTCTTACAATGCAGAACATCAACGGGGCTATAAAGCCGGAGATAGGCTACCACATCGCGGGGGCGCACCAGCGGCGGGGCTACGCCGGGGAAGCCGCCTGCGCCGTCCGGAACTGGTCATTCGGGAACACGCCGTTCCGGGAACTGTATTCCTATATGAAAACCGCCAACCTGGCTTCGGCGGCGACCGCCAGGTCGGTCGGCATGCACTTCGTGCAGGAATACATCGACGGCGAGGGCGAACGGACTTCTGTGTACGCTGTTTCCAGAGATGAATGGGAAAATATGTAACTTTTGCAGCCATTTTTTGTTCTGATGAATAAATTTGTCGTAAAAAAACGTGAAAATTCTTTGAAATTGCAAAAAAACACTTGCATTTTTTAAAATAGTGTGTTATAATAAATTGGATAAATGTATAGGGGAAGTTTTACCCTTTTGCATTTTTTGACATTTCGGCTGCTGGTCGTAATTACTCGCGGGGCGTTGTCCGCGGGCGTTTTCCGGTGGCTCGTTCAGGTGATGTTTATGCCGGAAAAGCATATCTCGGCGGCGATCGACGGACCGGTCGGCGCAGGCAAGAGCAGTATTGCCCGCACTGCGGCGAAAAGGCTGGGGTTTATTTACGTCGATACCGGAGCGCTTTACAGAGCGGTCGGACTTTACTGTCACAGGAGCGGTGTGGATATGTCGCAGCCTGCGGATATAGCAGCCCGCCTGCCGGAGATAAAGCCGGAGATACGGCTGATAGACGGGGTTCAGCACATATATCTTAACGGAGAGGACGTGTCCGAGAAAATACGCCTGCCGGAGATATCCATGGCGGCTTCCGCAGTTTCCGCCGTGCCGGAGGTAAGGGCGGCTCTGCTGGACATGCAGAGGGCTATCGCCTCAGAAAACAACGTCATCATGGACGGAAGGGATATCGGCACAGTAGTGCTCCCGGACGCACAGGTGAAGGTTTTCCTCACCGCGTCGCCGGAGATACGCGCCAAGCGCCGTTATGACGAGCTTTGCGCAAAGGGCGTGCAGACCTCCTTTGAGGAAGTACTGGCAGACCTCAACAAGCGTGACTACGACGACTCCCACAGGGCTGTCGCTCCGCTGAAGCAGGCCGAGGACGCGGTCCTCGCGGATACCTCGGGGCTTGATTTTGAGCAGTCCTGCGAGCTTATATGCAATATCATTAAGGAGAAGCTGTAATGTTCTATTCGTTTCTCCGCAACTGTGCGAGATTATTCTATCTCATTGTTTACCACATTGTGGTCATCGGCGGTGAAAATATCCCCAGGGAAAAGGGCGGGTACATAATCGCCAGCAACCACGTTTCAAATAACGATCCGCCTGTGGTGGGGATAACCTTCAAGGGCAAGTACACCTTCATGGCGAAGCAGGAGCTTTTCGAGATCAATCCGCTGTTCACATGGCTGATAACAAAGCTGGGGGCATTCCCGGTGAAGCGCGGCGCGAAGGATAATTCCGCTATCGAAAAGGCACTGGACAGCCTGAAAGAGGGCAGGATATTCGTTATCTTCCCGGAGGGCACGCGCTCCAAGGACGGCACGCTGGGTCACGCCAAGAGTGGCGTGACGCTGATCGCGGCGCAGGCGAAGGTGCCGGTAGTTCCGGTGTTCATCAGGTACGGCAGGAAGAAGTTCCGCAGGAACATTTACATCTCCATCGGCGAGAAGATACCCGCCGAAAGGTTCGACGTGGATATCTCCGACCGGAAGATGCTTAAAGCCGTCAGCGCCACCATCATGGACGAGATAGCAAAGCTCCAGGAGAATATGCCTGATGTTGATTGAGATCGCAGACAAGTCCGGCTTCTGTTTCGGGGTGGAGCGCGCGATACATCTCACCGAGGAAGCGGCGGACAGGTACGGCGAGGTTTACACCCTCGGTTCGCTCATTCATAACACGACAGTTACCGACGCCTTGAAGCAAAAAGGCGTGTTCATAGCCGACAGTGTAGAGCAGGCGGCGGGAAAGCCGCTGATAATCCGCTCCCACGGGGTCGGCAGAGATACAGAGGACAGCGCGGCAGAAACCTGCTCCGTTCTGCTTGACGCGACATGTCCGTTTGTGAAGCGCATTCACAGGATAGTTTCGGAGCAGCCCGAAGATACCACGGTGATTATTCTCGGCGATGGGAATCACCCGGAGGTTCAGGGCATAATCGGTCACGCGAGGTGCAGGGCTTACGCGTGCATGGAGCTTGATGAGGTCCGCTGGTTGCTGGACGGGTGTCAGGCTTCCGGCGGGAACGCTGTTCTCGTCGTTCAGACCACCTTCGACCGCAGCAGATTTCTGGAATATTCCCACATAATCGGGGAAGAATATTGCTGCGTGAAGATATACGATACGATTTGCAATGCCACCGCAGAGCGTCAGCGCAATGCGGAGCAGCTTGCAAAGCGGGCTGACCTTATGCTGGTAGTCGGAGGAAGGCACAGCTCAAATACCGGAAAGTTAGCTGAAATCTGTTCGAGATATTGCCGCACAGTGTTCATCGAGAGTTCCTCAGAGCTTTCCATGCAGACCTTAGAGGGTCTGCGCTCCGATAGTATTATCGGAATAACGGCAGGGGCTTCCACCCCAGCCTATACAATAAAGGAGGTTCATTTAAAAATGAGCGAGATCATCACAAACAATGAAAATGAGGAGAGCTTTGCTGCACTGTTCGAGCAGTCCGAGAGCAAGAGATTATATACCGGCGCTAAAGTTAAGGCAACAGTAGTAAGCGTAAAGCCTAACGAGGCTGTAGTTGAGCTGGGCACAAAGCACACGGGTTACATACCCCTGGAGGAGCTTACCAACGACCCCAACGCAGCTGTTGCTGACGTTGTAAGCGTAGGCGACGTTATCGACGCTATCGTTACTAAGGTTGACGATTCTCAGGGCGTTGTTTTCCTGTCCAAGAAGAGAGTTGACTCCGCGCTTGGCATGGAGAAGATCGCAGCAAGCAAGGAAGCCAATGAAACTCTTGAGGGTGTAGTTACTCAGGCGGTCAAGGGCGGCGTTATCGTTGTGACTAACGGCACAAGAGTGTTCATTCCTGCTTCTCAGACCGGTGTTCCCAGAAGCGGCAAGCTTGAGGATCTGGTTAAGAAGACCGTTCAGTTCAAGGTTATCGAGATCAACGAGCAGCGCAACAGAGTCGTTGGCTCCATCAGACAGGCAACCAGAGAGGTTCGCGACGCTGAGAGAGCTAAGTTCTGGGAGAGCATCGAGGTAGGTCAGAAGTTCGAGGGCGAGGTTCGCTCCATCGAGGACTACGGTGTATTCGTTGACATCGGTCCGGTTGACGGTCTGGTACGCACCAGCGAGCTGACCTGGAACAGAGTTGGTCACCCCAAGGATATCGTTAAGGAAGGCGACAAGATCACCGTTATCGTTAAGTCCTTCGATCCCGAGAAGAAGAGAGTATCCCTCTCCGCTAAGGACCCCGATGAGAACCCCTGGACTAAGTTCGTTGAGGAATTCCAGATCGGCGACGTAGTTAAGGCTACCATCGTAAGCATCACCGAGTTCGGTGCATTCGCACAGATCATTCCCGGCGTTGACGGCCTTATCCACATCTCCCAGATCTCCACAGAGAGAGTTACCAACATCGCTAACGTTCTCTCCGTTGGTCAGGAGGTCGAGGCTAAGATCATCGACATCGACACCGAGAAGAACAGAGTTTCCCTCTCCATCAAGGCACTGCTTGAGGAAGCTGCTGAGTCCGGCGAGGCTGAGGAATAATTCACAGACAAATTCTCCCCGCAGTTGCGGGGAGTTTTTATTGAATGTAGGTATACAATTTGTAATATTTAGTGAGGATAATACATAATTCGTCAGGTTTTCCGCAAAAAAAAATACCCCGGGAAATAACCTCGGGGTATTCGTGTATCTCACGGCTTTTCGCGTTTTTCGCAGGAGTTCGGGCAGCAGCCGCAGCTACCGCAGTCCCCGCCGCAGCACTTTCCGTGCTTTCGCCGAACGTAAGTGCGCCAGCATGCAAGTCCGCAGACAGCCAGCACAATCAGCGCCACAAGAATGCTCCCCCAGTTCCGGGACAAAAATTCCAGCATAATTCACCTCATTACGACAAGTAATTATAATTCACTTCTTTACAGCTTGTATTCTTTTCGAGGACTTGACCGGGCGAACCAGCATGAATAACATGAACGCCAGCAGCGCGAACGCCGCAGCTACCCCCGCGATACCGAGTGCGCCGTCCACGTTCCCGGTGAACAGGTTGCCCAGATTGTTGACGATAAGCGAAACCGCGTAGGCGAAGCCGCACTCATACCCGATGGCGAACCAGAACCACTTCGCGGAGTTCATCTCACGCTTGATGGCGCTCATAGCCGCAACGCAGGGCGCGCACAGCAGGTTGAATATCAGGAAGGACATGGCGGTCACCGGGGTGAATGCCTGCGCCACCGCCGAGCTTCCGCCGTACAGTACGCCGAGCGTTCCCACGATATTCTCCTTTGCGATAAGCCCGGTAAGGGACGCCACCGCTGACTGCCAGTTGCCCCAGCCAAGCGGCGCGAATATCCAGCAGACCGCCGAGCCTATTACAGCAAGAATGGAGCTTTCCATCTGGCTTTCGTCCAGCATGGTGAAGCTGCCGTCAACAACGCCGAAGTTCGAGAAGAACCACACGACTACCGAGGACAAGAGTATTACCGTCACAGCTTTCTTGATGAACTCCCAGCCGCGCTCCCACATTGAGCCGAGCACGCTTTTCAGCGTCGGCATGTGGTAGGCGGGAAGCTCCATCACAAACGGCGCGGGGGCGCTGGTGAAGGGCTTTGTCTTTTTCAGCATGATGCCGGAAATGATTATAGCGGCAATGCCGATAAGGTATGCCCCGGTGGAGACCCACGGCGAGCCGCCGAACACTGCACCAGCGATAAGCGCAATGAACGGTACTTTAGCTCCGCATGGAATGAACGTGGTCGTAATGACCGTCATGCGGCGGTCGCTTTCGTTTTCGATGGTCCGGGAAGCCATAATGCCGGGAACTCCGCAGCCGGTGCCTATCAGAATAGGTATGAACGACTTGCCGGAAAGCCCGAATTTCCTGAAAATGCGGTCAAGCACGAACGCAACTCTTGACATGTAACCGCAGCTTTCCAGAAACGCCAGCATTAAGAAAAGCACAAGCAGCTGCGGCACGAAGCCGAGCACCCCGCCGACGCCCGCAACGATACCGTCAAGGATAAGTCCCTTCAGCCAGTCAACGCAGTTCAGAGCGTCCAGCCCGGCTTCTATCAGCACCGGAATGCCCGGCACCCAAACGCCGAAATCCGCGGGAGTTGGCTCTGCAAAGCCGTTTTTCTTGTAGTAATCCACCGCGTCGGTGTAGCTCATGGGGTTGGTGTTCTCCGGGGCGTTCTGGGGTATTTCGTCATAGTAGACGGTGACGTCGTATTCCGTGAGGGTATCCTCGTCGGTAAGGGAGATGACCGCGGTTTCTTCGGCTGGGGTGAAGCTGTTCAGCCGGTTCACTGCGTTGTATTCGTTGAAGTCCTTTTCGGTGCTGTCCACAGACATTCCGAACGCGTCAATAGCGGTTTCAGCGGCGGTGTAGTCGTCACAGGCTTCGGTGTACTCGCCCCTGCCCATGTCGAACAGATACCAGCCCTCGCCGAACATGCCGTTGTTCATCCACTCGTTGGCGGCATTTCCCACGGTGACCATGGATATGTAGTACACAAGGAACATTATCAGCGCGAAGATAGGCAGTCCCAGCCAGCGGTTGGACACAATGCGGTCTATCTTATCTGAGGTAGTCATGCCGCCGTTGTTTTTGCGCACCAGACAATCCTTGATGATGGACGAGATGTAGTTGTAGCGGTCGTTGGTGATGATGGACTCCGCGTCATCGTCAAGCTCCAGCTCGGCGGCTTTTATGTCGTTCTCAATATGTGACTTAAGCTTGTCCGACAGGTTGAGAAGCTCCAGCACCTTTGAGTCCCGTTCGAATATCTTTATAGCATACCAGCGCTGCTGCTCCTCCGGCAGTTCGTGCAGCACTGCTTCCTCAATATGCGCGATAGCGTGCTCTACCGCGCCGCTGAAATTGTGCCGGGGTGTGGTGATGTTCTTTTCCTCGGCGGCTCTGATGGCGGCTTCAACAGCCTCGTCAATTCCGGTGTTCTTCAGCGCGGATATCTCCACCACCGGGCAGCCGAGGTTCTTTGAAAGCTGCTGCGTGTCTATCTGGTCGCCGTTTTTGCGCACCACGTCCATCATGTTTATCGCGGCGACTACCGGGATACCAAGCTCCAGAAACTGGGTGGTGAGGTAGAGGTTACGCTCGAGGTTAGTGCCGTCGATTATGTTGAGGATAGCCTCCGGACGCTCGCCAACGAGGTAATTCCGGGCGACTATTTCCTCCGGCGTGTAGGGCGACAGCGAGTAAATTCCCGGCAGGTCGGTGACTATCACGTCCTTGTGACC
>JBJFGA010000184.1:0-3149 GCA_051892275.1 Oscillospiraceae bacterium | reverse complement strand
CGCCCCTGTACATTTAGCACAGGGGCGCATATTATGTCCGTGATCAGCAGCGTGTTCCGTAAGCACGGAAACGGCAGGTGTCCTTTGCGTTGCAGTCCTCGCAGCTGCGGCGCTTCTTGTCCAGCTCGCCGCGGAAAAGCCCGACGATACCAACAATGGTCTTGCGCGGGGTGAGCATGTGGGTCGCGGTACAGCAAACACCTATCTTTCTGACCGCGTCAACCGAAGCGATAAGCAGCGGCGCGCTCTCGATAGGGAAGTCACCGTAGCCCGCACCGTAACACCAGGTGGTGGAGTACCCCGGCATGTTGCTAAGGATATCCTGCCGCGCCCTCTCGTTGACCTGCTCGATCATTGCGTTGGCGAGCGCGTCAGTGATGACCGCCTTCATGGAGTCGGAAACGTCCAGCTTCTTTATGTATCTGTCCGTGCAGGAGGACAGGGTCGAGCAGAGAACCGCCGCCTTGTCGCAGCCGCGAAGATGGTCGGCAATGTCCTTTCCCTCCAGCGCGTAGTCGCAGTCGGAAAGCACAAGGCTTCTCTCGGTGCGCTGTATATTGAATACCCGCCACACAAACTGGGGGTGCGCTTCTCTGAGCAGCTCGCGCTCGCACTCATCGATGGCGGCGCTGATCCTCTCGTCCGGCTGCTGGGTGTAGCCCATGTAACGCAGCGCTTCATCACGGTTTATCCGGGTTATTTCACATGTCACAGCGTATCACCTTCTCTATGCTTTCGCTTATTTTTTTTGCAATGTAGGGGTTGTTCATGGTGTAGAGGTGGATACCGTCTACTCCCTGGGCAACTAAGTCGATTATCTGGTCTACCGCGTATGCAATTCCTGCGTCCCGCATTGCCTCGGGGTTGTCGCCGTAGCGGTTTATCATCTTGGTGAATTTCAGCGGCAGACTTGCTCCGCACATGCTGACCATGCGCTGTATCTGCTTCGCATTCACGCAGGGCATAATGCCCGCTTCTATCGGGACGTTTATCCCGGCGATCCTTGCTTTTTCCTGGAACTCAATAAAGGAATTGTTGTCAAAGAACAGCTGTGAGATAAGGTGGGAAGCGCCTGCGTCCACCTTCTTTTTCAGGTTCCGGATATCGTCCACAAGGCTCTCCGAATCCGGGTGGATCTCCGGGTAGCACCCGCCGGAGAACGACAGGTCAGACCGTGGCTTCATGTACTCGATGAGGTCGCTTGCGTGCAGGAATTCGTGCTTTGGCGGGATATTCGGGTTTATGTCGCCGCGCAGCGCCAGAACGTTCTCTATGCCGTTTTCCCTGAATTCGATGATTTTCTTGTCAATGTCCTCGTGGGTGGAGTTAACGCAGGTGAGGTGCGCGATGGATTCGGTGTGCAGGTTCTCTTTGATGTAACGCACCAGTTCGGTGGTGGAAGCGCCCGCAGCGCTGCCGCCCGCGCCGTAGGTCACGCTGATGAAGTCCGGGTGAAGGTCGCCCAGCTGCTCCAGCGTGTTGTATATCACAGAAACATCGCTGTTCTTTTTCGGCGGGAAAACCTCAAAGGAGAACACGGTGTGTCCGTTTTTGAATAGTTCAGGTATTTTCATTTAAACTCCGATTTCAGCCGTTGGTTCTGGTGTATTCTTTGAGTGCAAGAGCCATCTGCTCAGGGCAGGAGGTGGATTTCATGCCGCACTTTATGCCCTCAAGGCGGGGGATAACGTCCTCCACCTTCATTCCTTTTACGAGGGAGGAAATGCCCTTCAGGTTGCCGTCGCAGCCGCCTACTACCTGAAGCGACTGGATAATACCGTTTTCGATCTCAAATATCATTTTCCGTGAGCATACGCCTCGGGGAGTGTATTCAAACTTCATTTTTTCTCCTTTACTTTCCTGACCTGAGCCATTCGTCTGCAACTGCGTCAGCCACCGCCTGAGCCACGGACTTGTCCAGTGCGCTTGGAATAATGTAATCCACCGACAGCTTGTCGTCCGTCACCAGACCGGCGATAGCGTGCGCTGCCGCCAGCTTCATTTCCTCGGTTATAGCCTTTGCGCGGACCTTGAGTGCGCCCTTGAATATACCCGGAAACACCAGAACGTTGTTTATCTGGTTGGGGTAGTCGCTGCGCCCGGTGCCTACGATAAACGCGCCGCTCTGCTTTGCGAGGTCGTATGTTATCTCCGGCTCGGGGTTCGCCATCGGGAAAAGCACCGGCTTCTCCGCCATTGACTGCACCATCTCCGGGGTAACGAGGTTCGGCTTGGAAACCCCGACGAACGCGTCTGCGCCCTTTAAAGCGTCCGCAAGACTGCCCTTGATGTTGTCGTGGTTGGTTATAGCCGCCATTTCAGCGTGAGCAGGGTTAGCATACTGCTCGTCCCGGTTCAGGACGCCGCAGAGGTCTACCATAATAAGGTTGCCGACACCAAGCTTCATCAGGAACTTGCCGATAGCGATACCTGCCGAGCCTGCGCCGTTGATCACAACGGTGATGTCAGACAGCTTCTTTCCTGCTAGCTTTATCGCGTTTATCATAGCCGCGCCGACTACTATCGCGGTACCGTGCTGGTCGTCGTGGAACACCGGAATGTCCAGCTTTTCCTTCAGCTTGGCTTCAATTTCGAAGCAGCGGGGTGCGGAAATGTCCTCCAAATTGATACCACCGAAGCTGTCGGAGATTAGTTCTATGGTGCGCACTATCTCGTCCGGATCCTTGCTCTTAATGCAGAGCGGGAACGCGTCCACGTCAGCGAACTCCTTGAACAGACAGCACTTGCCCTCCATAACAGGCATACCAGCCAGACCGCCGATGTCGCCAAGACCCAGCACCGCAGTGCCGTCTGTGATGACTGCAACAAGATTGCTGCGGCGGGTGAGCTTGTATGAAAGCTCCGGGTCCTTTGCTATCTCAAGGCAGGGCTGAGCAACGCCGGGGGTGTAAGCGAGAGAAAGGTCTTCGCGGCTTTCTATCTTCGCGCGGGAAACGACTTCAAGCTTTCCGCCCCATTCATAGTGCTTCTGTAATGCTTTTTCCTTGATGTCCATTTTTGTATCCTTCTTCTGTATGTATATTTTTTAAGCTTTGCCTTTGTGGTTTATTATCCTGTTCAGCGTGTCCTCCGGGGTGAGGTTTGAACCTATCTGTATAGCGTAGTGATTGTAGAACCCGTGGAAATCC
>JBJFGA010000183.1:0-3165 GCA_051892275.1 Oscillospiraceae bacterium | reverse complement strand
TATCCTACTTGACCCCTCTTCCGTTTCACCTCAATAGTAAATGCTGTTGCCGTGTTTTATAAATTTCTTCTGCTTGACATTTTCCGCGATAAATGCTATAATGAATTTTAGATATACATAAGGTCACCTCTAAAAACCTTGTTTGAGTGAAAATGTGCAGAGCACGCCGCCTGCTTCGTCAAACCTCCTAGCAAGGCATACAGCCTTGCGTCGTCGGCTTTCCTTGCATTCGTCGCCCTCTACCCATTTTCCCTTTTCAAACCGGTTTTTAGAGGTTCCCATAAAGGAGATAACAAATATGTCAATGCATTTCCGCAGAAAGCTCCCTATCCCGCAGGAGATAAAGGAGCTGTACCCGCTTAACGAAAAGATAAAGGCGATAAAAGCCGAACGCGACGCGATGATCGCCGATGTATTCACCGGCAAATCCGATAAATTTCTGCTGATAATCGGTCCTTGCTCCGCGGACAACGAGGATTCCGTGATGGACTACACCTGCCGCCTGTCAAGGCTTCAGGAACAGGTAAAGGACAAGATAATCATCATTCCGAGAATTTACACCAACAAGCCCCGTACAACCGGCGAGGGCTACAAGGGCATGATACACCAGCCTGACCCCACCAAGGGCGAAGACATGCTGGAGGGTCTTGTTCAGGTGCGTAAGCTCCACACCCGCGCTATCGAGGAGACTGGGCTGGTCTGCGCGGACGAAATGCTCTACCCCGAGAACTACCGCTATCTGTCCGACATACTTAGCTATGTCGCAGTAGGTGCGCGTTCCGTTGAGGATCAGGAGCACCGTCTTACCGCCAGCGGCATGGAGTGCCCCTGCGGCATGAAGAACCCCACCAGCGGCACTATCTCCATCATGCTGAACTCGATAAAGGCGGCGCAGAGCAGCCACACCTTCATCTACCGCGGCTGGGAAGTAATTACCGACGGCAACCCGCTTGCACACGCGATTTTAAGAGGCGCGCAGAACAAGCACGACCAGACAATGCCGAACTACCACTACGAGGACTTAAAGCTTCTGTACGACATGTACATCGAGAAGAACCTCGTCAACATGGCATGTATTGTTGACACCAACCACTCCAACAGCGGCAAGAAATACCTAGAGCAGGTTCGTATCGCAAACGAGATACTGCACTCCATGCGCCACTCCCCCGAGATACGCAGCATGGTAAAGGGACTGATGATAGAAAGCTACATTGAGGACGGCGCGCAGAAGGTCGGCGACGGCTGCTACGGCAAGTCCATCACAGACCCCTGCCTCGGCTGGGAAAAGAGCGAAAAGCTCGTGCTTGAAATTGCAGACCAGCTTTAATTTAATTCCGAATTAGGAATGCGGAATGCGGAATTATTGGTGTCCGGCTTCGCCGAACGGATTTCAATGATGCAAGCCGAAAAGAACAATTTAATGTCTAATTCGCGACAAAAATAGTATTGTTATATCTAAAGAAACTCTGTTTTAATCATGGCTGATTTTGTTTGTCAGCTTTTTCCTGATCAGTCCGCGCCAGCGGACCCCTTAATTCCGCATTCCGAATTCTGCATTCCGAATTTATATAATAAAGCGTTGACGGGAACCCAGTAGTCCCGGAACTACCCTTTCAGAGAGCCGCTGTTCGGTGCGAAGCGGCAGGGCGTCCGGCGGCGAATTACCTCCCTGAGCGGCGGTGCGAAAGCGTTCGCGAGTAGTTCCGCACGGGTAAGCCCGTTATAGCTGTCCAAAGGCGGGAGTATTCCCGTAAATTGAGGTGGTACAGCGGTTTTTCGCCCTCTGTGAGTTATGCTCATAGAGGGTTTTGCATTATTTCGGGGTATCTATGCAAAAATACTATGTATACCTATCTTGGAGGAACAGTAATGAAATTCGTTTTCTGCCCCCTGTGCGGAGGTGAACTTACAACAAAACAGGTCGGTGACGAGGGGGAAATACCTTTCTGCGAAAGCTGCGGCAGACCGTGGTTCAGCTTCTCCTACCCCTGCGTGATATGCCTGCTTACCGACGGCGGAGGCAGATACGCGCTGATACGTCAGACCTACGCGACAAAGAACTACGTCTGCGTGGCAGGGTTCATCAAGGAGCAGGAAACCGCCGAGCAGACCGCCGTTCGGGAAGTCCGGGAGGAAACCGGGCTGGAGGTGGTGAAGCTCCGCTACATCAACAGCTATTACTACCCGAAGCACGACAACCTTATGCTGGGGTACGTCTGCACCGTGAAGCAGGGGGAGTTCCGGCTGTCCGGCGAGGTCGAGAGAGCCGGGTGGTTCAGCCTTGAAGAAGCGCGGGAACTGCTAAGTCACGGAACTGTCGGAAAAGACCTGCTGAGGGATTACCTTGCATTATAAAATTTGCATTGAAAGGTCGTGGTATCAGTGGAATTTATAAGAAATTCCATCGCTTATGGAAATCTTTCAACAATTAACAGCTGAATGTTGAAATTTCATATAAATTAGAGTTTAAAGGAGAACACAACAATGGAACTTTACGACGAACTGGTAGCGCGCGGACTTATCGCGCAGGTAACTGACGAGGACGAGGTCAAGAAGATGATAAACGCCGGCAAGGCGACCTTCTACATCGGCTTCGACCCAACGGCGGATTCGCTTCATGTGGGACACTTCATGGCGCTCTGCCTTATGAAGCGCCTTCAAATGGCTGGCAACAGACCGATTGCCCTGCTGGGCGGCGGCACCGGAATGATAGGCGACCCCTCCGGCAAATCCGATATGAGAAAAATGCTCACCAAAGAGGACATCGACCACAACATTGAGTGCTTCAAGAAGCAGATGAGCCGCTTCATCGACTTCTCTGACGGCAAGGCTATCATGGTGAACAACGCCGACTGGCTGATGAACCTCAACTACATTGACGTACTCAGAGAGGTCGGCGCGTGCTTCAGCGTAAACAAGATGCTGACCTTTGAGTGCTACAAGCAGCGCATGGAGCGCGGGCTTACCTTCCTCGAATTCAACTACATGATAATGCAGAGCTACGACTTCTACATGCTGTTCCAGAAGTACGGCTGCAACATGCAGTTCGGCGGGGACGACCAGTGGGCTAACATGCTGGGCGGCACAGAACTTATCCGCAAGAAGCTCGGCAAGGACGCCCACGCAATGACCATCACTCTGCTGCTCAACTCCGAGGGCAAGAAG
>JBJFGA010000182.1:0-13063 GCA_051892275.1 Oscillospiraceae bacterium | reverse complement strand
GTGTCTTCCCCGGTGGGGGAGGTGGCACGTAGTGCCGGAGAGGTTGACCGAAAGACCTCTACCCATTTTCCCTTTTCAAACCGGTTTTTAGAGGTTCCCTGAAATTAATCCATTGCCTTCCTGATGGCCGCCATCAGTTCGTCATAGGTTTCGTAAGCCGGCAGGTCGGGGTTAGCTGCCTTTATGCTGTCCGGGCTCTTGAACAGGAAGCCTGCTTTGCTGGCTCTTATCATGCCGAGGTCGTTGTGGCTGTCGCCGCTGGCGATGGTTTCGTAGCCAATGCTCTGGAGAGCCTTTACGGTGGTGAGTTTGGACTGCTCGCAGCGCATCTTGAAGCCGGTTATCTCTCCGCTGGGAGCAACTTCCAGGGTGTTGCAGAAGATGGTGGGCATACCCAGCTTCTTCATAAGCGGGCCTGCGAACTGGGAGAATGTATCAGAAATGATGATCACCTGACACAGCGAACGCAGCTCATCGAGGAACTCCTTTGCGCCGGGCATGGGGTCGATCTTTGCGATGGTCTCCTGAATTTCCTTGAGTCCCAGACCGTGCTCCTTGAGAATACCAAGGCGCCAGTTCATGAGCTTGTTGTAGTCCGGCTCGTCGCGGGTGGTTCTCTTCAGCTCCGGGATACCGCTTGCTTCAGCGAATGCGATCCAGATCTCCGGTACGAGTACGCCCTCTAAATCCAGACAGGTGATATACATTGACATGGTGTTTCCTCCGTTTTTTGTATTTCAGCGGTTTTGTGACCGCCTGATATTATTACAGCAAACATTATACCACATTTTCAGCTGGATTTCAATACATTTAGGAATTTTTCCCGGGTAATAATTCTTGACAATATACGCTCCCGGTGATATAATATTTTTATATGGATAAAACCGAGAGATCCGGTATATTTTCAGGAGGAATAACATGAGCAACTATAATTTAGGCACCAAATGCGTTCAGGGCGGCTACACCCCCGGAAACGGCGAACCCAGACAGATCCCGATAGTACAGAGCACCACCTTCAAGTACGCCACCAGCGAGGACATGGGTAAGCTGTTTGACCTTGAGGCAAGCGGCTACTTTTACACCCGTCTTCAGAACCCTACCAACGATATGGTGGCTAACAAGATATGCGAGCTTGAGGGCGGCTCGGCTGCAATGCTGACCAGCTCCGGTCAGGCTGCGAATTTCTTCGCTGTGTTCAATATCGCGGGCTGCGGCGACCACGTTGTGGCTTCCAGCTCCATCTACGGCGGCACTTTCAACCTGTTCTCCGTAACCATGAAGAAGATGGGAATAGAGTTCACCTTTGTCAGCCCGGACTGCACCGCCGAGGAGCTTGACGCTGCGTTCAGACCCAACACCAAGGCTGTTTTCGGCGAAACCATCGCGAACCCGGCACTGACCGTGCTCGATATTGAGAAGTTCGCAAGCGCGGCACACGCTCACGGCGTTCCGCTGATAGTTGACAACACCTTTGCTACCCCGATAAACTGCCGCCCGTTCGAGTGGGGCGCAGATATCGTCACCCACTCCACCACCAAGTACATGGACGGTCACGGCGCAGGCGTCGGCGGCTGTATCGTTGACAGCGGCAGGTTCGACTGGATGGCTCACGCTGACAAATTCCCGGGGCTGTGCACACCCGACGACAGCTACCACGGCATAACCTACGCAGAGAAGTTCGGGATAGGCGGAGCGTACATTACCAAGGCTACTGCGCAGATGATGCGCGACCTCGGCTCTATTCAGGCGCCGATGAACGCGTTTATCCTGAACCTCGGTCTGGAGAGCCTTCATGTGCGCATGAAGCGCCACTGTGAGAACGGACTTGCAGTCGCGAAGTTCCTTAGCCAGCACGAAAAGATCGAGTATGTAAACTATCCCGGTCTGCCCGGTGACAAGTACTATGACGTTGCACAGAAGTACCTCCCTAACGGCAGCTGCGGCGTTGTAAGCTTCGGCATGAAGGGCGGCAGAAAGGCAGCGGAGGAGTTCATGAAGCACATGAACCTCGGCGCGATCGAGACCCACGTTGCGGACGCACGCACCTGCTGTCTGCACCCGGCGAGCGCAACTCACCGTCAGATGAACGACGCGGAGCTTGAAGCCTGCGGCGTATACCCCAACCTCGTGAGATACTCCTGTGGTCTTGAGGACGCGGACGACCTCATCGCGGACATCGCACAGGCACTTGACAAGATCTGAACTGTGATATAATTGGAATGGCGCTGCGGTGTTGCAGCGCCATTTTGGTTTTTTATGTAATGACCTCTGGCAGAGTAGTTTGTCTTTGTGATGGGGAATAATGGGCGTTGGCAAAAATGCATGACCCATGTTCGGGCGACTGCGTCATGTCCCGGTTTCCGCAGGAAATACGGTCTCCACCACGGAGATCGCAGGGAAAATGATTTCATGCCCCCATCAACAAAATAGCTTATTAACGCGGGAGAAAACCCACAAAACAAAAGCGCCTCAACGCGCGAAAATGCGTGTTGAGGCACTCGACTGTCTATGCTATATGAAATAGATTTTTCAACGCGGGCAAGAACCTGCAAATGAAAAGCGCCCCGACGCGCGAAAAAGTGTTACTAAAACCTGCGTTGTTTTTGCGGTGTTTTGTGCGAAGCGCAAAACCGAATTGCCATTAGGGCAATTCGAGCGAAAACAATGCTAGCAATGAGCGTTTGTCAAGCCCAAAGGGCGCAGGCGAGCGCCATTGCGTTGAACAAAAAAGATTTTTTCATCATCCGCAACCATACATTTATATTATAGCACAGCGATAAAAAAAGTCAACGAAACAGGAGCCTTTCAAACAAAGCTCCCGAATTTACTCAGCGGTTTACGAAATTCTCCCGGTTACTTCCATTCCACCAAGAAACCGTATGCTAATCGTCCGCTTATCCACAATCCGAATCACCTGCACAATCTGCCGCACGATGACATCATCATATTCCGACATCGAGAAGTCCTCCCGCTCCAGCCGTTCCAGCACTGCCCGCATCTGCTCGGTTTCTTTTTCTGAGGAAGTGACCTTTGCTTTCTCACCCTCAATGAACTCCCGCAGACCTTTCATTTCCTCGCTGAACCTCTGTATATCCGCCATTGCAGAAGCGCTGCTTTCAGGAACAGTAGCCAGACGAAGCAGCTCGTCCATGTTCCGGCTCAGCTCATCGAGCCGCTGCTGCGCTGCAAGGACGCTTCCGTTCCGGTTCGGGTCGAGTACCTCGGTCACGCTCTGCCGAAGTATCTCAGCAACATCACCTTTGACCTCGCAGAATTCGTTTATCGCCGTAACAACGGCTTTGTGAAGCGATTCTTCATCTATTGTCGGCGAACACTTACAGATCTTCTTGCCGTATTGCAGGCGGTTTATACACCGCCACTTTATCTCCTTGAATCCCTTTGCTGTCCAAGTTACCCGACGGTAATGAGCACCACACTCGCCGCATATCAGCAGCTCAGTGAGCGCAAACTTGGCACTGTACTTGCCCTGCTCGGTCTTACAGTATTTATCAGCGACACGGCGCTTGCTGCTGCGCCGTGCCATTTCCTCCTGCACCCGATTAAACTGCTCCCGAGAAATTATTCCCTCATGGTGGTTTTTGACCAGATACATCGGTAGGGCTCCGTCATTCTTGCGGGTTTTCTTTGAAATGCAGTCGGTTATGTAGGTCTTTTGCAGGAGAGCGTCCCCGGTGTATTTCTCATTTCTGAGAATAAGCTGAATGTTTGCGCCTGTCCACGGTTTCTTGCCGTACTTCGTCACCAGCCCTCTTGCATTAAGGGAGTCTGCGACCTGCTGAAGGCTCATTCCAGATAGGTAGCCATCAAAAATATCCCGCACAACCTCTGCTTCTTCCGGGATGATTTCCGGCTGACCGTCCGTTCCTTTGCGGTAGCCCAGCATTGTATTATAGTGCATCTGGACATTGCCGTTTTTGAAGCCCTGACGGATTCCCCAGGAAACATTCTTGCTGATAGATTCCGATTCCGCCTGTGCAAAGCAGCTCATGATAGTTGTCAACATTTCACTCTCGGCGGTCAGCGTGTTTATGTTCTCTTTTTCGAAGATGACCGCGATATTCAGCAGCTTCAGCTCTCGTATGTAATTCAGGCTATCCACTGTATTCCGGGCGAATCGGGACAGGGACTTTGTAAGAATGAGGTCGATTTTACCCTTGCGGCACAGCCGTATCATGCGCAGGAATTCCGGACGTTTCTTTGCCTGAGTTCCGGTTATACCCTCATCGGCGAAAATCCCCGCCATGTTCCATTCAGGATTGCCGTTAATTTTATCTGTGTAGTAGCTTATCTGTGCTTCATAGCTGGTTTCCTGTTCTTCCTCGTCGGTGGAAACACGGCAGTATGCAGCGACATTCAGCCGCTTGGTCTGACGGATTTCCGAAGCAGGCTTTGCGGGAATGACTATCACCTGATGTTCCATTACCTTACCTCCTTTATCACAGAGTATTTCAGCCTTGCGCACTTCAAAATCAGCTCCGCTGTCGCATTTCTGTCCTTTGTCGGATCGTTTATCCGGCGATTGATCTCCACAGTCAGACGGATTATTTCGTCAGTAACCTCGTATGTATAATGAGCAGGCGGCAGTGTTTGGGGCGGTTCAGTATCCTTTGTCGGCTCTCGAGTCCTGCGAGTGACTTTCAGCTTTGCTGCCGCATGGAATTCCTCGTCAGAAACGATTCTCGGACAGCCGCCATTCCCCAAGTACCGTGGATTTTCAAGTACCCGGAACACCATGTTCTTGTTCCATTTTTTGCCCTGGATATACGGTGTTGTCATCTGATCGGCAATGGTTTTCAGGGACATTCCGGCAAGGTACAGCGTGAAGATTTGCCGCACAGCCGCCGCCTCCTCCGGGTTGATAGTTACGTTTCCGTTCACGATTGAATAACCGAACGGAATGTTTCGGTTTTTCCTCATATCACCGCCCCTTTCGCTCTATTTTCTCGCAGAATGACACACCGCCGGGAAGCTCGAATTCCAACTCCGTTTCAGACCTCACATATATCCGCCTGACTATCTGCCCGAATAACACCTCGTTGAAACTACCGTCTGCATCTGCGTTTTCAATTGTGGTAATCAGCCTGTTCAGTTCGTCTGCCTGTGCGCTGTCATCATCGCTCAGCATTGTGTGAAGCTGCTTTTGGAGCGCTGTGATCTGTCTTTCAAGCTCCTGTGAGCGTGTAGTGAAGTATTCAGCGTCCAGTACCCCCT
Source organism: Oscillospiraceae bacterium (assembly GCA_051892275.1). GTDB lineage: Bacteria > Bacillota > Clostridia > Oscillospirales > Ruminococcaceae > CAG-115. Next base: position 7,831 of record JBJFGA010000182.1, on the reverse strand, counting down.
GCGTTTGCAGCTTCGTCATCAGGTGGCATTGCTCTTTGATATCTGATATTTCCTTTCGCAGCGCTGCGACCTGCTGATTATCCGCAATCTCGCTGTCATAAAGTGCCCGAAGCTGCCGCTGCATTGGGATTAGAATATCACGGCAGGTATCGCTCAGTTTTGCCGTCATTCTGGTGAAAGCCTGATATATCGTGGCTTCGCTGATTGGCTTAACAGCGCAGGCTGATGAGGAGTGCTGGTCGTGTCTTATACAAGTCCACCTGACCGTCCCGTTGACCATTTTGCGCCGGAATGTGCTGCCACAGGAGCATTTGATTTTACGGCTCAGAGGGTAGGTTTGTCCGGTGCATTTGCGGTAATACTTCTCGTTCTTCACCGAACGGAGCTTCTGCACGGTTTCAAACAGCTCGCGGTCAATTATCGGCGGGTGAGAGCCGACAATATAAAACTGCTCACGCTCGCCGTGGTTGTATCTCCGCTGAAACGGCAGGCTTTCCGTGGTGTAGCGCTTTTGCAGCAGCGAATCTCCGATATATCGTTCGTTTGCGATTATCTTCGCAATAACCTGCGAATACCACTTGTCGGTTATAGGCGGCTTTGTATTATCTTTGTTCAGACCGTCGGCTATTTCAGCTGCGCCCTTTCCGGCGGCATATTCCGTGAAGATACGCCTGATTACCTGCGCCTTGCTTTCGTCGATTGTGATTTGCCCGTTGTCGTAAACATAGCCGTAGGGGACGGAGGCGTTTTTGTACGACCCGTCCGCCATGCGCTTGTGTATTCCCATGCGGCAGTTGCGGGATATGGACAGTGATTCCTCCTGCGCGAACTGGCTATACAGGGTGAGCAGCATTTCCGAACTAAGCTCGCCGGTGTCGATTTTCTCTTTCTCGAAGTAAACCGACACACCCAGCGATTTCAGTTCCCGGACGGCTTCAAGGCAGTCCTTTGTGTTCCTCGCAAATCTTGACACAGACTTTGTTAGTATTCGGTCGATTTTCCCTTTGCGGCAGTCGCTCATCAGCCGTTGGAACTCGTCCCGCTTGGCGGCGGATGTTCCCGTTATACCCTCGTCTGCGTACATATCCACGAATACTGTGTTGGTACTGTTACTCAGAAGCTCGGTGTAGTATCTTATTTGCGCGTTGAACGAATTAAGCTGGTCATCGCTGCTGCTCGAAACTCTCGCATAAGCGGCGGATCGGATAATATCGCCGCTCCTGTTTCGGGCGGGAATTACCGTGATTTCCGGCATCAAATCATCTCCTTTCGTACAACACAATACCACAACAGCTTGCGGAAATCTATCACCAAACCCAACGAAAATATCTACGGTTTTTATGCTTAATCCGACAAAAGGGAACAGGGTTCAAAGCCTTATAATACGCCGCTTGACAGAATTCCTCAGCTTTCTGCGCTGGTGTTCTGTGATGAGCCTTTCCTCTGACAGGTTGTCGATGAAGTGGTTGCACAGGTGAAGCTTCACGACAGTTTTGGCTTCTTCGTTCATGAGAATTCCCCCTTAGTTGTACTCGGACTTCAGTCCCACGCTTATTCGGAGCGCCCGGTCAATGAGCGTCATAGCAAACGGCGGAAGATGCCCGATTTTGTTTTTCAGACGCTCCTTGTCCATCACCCGAAGCTGCTCCAGCATTACGTTTGAGTTCTGCTGAAGCCCTGCGGATTTCGGGTAAATCATCACATGGACGGGCAGGTAGCCTGATGTTAGCTTTGTCGTGATGGGAGCTACTATGGTCGTGCTGCTGTGGCGGTTTCCCGTATTGTTCTGGATTATGAGAACGGGACGGATACCGCCCTGCTCGCTTCCAACCACTGGGTCTAAGTCGGCGAGGTATACATCGCCCCGCTTTATGCTTGGTTTGTTCATGTAGAAAATTCCTTTCTTAAATTTGTATGTAATACCGCAGCCCCGCCAGAGCAGAGCTGCGGCTATATATACAAAGCGGATTTCTCCGCTAAAAAAATCAACCTGTGTGCCGAATTTGTCCCCGACCTCCCCGGCTAAACCAAGGGGATTTCTCCCCTTGAGGGAATATTTCAGACCGTTGCTGGCGGCAACGTCATGGGAATCTCACCCCGATGCGGTTCTCGCAAAGCCGCCCCCATTGCTTTAGACCGTGGCTGGACGGAAGTATCATTATCCCCCGGCTCAGGTCATTGCGGATCGGCTGCCACGCCGATTTTTGCGGCTTGCACTTATCGCTCGGTTCTGAAACAGGCTGTCGGAATGTATCGAGTCACGCTCGTTCGGCTAAGTGCCGGGCTTGTCCGTCCTGCTGTTCTGGAACGTCTTGGCGGTGCGCCGCTGTCGCTTTCAACCATATAGGCTGCGCCGGGTAAAGTATCTGAAATACTGCTATTTAATTTTCAAAGAAGCAGAGAGAATTTGTCCTCTCATAATATTTGCCGTTGGGAAGGGGTGTTTGACAACCAGAAATTCTAAAAAAAATCTGTTATTTAAGCATTTTATACAACTTGCACAAAATCTTTCGTTTCATTTTGTTGATGTTTTGCTGGGTTTGATTAAGTTCAAGGGCAATGTCACGCTCGGTTCTATCAAAATAAAAAAGCTGGGCGATGAGGTATCTCTCCTCATCGTCCAGCTTTGACATTGCCTGTTCAAGCATTACTTTTCGTATGACCGACTCGTACAAATCCTCCTGCTGGTCGGGGAACTCCACCCCAAGCTCCGTAAGCCTGTCCAGGGAATCCTCCATGCTTGGTTTTACTGAAACTCTTTCGTTTTCACTATCGATTGTGATTCGCTCCTGCTTTCTGTCCTGCTCGGCATATTTTATTTGCCGGTCAGATTTTATCAGGAAATCGTGGATTTCTTTGCTTACTTCTACGGCTGTGCCGTTTATGTAGATGATGTATTTATTGTCTGTAGACATTCTTGTTCCTCCAGTATACATATTGTTTCTTCTTCAAACGATATGTATACGGAGGTGAGCGACATCGTCTTTTTTCTTGTGTTTGGTTAGTAGTAAGTGTATGACTATATACAGCTTTGTTCCTAAATATAAAATAATATGATATCAGATATACTGTTTTACTACAGTTTTCGCAAAATGATTTTGGAGATTCATCAGTTGCCTTTATAATAAAAATCAACTCCCATTAAATTTCACTTTATAATCGCTTTTTCTTATCTTTTTTTAACGAGTTTTGTGAAATAAAATGGAAATGATGACCGCAGTAATTTATTATAAAATGGGCAATGCTTATACTCAAATTTTATAATATGTATGGGAACAAACAGATAACTAATACCCAAATGAATATATCTGGTAACTTATTCTTTTCATCTGAAATACCTTGATGAAAAAGGGGCAAAGCGTTTAGAGTTTACCCTTTTATACTGTATACCCATTTCTTTTGCCAATAATTAAATTAGCAGTATTATTTTCAAATTAGGAAAAAGGCTGATATGCATAAAACATACCAGCCTAAAAATCTCACCTTTGCAATATACTATTTAAAAGCATTTTAGCTTACAACACTAATCAGCACGCTTCAAGATACCAGAGCTGGCAATTTCCGCCCCAGTATTCATACTGAGCTATATTGCCGCCATTTGCTGTGCTCCAGTTATAGACATCTAAGCACGAATAGCAGCTTGTGATCTTTGTCTTGATAGCATACGCGTCGCCTATTTTGACGATCTGGAATTTCTGATTATCTCCGCCGCCATACTTCCACTGTATGATATTAGTACCGTTGGAAGTGCCTTTGGCATATACGTCAATACCGCTGCTGTAATTCGAGCAAGCTGTGAGGATAGAATAATATCCATTACCATCACCAACAAGCTTGAATTTCTGTGCATCGCTGCCATTAAACTGATACTGCTGAATATTTGTACCATTTGCAGAGCTTCCTGCTGCAACATCAAGGTATTTGCCGCTGTGTACGCTCTTAATGTAATATGTACCGTCAAGACCTATCACAGCTCCGTTTGAATCGGTATAAACATTTCCGGAAGAACTGCTTGAGGAAGAACTGCTTGATGAAGTACCATAATCATAACATACGGAAACCACTTCAAGGCTTGCACCTGCTGCGCCCACATGTATCATGTCAAGGTAACTTGAGAAATTGCTATTGCCGAAAGCAGATACGCAGTTATCATATGAATACTTTGCAAAGTAATTCCCGTTTGCTGTTCCGGTTTCGCTTGCAGTGACCTTCGCCCATGTGGCACCACCGGAATAACTCTGAAGAATCAATTCAACCTTACCGCTTGTTCCTTTATACTCAACATAGAAATTACCGCCAGCTTTTATGTTAGCCGGATCAAAATTTCCACCTGCCCGAGTGGTTGCAACCGAAACAGCCTGATCCCATCCGGAAGCTGAAGCTGAACCGTAAAACAGAGAGGTATAACTAGAATCGGAAGTCGAAGAGGAGCTATCTGATGAAGATGAACTGCTTGAGCTCGAACCTCCATATACGGAACAAACAGAAGCGGTGCTCTTTATTCCATTGGTACCATAAAATAAGGTATTGCCCCAATCTGTCAGGCTGGATCCATCCCATGTATTTGAAATATCAAGATACTCAAGACCGGAACCATTTCCTTTCCATGACCATCCAAGATAGCCGACTCCCTTTTGCTCACAATAGTTCAGGATGGTCTGCTCATCGACATCACCGTTTGTGTGCTGTGCGCCAAATTCACCGATAACGACCGGAACGCCGATAGAGAGCGCATTATCAATATTAGTTTTTACAGTTGTTGAATCCCCACCTGCATATTCATACATGTGGATAGAAAACACCGTATTTCCCTGTGAATCTGCGTTAAATACTTCCTTGCCATTGTACTTGATTGAATCAGGATACTGTCCCCAGCCGGCGCAGTCAACCATCAGCATATTGTTTATTCCGGCATTGCGCAAAGATTTGATTGCTGTCTTGCAGCCTTCTGCCCATGCACTTCCATCCCACGAGCCATACCATTCATTTGCAATGTTAAGAATGACATATTTAGTGTTGGAATTAAGAAGATCTTTAAGTTCGATCCAATAGTTTACAGCATTATTAAGATATGAGGTGCTGTCACTTCCGGTTGTATCATGTACCTCAAGGATGCAAATCAGGTTATTCTGCTTGCAAAGATTAACTATATTCTCAACCTCGCTGGAAGAGGTCTTGCTGTATACCTGACCATCAGATAATACAACTCTCACAGTGTTAGCTCCCAAAGATGCAGCAGCCTTAATAGATGTTTCAGTGTAAGAACTGAACCATGCATGCGGAATGTTCAAGCCGCGCATCTTAAATATGTTGCCGTTTGCGTCATAGATGGATGTTCCAGTAACATAGAATCCACTACTTGCTGCGGATGCTGTAATGCTAAAGCCGCTAATGCTTAATGCCAACACGAAGAATGTCATCAGTAATGAAAACACTCTTTTGAAATGAATGGGTGCTCTTGTCTTGTTGTTCATAGCTGCATACTCCTTAAAATTGGTTAATGAGTTGGTTGTTGCAATGGCTAGATAAGGTTTGCTTATGGTTAATTTCTAGCTTAATTATAGTATATATTATTCTTGATTTATTGTCAATATCTTTCCCAATAATTTTTAGATTTTGTTGAATAATTCTGGTCTAATCAACAAAAGATAAGCTAAGTGTTTGTTGGTATTCAACAAACACTTTAGATGTTTTGATGTTCTCTTGGTAAATTGCATCTGGTTTACCTCGGTTAAAAGGCATTGAAATTTAACCAGTGGTATTAACCTGTTGGATGTGAAAATCTAATTATAGAATAACTAATAAAAAAACTATCGTTAACTTATTTTAGTTTTATTTAACCGGAAGTCACATTATGAAATTAGCATATTTTTATATAGTTATTCCGAATTGCCAAAGGAGAGTTCAAGACGCAGTAATACTTATGTTTCGCAAACTGTTCCGGTATAAACATACCCGAATGTCTTGAGAGATTCAAGTGCGGTGCCGTCATGGGCAAACAACGCCTGATTATCCCAGCTTGAGCCGCCGTAATACTGACCTGCGTCTTTGGGGTCATATCCTGCGGCGTAGCTTGAAGCCCAGCCCGAGCCGTACTGCTCCCAGAGCCTGAAGCGGTCATCATAGTTTTCCCCGGGGACAGGAATCCATGCCGGCTCCCAGTAGCATACGCCGATTCCTTTCTCTCCAATGCTGTGAATAGCTTTTATTATGTCGCTTATGCCGTCAGCCTGCCCCTGTATAGAAATCGGGTAATTGGTGTTTGAACTGCTGTTGATGGTGTTGTCGAAATTATCTCCGTCCTCGGTTGTGTACGCAAAAGACATCTCCGCGACCATAACATATTTGCCGTATTCTTCTGATATCTTTTTAAGGAGCGTTGTAAGGTTTTCAAGCGTTCCGTGCCAATAGGAATAATAGGAGCTTGCAAACACGTCATAATCAACATCGTTCTCTGCAAGTATCTTTGCATATTTTTCGTATTTTCCAGCCTGCTCGGGATTAGTAAAATGAACGGCTACAAGTATTTCGGAGTCAACCTCCCGGACAGCCTTTGAGCCGGAGCGCATAAGCTTGGTTATATTGTCCCAGTTGTATTCTCCGCACATGGAGCCTGTGGTTTCATTTCCTATCTGAACCATGCCCACGTCTGCGCCTGCATTGATCATTGTTTCAAGGCTTTCTTTGGTGAAACAGTAGAGAGCCTCCGCTTTTGTATCAATATCCATACCTGCCCATGTCTTGGGTACCATCTGTTTTGATGGATCCGCCCAAAAGTCTGAATAATGGAAATCAACAAAAGTTTTTATACCATACTCGGCGGCACGCTTTCCTATTTCTGCCGCAGTTGCAACATCATTTCCTCCTCCGCCATAGCTGTTTCCGTCAGCGTCAAAGGGGTCATTCCATACTCGCACACGAACATAATTTACGCCGCTTTGTTTGAGGGTTTTGAAAATATCCTGCTCATTGCCGTTAAAATCCCTGTACACAACACCGCTTTTTTCCTCTGCGATAACTGTTGAGATATCCACTGCACGGATAAAGTCATTGCTAAGACCTTCTATTTTGTCTACTGAAATAGTGGAGTGTACAGGCTCTCCGCCAGTTATCCATGAGTCATCACTGTCTGTTTTATCCGCAAGCGGCTCCGATGTAGTTTTTTCAACGGCGGAATTATTTTCATTGCCGTTTCCGTCTTTGCCGCTGTAATAGCTGGCGTTGGTCTGACCGCTGCAGCCCGGCAACATCACTGCCATGCCTGATAAAGCTAAAACTAATGCAAGTACTTGTTTTCTCATTGTGAACCTCCCTAAAAAATCATTTGATAGCACAGCCTCCCCAAATAGAGAGCAGTTCGGGGAGGCTGGATCCTTGTTCACTTCAATGTTGCTGTCATTATGAGATCAGAGAATCAATTACCGGAGAATACTCTGCGCTAAGCTGCGTGAAAGATTCACCGTTGAACATCGGTTCAAACAATACGGTCGTGCAGACGGTATTCAAATCGTCTGAGAAGCCCCAGCAGTCATCAAACAGAAGATTGAATTTATCGGGATTCATCATATCCTGCCACAGGTCGTACTGCCTTTCGTCCCATACCAGGCCCCATTTCTGGAAGCCCTCGTACTTGCCGGATGTGTAATATACAGGCGTAGGATGTATAGCCTCTTCGCGCTTGTTGGAAATTATGTTCTCATCGGTTTCATAAACGCGGTTCAGATTTATCCAATCAATCGCACCCTTTTTGTTCTTGGCTCCCTTTGTGATAAGGTAGCCAAAGCTGTCATACGCAATGCTGTATGTATCAGAAGACGGATCGCGCGGGAAC
>JBJFGA010000181.1:0-13063 GCA_051892275.1 Oscillospiraceae bacterium | reverse complement strand
TTTCTACGGCAGAGGGTGATTTGTTTATGACGCAGGGTGATTTGGCGGATACCGATGAACTATGATTTCTCACATTCATCGGCTCTGCATCTTTGTGTCTGGCTCTTTGATAACTGTTACTATTAAATTTTTGGCTTCAATTAAGTGCTCCTGTTTGCATTTCGGACAGTAAAGAGGGTAATGTATCTCACCGTCTGCGCCGTCAAGAATCTGGTCTTTGATGATACCGGTCTGCATACCGGAAGTCTGTTCTGTGCCAGATGTAGCCTCCTCGGTTACAGGAACAGATACAGCAGGCGGTGTTTGTTCGATTGCCGAAACCCCGCCTGATACAGCGCCGTCAGAATTCTGCCCCGGATTAGCAGAGCAGGCGGTCAGGATAGCTGTCATCAGTAACAGAAGAATTTCTTTAATGCTCATATCCGAACCTCGCAATAACCGCTCAAACGCCTATCAGTGCAGCTTCGTAAGCCATTCAACCATTGCCGGGTCATAGTGGGAGAAGAACAGGCTCTCGTTCTCGTCAAGCGCCCCGATAGCCGCCATATCCCTTTCGTCCAACGCAAAATCAAACACGTTGATATTCTCCTCCATGCGCTCTTTGTGTGTGGACTTCGGGATAACCACAACGCCGCTTTGGATAAGGAAACGGAGTGCGACCTGCGCGGGGCTCTTGCCGTATTTTCCGCCTATTTCGTTTAACACGGGGTTGGTGAAGAAATCCTTTCTGCCCTCCGCAAAGGGTCCCCAGCTTTCGTGCTGTACACCGTATTTGCTCATATATTCGTGAGCCTTTTTCTGCTGCTGGAAAACATGGGTTTCCACCTGATTCACCGCAGGAACAACCTCAACGAAATTGCACAAATCAACCAGCCTGTCCGGGTAGAAATTCGATACGCCTATCGCGCGGATTTTACCTGCCTTGTACGCAGCTTCCATAGCGCGGTAAGTGCCGTAATAGTCGTTGAACGGCTGATGAATGAGCATGAGGTCAACGTAATCCGTGCCGAGCTTGCGCAGCGATTCGTCGATAGAAGCCGCCGCCTTTTCATAGCCGCCGTTGGTTATCCAGATCTTTGTCGTAAGGAACAGCTCGCTGCGGGGTACTCCGCACTTCTTTACTGCACTTCCGACGCCCTCCTCGTTGCCGTAAGCCTGCGCCGTGTCAATGGAACGATACCCAACGCTTATCGCGTCCAGAACGCAGCGCTCGCATTCCTCCGCGCCTACCTGATACACGCCGTAGCCGAGTACGGGCATTTTTACTCCGTTGTTAAGTGTTACGAATTCCATTGTGATTTCCTCCTTAAATAAGTTCATTCTGTTCGAGATATTCTGTTATCGCCCGGGTATCGGACGGCTTTGCGAATAATCCGTCATGCACCTCTGCGGTTCCCGCTGTTTCGCGCACGAACTCCATCGACTGCGCAAACTGCTCCCTGTCCATTGAAGCGGACTGCGAAAACGGATACACGTCAATTCCGGTAAGGTCGTAGCTTTCAAGGAATGTCCCTATTATCATGGGTGCTGTGTGCCACCAAATCGGGTAGCCGATAATGATATTGTCATACTCCGAAACGGATTCTGGTAGGTTCAGTATTTCAGGGCGAGCGTTGCTGTCGCGCTCCGCAAGAGCCACCTCGGTGCAGGCGGTGTAATCCTCGGGATAAGGGTTCGCCGGGACTATCTCGAAAATGTCGCCCTCGGTAAGACCCGCAATTGTTTCCGCCATGCCCTCGGTATTGGACGACCATGTGAAGTACACCACTAGCGTTTTCTCGTCCGTTTCGTTGTCGGTAATGTCGGAGGGTTCGGCGGTGTCGGGAGCAAGAGGTTCAGCGGGCTGTTGGGTTTCTTCAGCGGAGGTAACAGGCTTGCTTTCTGGTTTTGCAGCACTTGTAGTGCCAGAGGTTACTGATTCCGTGCGGCTCTGATCCTGCCGGCTGCACGCTGTAATCCCGAAAGCAATCGCCGCGCAAAGCAATATTGAAAATAATCTTTTCATCGGTCATTCTCCCTTACATTCCAGCAGAATTTCGTATATCTCGTCATGGGTGAGCCGCTTGCAGCAGCCTGCGGTTATGTTGGTTGAATCCGCGACCGCTCTGTAATCGGTGTTTTCGGGAAGTCCCATTTCCTTGAATGAGGTCGGCAGACCTATCTCACGGATAAAATCAACGAGGGATTGAACACCAGCGAGAGCGGTTTCGGCGGCGGTTTCCCTGTCGGCAATACCCCAGACATTCCGTGCGAACCGCGCAAATCTTTCCGCGCCGCTGCCGCAGATATGGCGGTACAGAACCGGGTGAATTACAGCAAGCCCCTGCCCGTGATTGCAGTCGGTGTACGCGCCGAGCTGGTGCTCGATTTGGTGCGCTTGGAAATCGGTCTGCTTGCCGATTTTGAGTATGCCGTTCTCCGCCATTGAGGACGCCCACATAAGCTCGCTGCGCGCGTTGTAGTTGTCCGGCGTTACCATAAGCACGCGTATATTCGCGATTACGCTGCGCATTACTGCCTCGTTGATGTCGTCCGAGAGATTGTTATCGTCCGGCTTTCCGAAATAGGTTTCCATAGCGTGGCTGAGCGTATCAAATGCGCCCGAAATTACCTGCTTCATCGGAACGCTCATAGTGTAATCGGGGTCAAGGAACGCAAAGTCTGCCTGCGCCCCGAAAAGAGCGCCCTTTATCTTCTTTTCTTCATGGGTAATGACCGCGCCTGCATTCATCTCCGAGCCTGTCCCGGAAACCGTCACCACCGCGCCCATTGGAATAAACTCCGTGGGAAATTTCTTTTTGGAATTCTCCATTTCCCAAATATCCTCGTCGCATTTTGCCTGCGCCGATACTATCTTGCAGCAGTCGATAACCGAACCGCCGCCAACCGCTAGAATAAACCCGACATTGTTCTCAACAGCGAGCCTTGCGCCCTCCTGAACCTTTGCGTAGGTAGGGTTTGGGGTAATTCCCGAGAACTCCACCACCTGTTTTCCTGCGGCTTGCAGAATGCCGGTTATCTCGTCATAAATGCCGTTTTTCTTCACCGATCCGCCGCCGTAGGCAAGCATGACCGTGCCGCTATATTTGTTCAGAAGCGAGCCGAGATACTCCTTTACGCCCTTTCTTCCGAAATACACCTTTGTACGGTTCTCATAGATGAAATTGTTCATTGCTGTCCCTCCTTGAATTGCTTTTCCCAGAATCTCACCGCGTCGTTTATCCAGCCCTCCGCAGAAGTCCCCGTGCCTATTCCGAAGCCGTGCGCCAGCCCGTCGTAAACGTGGAATTCCGTGTCAATGCCGAGGGCGCTCATGCCGTCGAGGCGGGATTTCATTGTCTGCCAGTTAGCTATACCGTCGTTTCTACCGACGCAAACGTAGGTCGGCGGGTCGTTTGCCGTGTATTCGCTAAGCCCTGTGTACTGCATTATGACCGCTCCGGGACGTGGCAGCTCCCTTTCACCGAAGCCCGCCGTGCCATAGGAGCCGAGCCACGCCGACATTCTCGCCCCGGCGGAGCCTCCCCACAGGGAGTAGCAGTCGGTGTCGATTTTCAGCTCCTCTGCGTGGTCGAAGATAAACGAGATAGCCCGCGCCAGATCCTCGCAGGCGGTCTGCGCTCCGGGACGATATATCACCGCAAACGCATTATAGCCCATTTTTGACAGTTCCAACGCATGGGGGAAGCTGTCCTGCATAGCGCCGACATAAGCGAATCCGCCGCCTGCGCTGCACACCGTGAATTTTGCGCCCTCGTTACCACGGAAGAAGAACAGCCCAGTGTCCGCCTTGTTCGGGTCGGCGGCTTTTTCCTCGTCGGAATATATGTCATAGAATATCACGTCGCCGTTTTCCGCATGGGACTTCATGTAATTCGCGATTTCCACGGTTTTGTCCGGGTCAATGTTGTTGTACCATGTGAGCCGCAGATTGCCCAGCGTTTCGCCGCTGTAATATGCCGTTTCCACCGGGAATATCAGCCGCCCGTAGTCCCCAAATACGGGGTCGTTTATCACGTCATTTATCCGTGTATCAACGGTGTACGGCTGTGACGGTTCGGCGGTTTCGGTGGGTTTTGTTGTGCTTTCAGTCGTTCCGGAGGTTGTTCCCGGAAGTATGTTTTCGGGTATGTCCGGATTTTCGCAGCCGCTGATTGAAAGTATCAGGCTCAACAGCATTGCAAGAAAACTACTCCTGTTCATATCAGTACCCCAATCCGGCAAGCCAGTCTGCCACATCATCTGCGGCTTCTGCAACGCTGCGCTCGCTTACGGTAAATCCGTCCGTGACAACATTCGCCGCTGGTTCAAGCTGCTGTATCGTGGAAATGGTGCTCGAAAAACGGCTGCCGTTATGCACATTAAACGGAATAATGGTCTTCCCCGAAAAATCATACTCGTCAAAGAAGCTGTAAAGCGCCATAGGCATATCATACCACCAGTTCGGATAGCCCACAAAAATCACATCGTAATCATCGAGGTTTTCGATGTGGCTCGTGAGAACGGGACGGGCATTGTTACCCTGTTCTTCGGCTGCAAAGTCGATAAGATCACCACCGTTGGTGGGATAAACCGTTTCTGTCCTTATGGAGAAGAGTTCGCCGCCGGTATTGTCTGCGATCATATCCGCTACCGCTCTGACGCGTCCCACAGCCGCGCCGTTTATCTGGGTATAGCTTGCCGAGGATATTGCGTCAACGCCGCTATTTTCGGCAGCTGTAAAGTATGCAATAAGTATTCTGCTGTCCGAGCCGGAGATTTCGTTTTCCGGCACTTCTCCAGCGCTGCTGTACGGCTCGCTTGAAGTGGCAGGAACGCTGCTCTGAGGCTGTTCTGAAACTGTATTTGATGTCTGGCTGCCGGTTGAAACTGTGTTGGAGGTTTGGCTGCCGGAATTATTGCAGGCGGTAAGCGTTGACAGCATTAATGCCGCAGTAACAAAACAGGCAAGACTTTTCTGATTCATTGATCTCATTGTTTTTCCTCCATTATTCAGATTTTATCTTTGACCCGCCAAATACAGCGGACATTTTCATTTTATCAAGAGCATTGTCAATATCGGCAAGCTCCTTTTCGGTAAGCTTAATATCTGCCGCGCCGGCATTTTCCGTCATACGGTCGGGTTTTCTCGTTCCGGGAATGGGAACTATCCACGGCTTTTTGCAGAGCATCCACGCCATTGAAATCTGCGCCGGAGTAGCATTTCTGCTTTCGGCAATATCGTTCAGCAGTTCAAGAAGCGCCTTGTTTTCCTCCATAGCTCCTGCCGAAAACTGCGGCATTATACTGCGGTAATCATCATCAGAAAACCTGCTGTCCTTGTTATATCTGCCGCTTAAAAGTCCGTTAGCCATAGGGCTGAACGCCACAAACCCGATATTAAGCTCCTCCAGCACAGGAAACAGCCGCTCATAATCGCGGTACATCATGGAATACCTATTCTGAATTGCAGTAACGGGACACACCGCATTTGCCCGGCGCAGATATTCCTCGTTCGCTTCGGATATGCCCCAATGGGTTATCTTTCCCTCTTTAATAAGGTCTGACATCACCCCTGCGACCTCATCGGCGGGTATGTTTTTGTCAATCCTGTGCTGATAATACAGGTCTATGTGGTCGGTTTTAAGGCGGCGCAGGCTGCTTTCAACGGAGCTGCGTATTGTTTCGGGGCGGCTATCCGTGATGATGGTTCTGCCCTCGTGCCGCACCCCGAATTTTGTGGCTATCTGCACCTCGTTTCTGTGAGCGGCAAGCGCTTCTCCAACAAGTTCTTCGTTGTATGAAATTCTCCCGTCCGCATTTGTCCCGATATAACATTCCGCCGTATCAAAGAAGGTGTAGCCGTTTTCAAAAGCAAATCTGATTGCAGAAATTGCTTCGCTTTTTTCCGTGGGTGCGCCGTAAGCGTGGGAAAATCCCATACAACCCAAGCCCACTGCGGATACGGACAGGTCTTTTCCGAGTATTCTTTTTTCCATAGCGTTTACTCCGTTATACTGTTTTGCCCATTTCATACGCCTGCTTGAATGCAGCAGTAGACTTTATCTCGCCCTTTTCATAAACGCCTTTGCCGTAAATAACGCCCTTTTCAACAGAACCGCTAAGACAAGCGGCGAGTCCGCGCATACACTCAAGTGTGCAGTCCATTACCGTTCCGCTGTCCTCGGCGGCGGTCATTATGTAGTAAAACTCCTTGTTTTTAATCTTTGTCCACTGTGCAACCGTGCGGTCAATCACCGCTTTAAGCTGTGCGTCAATGGAGTAGAAATATACGGGGCTTGCAAGCACAATAACCTCCGCAGAGTGCATTTTTGCAAGTATCTCCGCCATATCGTCCTTTATTGCGCATATCCCGTCCTTTTTGCAGGCATAACAGGCTTTACAGAAACCGATGTTCTTTTCGGAAATGCGTATCTTCTCCACTTCATTGCCGCTTTCCTCCACACCTCTCATAAACTCATCGCACAGCAGGTCGGAATTTCCGCCCTTTCTGGGGCTTCCCGATAAAATCAATACTTTTTTGCTCATAGCTTTAATTCCTTTCGTTGACACAATCAATGAAGATTTAATATCCTCTACTGAATATTTTAAATTAAACGAAACCTCTTGTGAAGTCACCATTTGTTATTGAGTATATACCCAAAGGTAACAACCGATTTGAGTTAAGGCAATACCGCATAATTATTGTCGTTCGATTGCGCCGTCAGATTTTTCGTCAGATTGTACAAATTGAGCGCAGGCGGGCTGGCGCCCGTCAAGCGAAATTTGGGCAATATGACGGAAAATATGCAAGCAAGCGGACGGCAAAGGCGTTAGTCGGTAATTGTGCGGTGTTGCCTTAAAGTATATCCCCTGACGACAGACGCCGCCAGAGGATAAAGGGAGGGTATTATGGTAAGCTAAAGCTTTCCGTCTTGTAAAACAGCACTCTGCGCAGCGTCCAGAAACCTTTGCACAGTAGCAGACGGCTGCGGGGAGTGAAGAAGCCCGTAGGGAATGCTGTAATCCCAATTGACCGGAATGACCTTCAGCAGTGGGTGAACGTTCGCCCAGCCGGAAATCGCCAGTATCACATCGCTGCTGTTTTCGCAGCGGTTGAATGCGTCCATGCTGTAAAAATCGAAGTCGATAATGTTTATCCGAATGTGATTCTGCCAGATATCGTCGCGCAGCCGGTCAACATAGCTGCTCCAGCCTCGGCGCATGAGCATGAGGCTTTCTCCGTACAGGTCGCTTATTTCCAGCCTGTCCAACGCCGCCAGCCTGTGATGCACCGAAACAGCGCAGCAGAACGGTTCTCGCGATAGCTCTAAACCTGAACAACTTCGCAGGTCGAGCATGGTTTCATCAAAAATTCCGCCGATAACATCAATATTTTTGCCGAGATTTGCGAGAATTTCCCGCGCGTTTTCCGGGGTATTCTCAAACGGTATCATCTGAAATTTCATATCGGGACATCGTTCCTTGATTTTAGGCCAGAGCTTCATCAGAAGCTGCGCCGGGGTCATGGGGGAAGTTCCTATCCGGATAACGTTTGTGTCCTCCTGCATGGCATTCTTCGCCCTTATCACGGAATCGCGGCAGTACTGAATGATGTATTTTGCGTCTTGATAGAGGGACTTTCCGGCTTTGGTGAGAACAAGCCCCCGGTGAGTTCTTTCAAACAGCTTCACTCCAAGAGAGCCCTCCAGAAGATTTATCTGCTTTATTACTGCCGTAGGAGTTATGTAGGCTTCCTCGGCGGCTTTGTTGAAGCTCCCGGCGTCCGCCACCCGCAGAAAGGTTTCCAGTTGTGGATTGTACATCAGGACATACCCTCGCCGCCATAAACCTCTTTTGCCATGCGGAATGCCGCCCACGCCTTAGGCCAGCCCGCATAGAATGCCGTATGGGTGATTATCTCCGCCATTTCCTCGGCGGTCACGCCGTTCCTTTTTGCGCTCATAATGTGGAATTTCAAAGAGCTGTCCAGAATGCCGCCCGCCATAAGCGCCGTCACCGTCACAATGCTCCTGTCACGCAGGGACAGCTTGTCCTCCCGCGACCATACCTCGCCGAAAAGAACGTCATCGTTCAGCTCTGCGAATTTCGGGGCGAATTCACCCAGTTCGTCCCGGCCTGCCGTTACCTTTGCCATGTTATCACCTCATTTCAGCTTTCCGTATTCCTCGTCGGAAACAGGCTCCAGCCATTCTGTGCAGCCGCCCTCCGCGGGAATTTCCACCGCAAGGTGCGCAAAAAAGCTGTCCGGCGCTGCGCCGTGCCAGTGCTTCACCTCCGGTGGTATCTCCACGACATCGCCCGGGCGAAGCTCCTGCGCGGGCTTGCCAAATTCCTGATAATAACCCCGCCCTGCGGTACAGAGCAGAATCTGCCCGCCCTTGTGGTGAATGTGCCAGTTGTTGCGGCATTTCGGCTCGAAGGTGACGTTTGCAATCGAAACGCCCTTTGTTGTCAGCATTTTGAGCCAGCTCTGCCCGATGAAATACTGCGCGTAGGCGTCGTTCTTTTCGCCAAGCGGGAATATACTTTCAAGCATGATAAACCTCCATTCTTAAAGCCACTTTTCAAGCTGCGCCTTTGCGCCGCTAATACGCGAACCGTGAATTGCAAGCCCCTTTTCCACCCTTGCGCCGGGACAGAGCTTCTTTATATCGCCCTCGCTGCTGCCCATTCCGCTGCCCTCATGGGTGCAGAACGGTTTTATGGTTTTCCCGGTGAAGTCGAAATGCTCCAGAAACGTGAACACGCACATCGGCATTGTTCCCCAATAATTGGGGTAGCCGAGGTACACTGTATCGTACCCGTCAAGGCTGTCCGGAAACGACTTTATTGCAGGACGAGCGTTGTTCTGCTTGTCCTGCTTCGCCTGCTCAATACAATCATTGTAGCTGTCGGAATAGGGCGTTACCGGCGCTATTCTGAACATTTCCGCTCCAGTCAGTTCATGCAGTATTTCCGCCGCAGTTTGAGTGTTTCCGACTGTGAGATTTTTCAGCGCGCCGCTGACGTAATTCTCTCCCGCACGGGAGAAATAAACGATTATTGCTGACATTCGTATCAACTCCTTTATGATTATTATACACCCAATCCTCTTGACATGGAATATCCAATATGTTATAATCATATAAACCATTAGTTGATGCGAAAGGAGCGTACTGATGTACAATTCTCAGCTCAAAGCATTCGTTGCAGCGGCGGAGTGCGGCAGTTTCACAAAGGCGGCAGCGAAGCTGTTCATCTCGCCAACGGCGGTTATGAAGCAGATAAACGCCCTTGAAGCGCACCTCGGGCTGAAGCTGATAGACCGCACAAATCAAGGTATACAGCTTACCCCGGCGGGAAAATCTATCTACAAGGACGCTTTGTTCATGTTCGATTACTCCGAGAAATCTATTGAAAAGGCGAAGCGTTACACTGAGGAATACGAAAAGACCTTCTGCGTGGGAACGTCAATTCTGAACCCTTGCAAGCCGTTCATGGACTTGTGGTACAGTATAAGCCAACATTTCCCGGGTTATCGGCTGAACATAGTGCCGTTCGAGGACGACAACACAAACATTCTTGCTGAGATATCCGCCCTCGGCGAGAAGTTTGATTTCCTTACCGGGGTGTGCAATTCTGCGGCATGGCTGAACAGGTGCGGGTTTCTGAAGCTCGGGGAATACAAAAAATGCGTTGCCGTGAACTCAAATCACAGGCTTGCAAACAAAAAAATCATCAGACCCTCCGACCTTTTGGGGGAAAATCTGATGATGGTGAAAGCCGGGGATTCTGCCACGAACGACAGGATAAGGGCGTACCTGCGCGAGAATTACCCGCAGATACATATAGTTGATACGCCGCACTTCTACGACATGAGCGTATTCAACCGCTGCGCGCAGTCTGGCGACGTTCTGCTGACAATAGAATGCTGGCAGAATGTTCACCCGCTGCTGGTGACTATTCCCGTGGAGTGGGATTTTACCATTCCGTATGGGATACTGTATGCAAAGGAACCGCCGGAAGATGTAATGCGCCTGATTGAGCTTGTAAGAACGAATATGAAAAAGGGTGGGGTCTGATGATTTATCCTCCAATAAATCTTTTCACAGTAATTCAATTATAGGACGCAGCGACAACACTGAAACGGATTGATAGATAAGTGCGTCAGAAAATACTCTCATAAACGAAAAAAGGCGGTGAGCCGCAGCCCACCGTCTTTCCTTATTTTTTGAGAGTTTTCTGCTCAAGCTCCCTCTGCTCCCTAATCAGATTGTCGATATAGTTCCCCACCACGACTTTCTCATAAACGTCCGCAAGCTGATTTATTCTTTTCAGCTTTGCCTGTTCTTCGGTAATGCTGTGCTGTATCGTCTTAATATACGACGGGAGCAGTTTCAGCCTTTCTTCCAGAGCAGCAACATCTTGTTCGGAGCGAACACCGTGCTTTTCGGCAGCTTCTTTCGCCGCCGCCAATTTGACCTGCCCCATAGCATCTAGCCTGCGGCGGTTTTGAGCGTTCTCGAAATAAAAGCGTATCTGCGCTATATCCGTTTTCAGAGTAGGGGCTTCATCGGACAGAGCCTTTAGTTCTTCCGTTTTGTCCTCAATGCTCTTTTTCAGTTCTGCGGCTTTTTCGTAAATGCCGTCACGAGACGTAATGCCTAACTCGCCAATCGTAGAAAGTTGCTCAACGAGTAAGTTTAGGTTGTCATCATTACTGAAAGTGTAAGTTTTCTGCGGCTTTGTCTTTTTCGGAATAATTCTGAACTGCTGAATAGCGACAGAGGTTTCCAAAACCATAGCGCAGATTTTCTTTTCAACCTCGTTGCTCCTGCTCATTCGCTCTCTTACTTTTCTTACATAAGTGCCGTTTGAGGATATGCGCTTTTCAAGCATTTTCGGTAAATAATCATCTCCGAGAGATTTTAGCCGCACATATCTTTCCGCAAAAGGAGCTTTTACGGCAAGATACTTTCCTTGCTTGATTTCATAGCCACGCTCTTTCAACTTGTTCAACAAGTTCTCCACACTTGACGAGGTATAAATCAGCCTGTCTATGTCAAGAGCGATTTGCTCACGGATAGTTCCACCGTTCGCAGGCTGATAATGTGAAGAAATAACATTTGCGGTCTTTACTGCGTATTCGGGAATATACAGCAGCCGGCTTTCCTCGATAAACGGAATTTTTGCACGGGTAAGCCCGTCAGCCACATATTGCATTTTCTCCTCGGAGTAAATCTCAAAGGGAACGAACGTAGAGTTGACTTGCTTGCTCAATGCAGCTATCTGTTCATCACGATTAATAATTTCGCCACGCATATAATCATACGGTTTTTCTTGTTTTCCTTTTCTGATATGTTCGTAGTAGTCGGGTATTCTTTGATAAGGGTGCGCTTTACGAGCGTTGTATTCCGCAAGAGCTTGCCCGAAAAGCTGATTATAAAACTCTCGGATATTCTCTCGCTTGTAGGTTATATTGTCGGGTATGCGTTCACGGACAACATTCTTTGCGATAAATTCCCGATTATTATGTTCTACAATTCCGCTGTCTAATCTGAAAGATACCGATAATCCGTTTCTTTTCTGTTCTGCCATTTCTTCAAAATCCTCCATTCCGTGATGAAACAGTATTTTGCGTTTTTTCAAAATTCGTTTCGTTCGTTCCTACCAATTCAGAGCCGTCGCTAAGAAGTGCTATACTCAATAGCACTTTTGAGAGGCTGCGCTCTCCAAAAGTGCATACGGAACTTGCCGCCCTGCACACCGCTGCCCTCTAAAAGCAGCAGGTCTTTTTCTTCTTCCGAAATGAAAAAGACGGGCGCAAACTCAAAGTCCTTTTCTGCTCTGAACTCACGCCGTTCAAGCTGTAAATCTTTCAGGCTCTCCAGAATTTCGGGCATTTTATGGAAATTGAAACGCATTACGCTTTTGTCTGCTTCATAACGCTTCATAAGGTCGGTCAAGCCGTCGATAAACTCGGAAACGGGCTTTTCTCCCTTTAGAGCTTCGGAAATCTTCTCGATACTTTCGGGAAAACCGCCCTTAAAGAAATAGTCGGGAATGAAATACTCTATCCTGTCTTGCCGGTTCGAGTTTTGCTCCATAAGGCAGTCGTAATCAATGTTTTCCTTGATGAGTTCAAGGTATTCAGCTCGCTGCGAAGAAGAAACAACAGGAGAGGTCTGCGGGACATCAATCCTATCCGGCGGAGCCTGCTGATTGATAGATTGATGATTATTTACTGTTGTTTTATATAAAGAAGAAGGAGCAGTGAAAATTTCAGAACAAGTTTCGCAATTTCTTTGGAGCAAGTTATCAAATTCCTTTGGAGCTTGCTGTTGAGTATCTTGTTCGCAAGCACTTAAACTTTCGCTTTCTTCTAGCACGGTATCGTTCTCATCTTCATCACAGCCATACTCTGAAAGAGCAGGCTCGTCAGAGGGCTTACGCTTTTTCTCATAGGATAGAGCTGCTTCAGGCTTGATTGAACGCATTTTTTCTACACCTTTAGCAATTAGATTTGAGATTAGCTCGGTATCATTGATGATACGGAAACTGCGTCTTGCCGGTAAGCCACGATTTTTTGTTTCGATAAGCCCGAAACTTTCAAGGGTCATTATGCAGCGCTTCTGCTTAAATGCTGAAAGCGATGTGCTTTCGTAAAGGTCAGGAATAGTAGAGTAGAACCAGCCGTCATCTAGCATATTGTTCTTCTTATAGTAGCTGAACTTTGCTAAAAGCGCACCATATACCATAGTTTCAAGCGCACCGATGATATGCGTCAATGGTCTGCTCATACAGAGTGTATTTGTAGGATTGATAATATCAAAAATATCACCATTCATTTTACTGTCCTCCTGTTGCTGCGTGTTCATCGTCTTTAAGCTTTATTCCATATTCTTTCAGCATATCTACGATTTCTTTATAACGCAGCTTTCCGATATTGCGTATGCTTAACACTTGTTCGTTTGTACAGTTTTCAAGGTCGCCAAGCGTTCGTATGCCATAATGAAAAAGTGCATTGCGACAAGGATATGATAAAGTGGTACTCCAAATGGAAATTGCTTGACACTTCTTG
>JBJFGA010000180.1:0-3193 GCA_051892275.1 Oscillospiraceae bacterium | reverse complement strand
GGGATTACAAGGCGGAATCGCCGGCGGGAGTACCCGCCTAAATTACGATTTATCTCATTATACCACACTCTGTAATTTTTTTCAATAATTTTTCGTTTTCCTCTTGCATTTTCTTCAATAATATGCTATAATGTCAAATTGAAAGTGAAAATCAAAATCAATTTGGAGAGGGTGAGCATTCTGGACAGGAATAATTACAACACAAAGCAGCGGGACGAGATCGTGGAGTTCTTCAGCCGCCACAAGGGGAGCTGCTTCACCGCAAAGGACATAATAGTCAGCGGGGAGGTTTCCGTCGGGGAAGCCACCGTCTACCGCACGCTGACGAAGCTCGCAAATCAGGGGGTGCTGAAGCGCTTCTCCGGGGACGGCTCGGGGGCTTGCTACCAGCTTATGGACGAGCACAGGTGCAGCACCCATTTCCATCTGAAATGCGACCGCTGCCAGAAGCTTATTCACATGGACTGTTCGTTCATGTGTGAAATGCAGCAGCATATCGAGCGCAGCCACGGTTTCACCGTGGACATTGGCAGAACGATAATCTACGGGCTTTGCAGCGAGTGCCAGAAGCAGCTTGAACAGGAACAAAGGGAACAGGAGAACAAATGAGAAATATAAAGAAAATCATCGCTGCCGTGACTGCGGCGGCGCTGGGAGCGGTTATGTGCGGCTGCTCGGCGAATTCCGGGAACAGCGGCGGCTCGGATAAGCCGGTGATCATCGCCACGATATTCCCGGCATACGACTTTGCGCGGCAGGTGTTCGGCGATACCGCGGAGGTCAGAATGCTGCTCAAGCCCGGTCAGGAGAGCCACAGCTACGACCCATCAGCTAAGGACATCGTGGAGATATCCGGCTGCGACCTTTTCATCTACAACGGCGGCGAGTCTGACGAGTGGGTGGAGAGCGTGCTGAAATCCGCACCGGAGGTGGACACCTTCCGCATGACCGAGGCAGTCACCCTGCTGGACGAGGAGCTTTCCGAGGGTATGCAGGCTGAAGAGCACGACCACGACCATGATGAAGACGAGCACGAGGAAGAATACGACGAGCATGTCTGGACTTCGCCCCGCAACGCTTCCGCGATAGTCACTGCGCTCGGAAAAACGGCGGCGGAGTTGTTCCCGGAGATGTCGGAACAGCTGACCGCGAATGCCGGGGATTACGCGGCGAAGATCGACGCGCTGGACGGCAGATTTGCAGAACTGTTCAGCGGCGAGGACAGATATTTTGTGTTCGGCGACAGATTTCCGCTGCTGTACTTCTTCAAGGAATACGGGCTGAATTACTATGCGGCATTCCCGGGCTGCGGCAGCGAAACCGAGCCGTCCGCGCAGACCATGACATTCCTGCTGGATAAGCTGACGAACGGCTCGGACGTAGTACCGGCGGTGTTCTGCATTGAGCTTTCCGGCCGCAGGCTGGCGGACGTGCTGGCGCAGGATTCCGGTCACGAGGTAAAGGAGTTCCACACCTGCCACAACATTTCTGCTGACGATTACGCTGCCGGGGGAACATGGCTTTCCCTCATGCAGCGGAATTACGACACACTATCTGAAATACTGAAAGGCTGACATAATGTCTGAACAGGAAACTTTGATAAGCGTTGACGACCTCACGCTTTCTTATGAGAATATGACGGTTATCCGGGACATGTCGTTCCGGGTGAACGGCGGCGATTACCTGTGCATAGTCGGCGAGAACGGTTCCGGCAAAAGCACGCTGATAAAGGCGCTGCTGTCGCTGAAAAAGCCGGTTGGCGGCAGTATCAGCTTCAGCGGCGGGCTGAAACGCAACGAGATAGGCTACCTCCCACAACAGACCGGTGCGCAGCAGGATTTCCCTGCGAGCGTGCGCGAGGTGGTGCTTTCCGGCTGCCTTAATTCAAGGGGAATACGTCCGTTCTACTCCGACCGGGAGCGTAAAATGGCGGCGGAAAACATGGAACGGCTGGGGATTACCCACCTCAAAAAGCGCAGCTACCGGGAGCTTTCCGGCGGTCAGCAGCAGAGGGTGCTTCTGGCGAGGGCGCTGTGCGCCACAAAGAAGCTGCTTCTGCTTGACGAGCCGGTTTCCGGGCTTGACCCGATGGTGACCGCAGAGATGTACGAGCTTATCTCCAACATCAACCAGAGCGGCGTAACCGTTATCATGGTAACTCACGATATCTCGGCGGCGATGAAATACGCTTCTCACATACTCTGCCTGCGGCAGGATTCGTGGTTCTTCGGCACACCGCAGCAGTTCATGGCGGACGGCTCATCAGACTTTCTGAAAGGCGGCGAAGAAAATGGCTGACATAATAACCGCGTTTTTCAGCACGCCGATACTTTTCCGTGCACTTGTGGTGGGAGTGCTGGTGTCGCTGTGCGCCGCGCTTCTCGGGGTTAGCCTTGTGCTGAAGCGTTACAGCATGATAGGGGACGGATTGTCGCATGTGGGTTTCGGGGCGCTGGCAATAGCGGCGGTGATGAACTGGGCGCCCATGGCGGTGGCGATACCGGTGGTGATAGCGGCGGCGTTCCTGCTGCTCCGTCTTTCAAGCAACGGCAGGATAAAGGGGGATTCGGCGATAGCGCTGATTTCCACCGGAGCGCTGGCGATAGGCGTTATGGCGGTGTCACTTTCCGGCATGAACAGCGACCTGGACAGCTACCTGTTCGGCAGTATCTACGCGATAAGCGACGAGGACGTGGTGATAAGCGTGGTGCTGGCTCTGCTGGTGCTGGTGCTGTTCGTGTTCTTTTACACCAAGATATTCGCGATAACATTTGATGAGAACTTTGCCCGCGCCACCGGAACAAGGGCGGGTACCTATAACATGCTGATAGCGCTGCTGACGGCGCTGACAATCGTCATCGGCATGAGAATGATGGGCTCAATGCTGATATCCAGCCTGATAATTTTCCCGGCGCTGTGCAGCATGAGGGTGTTCCGCAGCTTCCGTGCGGTGACGATATGCTCGGCGGTGATCTCGGTGGTGACATTCGTTATTGGTATGGTGATATCCTACGAGTTCGGCACTCCCGGCGGCGCAAGTATCGTCTGCGTGAATATCGCGGCGTTCGCGGGATTTTCGGCGGTGGGCGCGGTGATTCGCAGGAACAGGGCTTCGTAATGAATTGGGGGCTGGTGGAAAGATAAATCGTAATTTAGGCGGGTACTCCCGCCGGCGATTCCGCCTTGTAATCCC
>JBJFGA010000179.1:0-13209 GCA_051892275.1 Oscillospiraceae bacterium | reverse complement strand
ATCTGACGAAAAATCTGACGGCGCAATCGCACGACAATAATTATGCGGTATTGCCATAGAAAAAAATCGTGGAGGTGCTTTGTTTGCGCAGAAATACTGTGATTTTCGCCGCTGTGGCTGCGGCGGCTGTACTCGCCTGTGCGGGAACAGCAATTGCCCTTAACAGTCCGGACAGCGCTGCGAAAAGTGATGTTCCGGAGTTCGTTTTTGAGGACAGCGCGCAGGAGCAGCTTCCCGCGACCCCCACCGCAGATGTCACCAGTTCACAGCCACAGGCTTCCACCGCGACCACAGCGAAGCCCTCCCCCGCCGAAACCGCCGAGCCGGTGCAGCAGGAACCGACCGCCCCTCAGACCGAACCGCAGCCGCCGGCTGAAACCACCGTCACCCTGCCCGCCGAACCTGACGAGCCGCAGTCTGCCGCCGTCACAAAGCCACAGACTACAACCAAAGCAACCAGCAGACAGCCCCAGACCACGACCACAAAACCGCAGACCACCACGTCGCAGGAGCCGCAGTCTGCCGCTGAAACCACACAGCCGGAGCTTACCGCCGAACTCGCTGAAATCAGCACCTCCGCCGAAACCGCCGAAGCCCCGCAGGAACAACTGCCGGACAATGTGCTGCTGACCTCGGACGACCTTGCGCACTACATTCGCATGGAGTTCCAGCCGGACAGCGTACAGTTCACCGGGGTGTATACCGGGGAGGAGATAGGCGGCGCGTCCGTTCTCAGGGAGAACCGGCAGGCTCTTGACCTCACACAGTTCAAGAGCAGCTTTTCCGGCAGCATCGACCTGTCCGGGCTTGCCGAGGGGTACTATATACTGCGGTTCACCACCGGGTCAGGCTCGGTGATGGACTACGTTTTCGAGGTAACTGAACAGGGCGCACAGCCGCTCACGGCGGACGAGCTTCCTACCGAAAAGAACCTTTCCGTCACCCGTGCGCCGCTCAAAATACCCGCCGACACCGTGCTGAAGCTTATCACCGCCGACGGCGACCCGGAACGTGCCGCAGAGGTCATGCAAGAGGTGCAGGAGATATCCGACACAGTATGCAATGGAATTATCGGCGAGCTTGACAAGGCGCGTGCGCTTGCGGAATGGATGGCAAAGAACATTTACTACGACACCGACGCAAAGGACACCGGAGTCACCGACGATATGCTGACGCTGGAGCATATTCTCCTGACCCACCGCTCGGTTTGCTACGGTTGGACTAACCTGTATTCCGCTCTGTGTCAGGCGCAGGGAATCGAGTGCTACAACGTGAACGGAAGCGTTGTCACTGGAAGCCGCTGCTTCCTCCAGACCGACCGGTCGGACGAGCGCGCTCACTCCTGGAACATGCTGATAATTGACGGGGAAAAGCTGTGGGTGGACACCGTGTGGAACTCCTCAAACACCTACAAAGAAGGCTTATACAAGGCGGGCAAGACCGATATGCAGTACTTCTGTATAACCAACCTCTGCCTTGCGCAGGATCACCGCGCAGAGCGCTGCGAATACCGGGATTATCCCGGGGCGATAGAATAGCACAGACCGGGGCGTAATTCCCCGGTCTTTCTGTTACCCGATAATGTAGTCGAACAGCTCTATATTGAGGAAGCCGGCTTCCCTTAGCCACGAGGCTGAATGCTCCACGTCCGCAGCGGTATTATATCCCGCTATCCCGGGTATACGGACGCGCAGCTTCTTCGGGTCGGCAAGCTTCACCAGCCGGGTCAGGTTCTCAATCACCCGGGCGTTATCTCCGCCGGTGTAGGCTTTGTAGATGTCCGGGGAGATGTCCTTTATGTCTATCTGCCACTCGTCCACGACATCGATCAGCTTCTCCACCTGCGCAAAATCAACATTGAGCGATGTCTGCACGTCAATGCTCCACATGGGGTATATCTCGTGGAACTGCCGGATAAAGTCCGCCTGAAGCAGAGGTTCACCACCTCCGAATGTCACTCCCCCGCCGCTCATCTCAAAGTAAATTCCGTCCTTATGCAGCAGTTCGCCAAGCTCTCTCACGCTAAGCACCCGGGTATGCGGGAAGATGTCCTTTACACTGCGGTTGCCGCAGTAGCGGCAGTCCAGCGGACAGCCCGCAAGCAGTATCAACGAGCGCACACCAGCGCCGTCTGTGTCTATGCGCAGGCGCTCTATGCCATTGAGGTGGACTTTCTCAATTTGGCATACGGTATTAAATTGCGTTCTTATCTCAATATCATTCTTCTTTTGCCATATATAGCTTGACCTATTGTCACATTCATGACATACCCCGTGACATTCTCCAACATAGCTGCACTCTGGTTCTTTCCGGTTTATCCCTGCCGTTTTGGCATACTGCCGACGGTATTTCCGGAATTCTCTGCAGGTTTCCCTGCCGTGACCCGGGGTTATGTATTCCAGCAGGTGCTTGCTTTCCGTGTCAAGGAACACAAAGCCCTCCGGCAGGACAAGGGGCTTGTACTTATTTTTCTTGTTGTCATATATCATCTGTCCCGGCTGAGATATATCAGTAATCGCCTTGATTATCACTGGAAGGAAACTAAGTTTGTATTGAAAATAATTTTTCTCATAATTCCGACCTTTGTTTATATTCTCTGAATGCTCATACACCGCAGCACAATAGTTTATAAAACAAAAGCTGTCAAAGGACTCAAAGTGATACTGACATCGAAGTCTTTCCCTGTAATCGTCAGAAATCGTTTTATCATATATTTCCCCTATTATATGGATATGTAATGACTTCTCCTCTTTTAGTGTACTGAACAGTTCATACTCCGGTCTTACTCGGATATGGTAATCTTCTATTAATAAGACAATATGCTCATTTTCACATATTCTACCGGAAACCTTATCCTTTATTTTAAGCATCATATCTGTTTGAGCATACTCGGGTAATCCCATCATGGCATTTCGCCAGTCCTCCTTGTCATAGGTGATGAAGTGAGCGTCGTCTTTGCGCCTACTGTCCTCGCTGCTGCTCTTGTGATTGTCCTTATCAATATGTATCACCTCGACCCCGCCGATTTCAGTAATGCTGCGCCAGTACTTGTCATTCCACCACGTTGCCCTGAATATTTTCATACAAAACACCTCCTGCATTAATTATACACTATTTATCCACCGCAATTGCGCCCTTTGTGATACAATTACGGCGGATTTTCCTCGCTATATCCCCAGAATTCTGTACTCCACCGCCGTCTGTCCTGCAAACCTTACCCCGGAATGTACATGCAGCTCAGTGATCCGCCCGCTGTCCGGGAATGTCACCACCACCGCCGGGGCACTGCGGAACTGCTCCTGCGACATGCGGCAGACGCACTCCCCTGCCCTCGCCATGTCCCCGACTTGCTTCAGGAACTCCGCCGGAGCGCACAGCTCCACCGCCAACGCCAGACAGTCACCGGTGCGCAGCGTGAAGCCGGTGTTGTCCTCGCGAACGGAAATCACTGCGCCGTCTGCCGGAGCGTGTATCTCCGCCGCCGGAAGTCTTCCCAGCAGGAAGCCCGCAAATCCACCTGCGGCACTGACCGCAAAGCCCTCCCCGGAATACCGCCGGGGATTCTCTCCGCCGTAAAGCTCCTGCAGCGGCAGCACCCGTCCCGCCGCCGGACATAATAGCCGCCGCTCGCCGTAAATCTCACTCATGCAATCCACTCCCTGAAAAATTGCCGCAATACGTCAAAAAAATACCTGCTGTGGGCTGTAATTATTGTTTACAATTATCCTTGAATTACTCACGGCAATAAGCTATAATTATAAGGTACGCAAAACAGACAAAGGAAGGAAGCATATTCATGGTAGAATGCTTTAAGAATCTTGCGATAATTCTCATTTCGGCAAAGCTGTTCGGGCTTGCCGCGAAAAAGCTGAAGGCTCCGCAGGTGGTCGGGCAGATACTCGCCGGTCTGGTTATAGGTCAGGCGATGCTGGGCTGGGTGGAAGCGGACAGCTTCATCAAGACAATGGCGGAAATTGGTGTTGTGCTGCTGATGTTTTCGGCGGGACTTGAAACCAACCTGAAAGACCTGCTAAAAACCGGTCCGGTTGCGTTCTGTCTGGCTCTGGCGGGAGTGTTCGTGCCGCTGGGAGGTGGCTACCTGATGTACACCATCTACTGCGGTATCAACCCGGACGCTGCGGTGGGCGGCAATGTCGTTAATCAGGCGCTGTTCATCGGCACGATAATGACCGCGACCTCGGTCAGCATCACGGTGCAGGCGCTGCGTGAGCTTGGACACCTTAAAAGCAGCATAGGCACAACGATAGTCAGCGCCGCAATAATCGACGACATCATCGGCATTATCGTGCTGACGGTGGTGATAGGTCTTGAAGGCGGCGACAGCACGGCACAGACCATATCCGGCTCGCCCATCGCTGACGTGTTCATCAAGACCGGGCTGTTCATCGTGTTCAGCTTCGGTGTGGGCTTCCTGATGTACTTCCTGTTCAAGTTTCTGGATAAAAAGTTCTATCATCAGCGCCGCATACCGATATTCGGTCTGGTTCTGTGCTTCCTGATGGCATACTGCGCGGAAACCTTTTTCGGTATCGCGGACATCACCGGCGCTTATGTTGCGGGTATAATCCTGTGCAACCTTCGTGACGCCGAGTACATCGCCGGCAAGATGGACATCAGCTCCTACATGCTGTTCGGACCTGTGTTCTTTGCAAGTATCGGACTGAACATCACGTTTGACGGCTTCACGCTCGACCTGCTGTGGTTCTCGCTGGCGTTCGTGATAGTGGCGCTGCTTGGCAAGATAATCGGCTGCGGACTGGTGGCAAAAGCGTTCCGCAACAGCTGGAAGGACTCCCTAAAAATCGGCGTGGGCATGATGACCCGCGGCGAGGTAGCGCTTATTGTCGCCAACAAGGGATTGGCGGTCGGACTGGTGGACCAGAAGTACTTCTTAGCGGTGATACTTCTGATAATCGTGTCCTCTATCTCCG
Organism: Oscillospiraceae bacterium; assembly: GCA_051892275.1. Taxonomy (GTDB): domain Bacteria; phylum Bacillota; class Clostridia; order Oscillospirales; family Ruminococcaceae; genus CAG-115. Next base: position 8,257 of record JBJFGA010000179.1, on the reverse strand, counting down.
TGCCGATAATCCTGAAGCTGCTGTTCAAGGGCGAGGACATCACCGGCAGCGGCATAAAGCACGAAAATCACCCGGACGCGGACGAAGCGGACGAGGTTCCGGCGGAGTACTAATACTAATAACCATTTAAACTCTGGAAATCTTTACAAAAATCCAGCACCGCTATCGTCGTCAAAGAAACTTGACGTACATACAGTACGCCTGCGTTTCTTTTCCTAGATATCGGCACTGTCTTTCTGCAAATCTTTTCCTTCGTTCAAACGGTTATTAGTATAAATCAACGGCACTGCCTTGCCAGCAGCGCCGTTGAAATATCATCTTATGAAGTTCGTCCGTATAACTGGCTCCTGCGCGGGTCGTTCTATCCCCGCCGCCTTGCCGGCTTCAATGCACTTCAGCAGCCACGCCATGTTTCTGGCGAGGGTCTGGAGAGTCTGTATGCCCTCTGCGTCCTGGAGAACCTGCTCCGGGGTGCTGCCGTGGACCTGGTTCCAGTACTGTGACGATACCACCGGCATGGAGCTGATGGTGAAGTACTTGTTCATCTGGTCGAAGGCTGCGGACGCACCGCCCCGGCGACATGAAACCACCGCTGCCGCTGGCTTGCCCGCCAGCACACTGCCGCCGGAATAAAATGCCCTGTCCATGAACGAGGTCATTGCGCCGCTTATCGCAGCATAGTGCACCGGCGAGCCGAATATGAAGCCGTCTGCCTCCGCCGCAAGCGCAGTGAACTGGTTCACACTGTCCTCCACGCAGCACCTGCCTAGTCCTTTTCTGCACGCGCCGCAGCCAATGCAGCCGGAAATAGGCTTCGCACCTACCCAGAATATCTCGGTATGTATTCCCTGCTGCTCCAGAACCTTTGCGGTCTGCTGAAGCGCCATGTCTGTGCAGCCGTGCTGATGAGGGCTTCCATTTACCAAAAGAACTTTCATTGCTATACCTCCAGAATATCAATATATAAATTCTACTTTGCGTAATCAGATTACGCTGGTATCATGTATGTATTATATACCAAAATCCCGGATTTTGCAACCGGTTCAGGAAAGAATAATTATGAAGAAACACCTAAATAAAATCTGGTTTGTGGCGCTTCTCGCGTTCATTTGCTGCGTCCTGTGGGGAAGCGCATTCCCCGTGATAAAGATAGGCTACCAGCAGTTCGGCATAACAGACAGCGGACCCGGTGCGAAGATACTGTTCGCCGGGGTTCGGTTCACTCTGGCGGGAATACTTAGCTGGGGCATGGGGAGCATTGCCGAGCGGAAACCGCTGCTGCCCCGGAAAAAGGACATTCCCAGGATAGCCGTTCTAAGCCTGTTCCAGACGATACTGCAATACATATTCTTCTACCTCGGTCTTGCCAACTGCACCGGAGTGAAGTCCTCAATAATAGACGGATCTAACCCGTTCGTTGTGATAATCATCACGACTCTGATACTCCGATGGGAGAAGATGACCCTCCGCAAGCTGCTGGGCTGCCTGCTTGGCTTCGCCGGAATAGTTGTGATAAACATCGGCGGGGATATTGCTGGCTTCGCATGGAACGGCGAGGGTTTCATACTTCTTTCGGTGCTTAGCTACGCTGCGTCTAACCTGCTGATAAAGCGGTTCTCCGGCGACGGCTCCGACCCGGTTACGCTGTCGGCGCTCCAGTTCGTGCTTGGAGGGGTGGTCATGGTTCTTATCGGATTTCTCTCTAGCGGCGGTTCGGCTGAATGGACAGTGACCCCGACCGGGCTTGTCACACTGATTCATCTGGGAATGGTCTCCGCTGTGGCGTACAGCCTTTGGGGAATACTGCTGAAACACAATCCTGTAAGCCGGGTGGCGGTGTTCGGATTCCTCACCCCGGTGTGCGGAGTGCTGCTGTCTGCGCTGCTTCTCGGTGAAACAGAACAGGCGTTCCGGCTGACCTCTGTGCTGTCACTGCTTCTGGTTTGCGGAGGGATACTGCTTGTGAACATGCCGGAAAAATCGACGGGCTAAAGTGGAAAGGAGTAGCTCATGCCAAAACAGAATTACCAGAAAATGCTGGATAATATCATATCCTCGCTGAATGGCGAAGTTCCCCGGCTGATTCTGCACAGCTGCTGCGCCCCCTGTTCTAGCTATGTGCTGGAATACCTGTCGCAGTATTTCAGCATAACGCTGATGTACTATAACCCGAATATCTCCCCGCAGGAGGAGTTCGACAAACGCACGGCGGAGCTAAAGCGGCTGGTGGAGCAGTTACCTGTGAAGCACCCGGTCGATATAGTAGTCCCGCCATATCGTCCGGAGGAGTTCTACACAGCGGTCAAGGGTCTGGAGGACATTCCGGAGGGCGGCGAGCGCTGCTTCGTCTGTTATCGGCTGCGGCTGGAAGCGGCGGCGAGATATGCTGCGGCGCACGGGTTCGACTACTTCTGTTCCACCCTGTCGATAAGCCCGATGAAGAACGCGGCGAAACTCAATGAAATAGGCGAGGAGCTGTCGGCGCTATACCCGGTGAAGCCGCTCCCCTCGGACTTCAAGAAGCGTGGCGGGTATCTCCGATCCATTGAGCTGTCTAAGGAATACGGACTGTATCGGCAGAATTACTGCGGGTGCGTGTTCTCTAAGCGAGAGGCGGAGCTGCGGGAAAAGTAACCGATTTTTTCAGAATAATGTAACCTTTGCGTCCTTTTCACTGTTATATTATATAGAAAAACAGATAGGAGGACTGCACATGAAAAAAGCAATTGCAGTACTATTGTGTCTTGCTTGTCTTACAGCCTGCACCAGCCGACAGTCATCACATAACAAGGACGAAATACCGCCCGTTCCCACCGAAGATGTCATATACAGCGGAGAACCTACCGGCGAAGCCCCAGCAATTACCTTTGAGAACGACTCTGAACCAACGTGCGAGCCCACCGGCGAGGAGGAGGTCGCTCCAGCTCCTGCCCCTACAGAAGCAAGCTACCCCGATTTCCCTGCGGTTTATCATGACGGTAAGACCTTTTACGGGACGTTGATTTTCGACAACCTGTTTGACGAGTTCTATAACGACAAGGGCGAAATTATGCCCCGCACTGAAGATGGCAATTTCTTTATATTCTACGACATCAATGATATTATGACCGAGGACAGATATATCGGTCGCACCATTTCATCAGGTTATGAAGCCCCCAATGAGGAACTGGAATGTCAATGCGCCCCGGAACGCTGGGCAGACGTGTACCGAATGGACGATATAGACGGTTTCGAGTGTCTGCTTCTGGTATTTTGCCCCGAGCCGTTTAATCCTTCACCGGAAAAGCTCATGCGTTTTGTGCAGGTCAATGCCGCTGCCTATCCGGATCCTAATGCAGCGCTATATGCGATTGCCGATAGATATTCCGTTGATATAGATACAGACAGCTCCCCCGATAATAAAAGAGTAATATTTGGTAACGGCGAGGTGTGGGAGTATTCCGAAAGCGGCTCGGAATGGACTTATATCACCACGGAAGAGTGACAATAAAACAAAGAAAGCGGTTCAGCTCAGTGTCTGCACCGCTTTGTTTTATTTGTTGGAATTAAAGTCCCTCTGTGCTACCGCCAGACGGTCGCAGCGCTCGTTCTCCTCGTGTCCTGCATGACCCTTTATCCAACAGAATTCCACGTCATGCACCTCCAGAAGCTCCAGAAGCCGTTCCCACAGGTCGGGGTTGAGTGCTGGCTTGCCATCGGACTTCTTCCAGCCGCGCTTCTGCCAGCCCTTAGCCCAGCCCTTTTCAATGCCGTCAACAACGTACTTGCTGTCGGTGGTTACTCTGACCTTGCAGGGAAATTTCAGCGCGGACAATGCCTGTATCACCCCGGTAAGCTCCATTCGGTTGTTGGTGGTGTGAGGTTCACCGCCGGAAAGCTCCTTTTCCCTGCCGTCACAGCGCAGGATAGCTCCCCAGCCGCCGGGACCAGGGTTGCCACTGCACGCGCCGTCCGAGTATATTTCAACGAATTTCATTTGGTTCTCCCTTGTCATCTTTTTACCATTTTCAACAAAAAGGCTGCTGCAATAATTTGCAGCAGCCCATTTTTTTAGTTTGCCAGACCGGCTCTTGCAATACCTTCGGTGAAGTACTTCTGTAAGAAGATGTACATAATAACGATAGGCGCGATAGCCAGCAGGCAGGCGGCTTCCATCCACACGATGAAGTCGGACGCTACACCGATCTCATTTGTCAGGTACATTGAGATGATGTTCGAGATACCGTCGATCTTCAGCGAGATGGTGTTCGCCTTGGTGAAGTACATGGAGGATACATAGTAGTCGTTCCAGTACCACACGATAGAGAAGATGAATACCGTCAGGAAGGAGCTTGCTGCGTTCGGAACCATTACGCTGATAAAGGTCTTGAACGGGCCGCAGCCATCAAGGTACGCAGCGTCTTCAAGTTCCTTGGGTAGTCCGCGGAAGAACTGCCGGAACAGGTAGATGAACAGACCTGCACGGATACCGTTACACATCAGCGCCGGAATGTACATCGCAAGGTTGGTATCAACCAGGTTGATGGAGTTTCCGGTCAGTGCGTTGAACAGTCCGAAGATATCGAAATATCTGAACTGTGAGTACTGCGGAATAAGTATGATCTGTACCGGCACGATGATCTGAAGCAGAACCAGAGCGAAGAAGAAGTTCTTGCCCTTGAACTTGAATCGTGCGAAGCCGTAACCAGTCAGTGCGCAGGTGCCGACCTGAAGCACCGAGGACACTATATTGAGCACCATGGTGTTCCACAACGTGCCGGGGTAGTCGATAGCCTTCCATACCTCAACAAAGTTCTCAAGGCGGATCGTCTTGGGTATCCACATTACAGAGGGATCGTTCATCTCGGACTGCGGACGCAGCGATGTGGAGATCATGTAAAGGATAGGATACAGAATGACGAAGGAAAGACCGAAGATGATTACTGCTCTGAAGAACGGCCATACATAGCCGGCAATTCTGTGCCAGAACAGGTATCTGTAATGCTTCTTTTCCTTGGTGGTGTACCGGCGGTAGTTCATGATGATGTCCCAGTTGGACACGCGGTACTCGTCCTTCTTTTTCTTCGGCTTCTTACCCTTTGTGGGTTCAGAAGCGAGGCTTGTTACTGCAACCGCAGCGTCAGAGTTGATGTCCGCAATTGTCTCCGCGATGGACTCTGCGCTGGGGTCAGCATAAGAGGAAGCTTCCTCCGCCTTGAAGCTGTCTGCGATTGCCGCAGCACCCTGCTCCATGGCGGTCTGCTCGTTTGTTGTTACATTTTCAGCAGGCTGATCAGCAACATCATTGCCAGCGATAGGCATATCAAATTCTTTTTCTGTCACTTCTCTAACCTCCTTAATCGTTCTCGTAGTATACGAACCTGTTGATTATCAGACAGATAATTCCAAGGCACGCACCTACTATTGCGAAGTAGATCCACGCAAGCGCTGCGGAATAACCGTACTCCCAGTTTCTGGACTGATCCAGAACGTATTCCATGACTACGTTATCGGTTGAAACGAACGCGTCGATAACCGTATAAACAAGGTTGGAAAGAATCATCGGGGAGATGTACGGGAAAGTGATCTTCCAGAAGAATTCCCATGCGGTCGCACCCTCGATACCTGCCGCTTCCTTTGCGGAGGGCGGAATAGTCTGGAGTGCGGACAGGAATATCAGTATCTGGATACCGGAGTTCCACACGAGGTTCAGAACGTCGGAGGTTATCGTTTCAATAACCGTCGTGAACGTCTGGTTCAGGTTGTAGATACCTATGAACTCCAACAGGTCTTTTACAAGGTCTGTCTTGAACAGTGTGCTGAACTGTGCTGCGTCAGATACGCCCTGGGAAGCCATATCACCGTTGATTACGCTGATGACAGGACCTGTCGCGATAAGTACCGGCAGGAAGAATATCGCTCTTGCGAGGGTTCTTCCTCTGAACTTCTGGTTCAGGATAACCGCGATGAACAGGGAGAATATCATGATTACGATCGTGTTCGGAAGTATCTCTCCCAGCGCCTCGCCCAGCTTGGGAAGGAACGTTGTATCGATCGTGAACGCTTTCTGGAAGTTGTAGAAGTTGTTCCACTCGGTGTAGATACCAGCCGAGGTCATGCCCTTCTCGAGCGCGCCTGCCTTATCAAGCAGCTGGGTATTACACAGTGAGTACCATAGAGATGTAAGAACCGGGATAATGAACAGCCACAGTGTTCCGATGAACCACAGCGCGATAAAGCCATAGCCGTAAAGTCCCTTCTTCTTCTCGTAGGGTATCTTTGCCGCCTTGATCTTTCTCTGAGCCTTGGCTCCATCTTTTCGGCGGATATCTACCTCCTCGTTTGCTGCGTTGAGCGCAGCAGCCGCGGCGGTGTTGTGAGCAGACACCCTCTGCACAGGTGCTTCGGGTACTGACTCTACTGCGGGTTCCGCAGCAGCCACCGGCTGAACCGGGTCGGAGACTTTGCTTAATTCAAGTTCGTCACTCATCAGTCAGTTGTCGCTCCTTTCGTTTCAAAGTCTGAAAGCTTGACCTCTGTATCGTTGATCCAAATCTGAAGCGTATCGGTATTTACCTCGATAACAGTTCCGTCGGAGAACGTGGTCTGGTAAACAACGCCATTCAGTATCTGGAAGTCTTCGATGGTCTCATCGGTCAGAGGAAGAACATACTGCTGCATGAACTTGTATTCTGCGCTTATGTCCTGAAGCCAGCCCTTATAATAAGTGTAGAACAGCTCATCATAAGTGCAGTCGGTGAATTCGTTCGGATCCTGATACATTACCTCGTAGTGGAGCGGAGTTCCGGTAGCGACGGAGTATACAAACAACTCGTCGGCACTGGAGCTTGCGTTCTTTGCCTTGGTAGTGTAGGGGATATAACCGTGAATTACTATCTCATAGAACGGGATATCGTAGTCGTAAACATCGAAGTTACTGCTGTAAAGCGGAACGTCCTTGAGGTAATCAACATAAGGCAGCGCGTAATCGTTAGCCGCACCGGATACGAAGGTCATACCACTCTGGTTGATCATCTCGTAGCCCTTTACCAGGTTGTTGACTGCCTGCTGTCTGGAAGTCGTTCTGGAAGCGTTTGTTGTGTAGTCGCTGTACAGCTTGTTTGTTCCGTCTGCAACGGAGATTGCCTTGATTCCCTCTCTCTGGCAGCTGGAGATAACCTCGCCGTAAACCCTCTCGTAGAACGCCGGCGACAGAATGTACCAGCTGGTGCGGGTGTCATGCGGAGTACCGAATGCCAGCTCATAAGGAGTCTGTGTAGCATAAGCCTTTGTTATCGCGATCGCGGAAGCGCCGGTCTTTGTGTAGCCGTTGCCGCTGCGCTCGTATTCCATCAGGTCGAAGCTGGGAACCAGCATGATGCCGCTTGCGTCGCAGTAGCTGCTTAATTCCTTCCACTTGTTCTTTCCGCCAAGCGTTCCGGAGTAATCGACTGAATTAGATATCCGGCTGGTGATACCCGCAGCGTTGAAGTCCTCATATGAAACTATCATGTTGTTCACACCGAGGTTGGTCAACTCCTGCAGTATCTGTTTAGCCTGCTCATAAGTTGTTGCCGCGGTTTGCAGATTTACCGGGAAACCTGCGATGGACTGCTCCTTGACGGTACCGCCGTAGATGTCGAGGTAAAGCGGAGCCTCCTCCTTAGTGGTCTTTGTCAGACCCTTTTCCTCAACGAGGTACCGCTGGTAACGCTTAGCTACATCAACATAGCTTACGTCGTCCTTGACGATGGGGTAGTAGCGGACGGTAAGTCTGTCCTCGGGAATGATATCCTCCTGGTAAGCGTTCAGCGCGGAAGCGTTCGAAGGACGACGCTTTCAAGAGAGTAAAGACAAGAATGATCGTCGGTGCAATTGCTTCACAGGAAGGATTCGAAGCTTCAGATGAAGAAATCGACAGCGAAGTTGAAACAATGGCCAAGGCATACGGAATGGAAGCTGACGTAGTTAAGGGAATGCTCGGAGACGAGAACCTGAGAATGATTGCAGGCGACATCAAGAACAGAAAGGCAATCGACTTTATCTACGATAACGCAGTAGTTAAATAGAACCTGACAAGGAGGTCCACTAATGACATCAATACCATATGTTATTGAACAGACAGGAAGCGGAGAAAGAACGTATGACATTTATTCAAGACTTCTCAAAGACAGAATCATATTTCTCGGCGACGAGATAAATGATGATGTTGCAAGTGTCATAGTCGCACAGCTGCTCTTCCTTGAGGCAGAGGACCCTGATAAGGACATAAGCATAT
>JBJFGA010000178.1:0-13221 GCA_051892275.1 Oscillospiraceae bacterium | reverse complement strand
GGCAGATAAGGAAACCATTAGGGGCAATTCCCTCGGCAAAAGCCTCACGCTGAATTCCGTTCTCAATAAGAAGCACCTGTTTTTCTATGGTCAGGCAGCGCTTTGTGTACTCCTCTGACACCGCCGGAAATCCCTTGCGGGAGTAATCGTACAACCGTCGGGCGATGTCTCCGGCAAGCGCTTCCCTGTCCGGTTCAACCCCGGTCAGCATTTTAAGCGAACCGCCGTGCGGTATCCCGGCATTGCAGAAGAAATCCCAAGTTTGGGAAATGTTCACGCCGATACCGCAGATAACGTCCATCGATGAACCAAAGTACACACTTTCGCATAATATACCACAGAGCTTATGACCGTGGAGTATTATGTCGTTCGGCCATTTAATGCCGAATTTCTCGTCAGGCAGCAGCTGTTCCAAAGACTTGCATACCGCCACCGCCGCGCATAGCGTCAGTGTTTCCGGATAGGGCGGGTTTTTCAGCAGAAGCGAGAACGGCAGCATTCCCCGGTCGGCAAGCCAGCCGTGACCGCGCCTTCCCTTTCCTGCGGTCTGGAGGCCGGCGGTCACAAGCGTGCCATCTGGAAGCTCGCTGCGGTGCTGTTTGAGATAGTTGTTGGTGGAGTCCACCTCGTCAAGGGTTATATGGTTCAGGTTCATTTCTTCGTTGACACAATTTTCATGTGAATTTCGCCGGCGCTGGAAATGTTGATCACGCCGTAGGTCGGGTCGTTGTGGTTTCGCGGGCTGTCAAGGCTGCCGGGGTTCATCACGAACACATCGTCTATCACCTCGGTGCGGTAGAGGTGCGTGTGACCGTACAGTGCTATCTTGCAGTCCTCCGCCTTTGCCGCGTACACCAGCCGCGAAAGCCCGCTGTGCACGTCCTCGTTATGACCGTGGCAGCAGTAGATCTTGTACCCGCAGGCGGTGACTATCTGCTTTTGCTTGTGCATACCGTAGTCACAGTTGCCACAGACGTATATCATTGGTTTTGCGGGGTGAAGATTGTGTACGTCCCGGGCTTCGTTCTCGCCGTCGCCGAGGTGGATTATCAGGTCTGCATCAAGGTTTTCTTCCACTGCGTCGTTGAGAACCGCGAAATTCCGGTGTGTGTCAGATACTACTAATATCTTCAAGTGAGGATTTTCCTTTCCTTTATTATAGGTTCTAGTTATTTATATTATATCATAAAATTCAATTGAATAAAAGGGGGCTTTGCGATTTTTTCTCGAAAAAAACCGGCTTTATTCCACTTTTTGTAATTTCAAGGGAGGTTCCAGCCATGACCAACAACGATTTTGACAAGCTGATAAAGTCCGCCAGCGAGAAGCTGGGGGCATCGCCGGAGACCCTGCGGCGCACTATCGAAAAGAAGGACATCAGCGCGCTCTCGTCACTTATGAGCAAGTCAGACAAGGAGAAGCTGCGGAAGATACTCGCCGACAAGGAACTGATGAACCGGCTGAAGTCCGCGGGTTCTCCGGAGGAAGCGCTCAGAATGCTGGGCGAAGGGAAATAGCTTCATAACCCGGATCAAAGCATGCTTGGGGGTGGGTGCATGGATAATATAGAGGATATTCTCCGTGCGCTGGCGGAGGATCCCCCGAATGACAACGGCAGCTCCCCGTCGGACAATAGCTCCGGGGAAAGCGGCGGGGGCGGCACGGAGGGGCTGTTCTCCGGACTTGACTTCAACACTATCGCGAAAGCGGCAAGCCTTATGAGCGCGATGGGCACTCAAAACGACGACGAAAGGCTGCTTCTGGCGCTGAAACCGCTTCTCCGGGAAGAAAATCAGGCGAAGGTGGATACGGCGATAAAGCTGCTGAAGCTGGTTTCCCTGCTGCCGCTGCTAAGGGAGTCCGGGCTGTTCGGCAATTGATGTGGGGGGATAATTATGGTATGGTCAGCCGGCGACTCGCCGCTGTATAAGTGCGTTGAACGGTTCAACAGCATGCCGCAGGAGAGGTGCTGTGAGGCTTCTGAAAAGCAGGAGAAGCCCTGTACAGATACGGAATGCGTTTGCGATAAGGGTAAGTCTGCCCCGGACAGCGGATGCAACGATATCCGGGAGAATAGCTGCGAAAAATCCACAAGGCACAGCGCTGATACCCGAAGCCCAGCTCCCCCGCCCCGCCCGCGGACGACATATCCACAGGGGAGCTTTTTGCAGCGTCTGACCGGCGACCGTGACTTTATGCTTATTGCAGCACTGATAGTGCTGCTTCTTCACGAAAAGGCTGATATGAAGCTGATCGCGGCGCTGGCATTCATCATTTTGACATAAGGTCATAGTGATAAACCTCTTGTGAGCCAAGAAGTGCAGTATACACCAGCCCAAAATAAAAAAAATCTCATTTACCCCTTGAAAAATTCTGAAATATAGGGTATAATAAAATATGGGAACCTCTAAAAACCATAGTGCCTCAGATGCGCAGTCAGTTTTTTCGTCAGATTGTATAAATTGAGCGCAGGCGGGCTGTTCTGTCGGTCAACCCCTCTGTCACTGACGTGCCACCTCCCCCACTGGGGGAGACCACGCCCGTCAAGCGAAATTTGTGCAATATGACGGAAAATATGCAAGCAAATGAGGTACTATGGCGTTAGCCGGTGGTTTTTAGAGGTGACCATATATGTACAAAGGCGATGAACAGTCAGAGTACCCGGAAGGTTGTTCCACAGAGAGCGGCGCGTTGGTGAGAGCGCTGCGGGCAGAACCGGCGAAAGTGCGGCTGCGAGCCGGCTCGGTGAACGGAGTAGCCGCGCCCGTTTCCCGCGTTAAGGGGTCGAGGGGCTTTGCCCGAAGCGAAGTGGAACAGCGGTGACACGCCTTCGCACCAGTCTGGTGCGGAGGTTTTTCTATTCTCTGCGGTTACGGAGGTATTTATGTTTCAACGGCTCAAAGAGGAAATAAACTCCATAAGGGCGAGAGACCCGGCGGTTCGTTCGTCGCTGGAGGTCATATTTCTCTACCCGTCATTCAAGGCTGTGAGATCCTACCGGCGGGCGCACTGGTTCTACGAGCGGGGGCATTTCTTCATCGCCCGGTGGATATCCCAGCGTTCCCGCAATAAGACCGGCATTGAGATACACCCCGGCGCTAAAATAGGCAAAGGGCTGTTCATCGACCACGGTGCGGGGGTGGTCATCGGCGAGACCACCGAGATAGGCGATTACTGCACCCTTTACCAGAACGTTACCCTCGGCGGTACCGGCAAGGACACCGGAAAGCGCCACCCTACCCTCGGTAACAACGTGATGGTGGGAGCGGGCGCAAGGGTACTCGGTCCTTTCAAAATAGGCGATAACTCCAAAATAGCAGCGAACGCCGTTGTTCTTGAGGAAGTTCCGCCCAACTGCACCGCCGTGGGCGTACCCGCCCGGGTAGTCAAGCGCGACGGCGTGAGAATAAACAACAGCGACCTCGACCAGATACACATTCCAGACCCGGTTTCGCAGCTTCTGTGCGAGCACATGTACAAGCTGGAATGTATGGAGAAGGAGCTTGCCGAGCTGAAAAAACAGCTTGCTGAAAAGGATAAAAACTCTTAAGGAGGACAAAATAAATGCAGATCTACAACACAATGACACGTCAGAAAGAGGAGCTTAAGCCCATTACACCCGGCACCGTAAAGATATACGCCTGCGGACCTACGGTCTACAACCTTATCCATATCGGAAATGCCCGGGCGCTGTGCGTTTTTGACACGCTGCGCAGATATCTCGAGTTCCGCGGCAATAAGGTGTTCTATGTACAGAACTTCACCGACGTTGACGACAAGATAATCAAGAAGGCTAACGAGCTTGGCAAGACCGCTTCCGAGGTGTCCGAGAACGCGATAAAGGAGTACTTCACCGACGCCGATGGACTGAACGTGCGCCGCGCGGACGTTCATCCCAAAGTTACCGAGAACATGGACATAATCATCGATATCGTCAAGACCCTTATTGAAAAGGGCTTCGCGTACCAGGCGGGGGGCGATGTTTACTTCGACACCACTAAGTTCCCGGAGTACGGGAAGCTATCGCACATGCCTCTGGAAGACCTTCAGGCGGGTGCGCGTATCGAGGTCGGCGAGATGAAGCGTAATCCCATGGACTTCGCTGTGTGGAAGGCTGCAAAGCCCGGCGAGCCTTACTGGGATTCCCCCTTCGGACAGGGTCGCCCCGGCTGGCACATTGAGTGCTCAGCGATGAGCCGCCACTACATCGGCGACACGCTGGACATTCACGGCGGCGGAGCTGACCTCATCTTCCCCCACCACGAGAACGAAATAGCCCAGAGCGAGTGCGCCACCGGCTCTCCCCTCGCGAATATCTGGATGCACAACGGTATGCTGAACGTGGACGGCACAAAGATGTCAAAGTCCAAGGGCAACTTCTTCATGGTGCGCGACCTGTCTAAGGAGTACGGCTACGAGCCTATCCGCTTCATGCTGCTGTCTGTTCACTACCGCAGCCAGCTCAACTACACGCTGGAGGTCATCGAAAGCTGCAAGGCGGCGCTCCAGCGGCTGTACACCTGCCGCGACACACTGACCCGCGCAGTGGCAGCTGCTCCAGAGGGCGCAGCGTCTGCGCAGGCTCTCGAGGACGTAAAGCAGGCACACGAGCAGTTCATCAGGGTAATGGACGACGATTTCAACACCGCAGACGGTATTTCCACAATTTTCGAGCTTGTGAGAAAGATAAACACCGCAGCTGCCTCCGGAAATGAAGCAAAGGGTACGTTACAGGCGTATCTTGATGAATTTACGGTATTGACAAATACACTCGGACTGCTGTATAATAATAAGGATAAGGACGAGATCCCCGCAGAAGTGACCGAGCTTATCGAAAAGCGCAAGGAAGCGAGAAAGGCCAAGGACTTCGCGCTTGCCGATTCGATAAGAGATCAGATCTCCGCCCTCGGCTGGACCGTGGAGGAAACTCGTCAGGGCACTATTGTCAGGAAGAAATAATTGAGGACACCTAATGAAGAAAAGAATCCTTGCCGCAATGACTGCGGCAGCAGCCCTCGCCGGGACGCTAGTCCTGTCCGGCTGCACCTTCACAAGCTCCAACTACAACGCAATGCAGGACTACGACTTTTCCAGCATTGAACTGGTTCAGCTGGAACCGCCGGAGGACGGCGACATTATCGCGATTTTCGAGACCGATCTCGGCGAATTCCGGGCGGTGCTGTATGATGAGTACTGCCCCAACACCGTGGCGAAGTTCATTGAGCGGGCGGAAGCCGGTCAGTACGACAACCTCCCGGTTTACGCTGTGGTTCAGGACACCTACTTCCTCACCGGAGGTCACGAGAACGAAAAGGGCGTCTACACCGGCAGAGACAGCGATACGGAAGCATTGGAACACGAGTACAATGTCAACCTATGGCCGTTCCAGGGTGCGCTCATAACATACTCTGAACTGCCGGGATACTCTGACGCGCGGTATATCGTCTGCGACAATGACGACACCATGACCCAGGAGCAGATAGACGAGCTGAAGAACTCCATGATGAGCAGCGACGCGCGCACCGATGTTGAAAAAGCGAACCTCAACAACCTGTTCGACAAGTTCATCGAAGTCGGAGGCGTTTTCGGCATGTCCGGGTCGGTGACGGTGTTCGGGCAGACCTATGAGGGAATCGACGTGATAGAGAAGATCACTGCGCTTCAGGCGGACGAAAAATCCTACCGCCCATACGATACCGTTATGGTGAAGTCGGTGACGATATCCACCTACGACAGCAGCGAAGCGGCAGTATCAGAAGAACAGTAAGAGAGGGATAAAATGAAAACAAGAAAGATAATAGCAGCAATGACCGCAGCGGTATGCGCATTGAATATTACCGCGTGCAGCAATAATTCCAGCACAGGCAGCAGCGCCGAAAACAGCTCCGAAAGTTCGGTAAGCGTTTCCTCCGGCAGTGCGGCAGACATGGTGAAGAATGCTCCGGCAACCGGCGGAAACGTTGGAGATGTGACTATACAGTCAGGAGATATCGTGGCGGAATTCGAGATAGAGGGCTACGGCACCATCAAGGCAAAGCTGTTCCCGGATATCGCGCCAATCGGTGTACAGAACTTCGTCCAGCTGGCAATTGATGGTTACTACGACGGCAAGAACATTCACCGTGTGAAGTCAAACTTCATGATGCAGGGCGGTTCTGAAAACGGCGACGGTACCGGAGGCAGCGCGGCTTATTCCGGAGAGGGCAGCAGCGAGGACTATTTCGGCACAGAGGTGAGCGACGACGCACGTCATTTCTACGGTGCGCTTTGCTATGCAAATTCAATGGGCAGGAACTCCACCCAATTCTATATTGTTAACAGCAAGGAGCCGCAGGATATTTCTGAGGTTCAGACCGAAAACGTTGAGCAGACTGCGGAAATAGCTAAGGCATACAAGGAAGCCTGCGAGCCGGGAACCACAGAGTACAGCTACTATGAAGCGATGGAAAAGCAGTACACAAACCTTGCGGAAATGCTGAAGAACGCCACCAACGAGATCAAGGAAAAATACAATCAGGGCGGCACATATTATCTTGACGGCGGCTACACTGTTTTCGGACAGGTAGTTGAGGGCTTCGATGTTATCGACAGCATTGCCGCGGTCGAGGTAAAGGACAATGGAAACGGCGAGGAAACGAAGCCGGTCAAGGACATCATCATCAAGACGGTAAAGGTATACACGGCGGAATAACATCATCTTACGGGAAAGGATTGACACCATGAACTTAAAGCGTATTCTGATGAGCGCAGCGCTGTCGGTCGGCGTACTTCTGTCGGCGGCAGGCTGCTCCGGCGGGACAGCGTCTTCGTCCGGAAACGTTGAGGACATCACCTTTGCGGACGGCGACAAGATCGCAGTTATCGAGATAAAGGACTACGGCACAGTTAAGGCTAAGCTTTTCCCGGATATCGCTCCGGTCGGGGTCGAGAACTTTGTTCAGCTGGCGGAAAACGGCTATTACAACGGGCTTAAAATTCACCGAGTTGTAACAGATGGAATTATTCAGGGCGGTTCGCTTAACGGCGACGGTACCGGCGGCGTTGCAGCATTCACAGGTGAGGATACAAAAGATGATACAAAAGCTGCCAGCTTCCCTATCGAGGTAAGCGAAAAGGCGCGGCACTTCTATGGAGCGCTGTGCTACGCCGCAGACAACTACGGAAACTGCGCTGCACAGTTCTATATCGTCAACTGCAAGACGCCGCAGGATATCACGAAGATAGATGCAGCCAAGGTTCAGGCAAAGGCAGACGAGCTTGCTGCTGCCGCTGCTGAAGCAACATGGGAGGCGGATTCCAGCGCTGCAAAGAACAACAGCTACCTCCAGACCTATTACAGCAATCACGCTTCCATACTCGGCTCAAAGGATCAGGCGGCGGTCGACAAGTACGCAAAAGACGGCGGCGTGTACCAGTTCGACGGCATGGACACAGTATTCGGACAGGTTTTCGAGGGCTTCAGCGTGATAGATGAGATCTCCAAGGTCGATGTGGAAACCAACGCCCACGGCGAAAAATCAATGCCGGTAAAGGACATCATAATCTCCTCGGTGAAGATAGAAACCTACAAAGCGAGCACCGCCGAAGCTACTGCCGAAGCGGACTCCGGAAAGTCCAGCAAGACCGAGAGCAAGCCCGAAAACACAGCGCAGTCTACTGCGGAAGCGGGTACTTCAGCAAGCCAGACTGACGAAGCGCCCTCCACCCTTGACACTAAGGAAACTGCATAATAGTTACACCCTGCGGAGCGAATTCGCAGGGTGTGTTTTTATGTCAGAAAGATGTCCTCCGGGGTGCAGCGACAGGTGATGTACCGGGTCTCGACCCCTGCGTTATGCGCTTTTTCGTACTCGGCGGCAAAATCCGGGTCAATGTCTGCATTCGGGCGTACATCAGTGATACCGTTAAGCATTATCACGAATGCAATGACCGGGCGGTAGCCCTTTTCCGCTGCCAGAGCAAGCTCACGCAGATGCTTTGCGCCCCGGGAAGTGGGTGCGTCCGGAAACAGACCAGTGCCGCCGCGCTCCAGCGTGCAGCCTTTTACTTCAATAAGATACCTCTCCCCGTCCCGCTCCGCATAGAAATCTATCCGGCTTTCGCCAAAACGGTACTCCGGGCGGATATTGACGTACCCCTGCCCTTTCAGCCACTCCCCCGCCATTTTGTTCGGCGCAAGGCTGTCGAGGTTCACCCAGCCGTATTGCAGCGTGTTCACTGCAATAAGTGTGAACGGTGTCGCGCGCTTCGGGTCGGAGCTTCTTTGCAGGCTGACCTTTGCGCCGGGGGCTATCACCGCAGTACACCGCCCGGTGTTGCGGACATGCACGCGACTGACCCCGCCGTTTACCTCGACCTCGGCGACAAAGCGGTTCAGCCGCCGCAGGAACGTTCCTGTTACAATATCGACGTAGTGCATCAGAACACCCTTATATCCTCGTTGCCGCGGACAAATACCGGGATTACATCAAGCGGCGCAGGAACTGTCACCGTCTGACCGCCCTTGTATACCGTGCCGTTCACCGCGTCCTTCCAGACTGTTCCCACCGGGAGATACACGGTGCGCTCCGCTGCCCCGGCTTCTGTCACCGGAGCCACCAGCAGCGAGCCGCCCAGCGTGTACTCGTCCTCAATATCCCATGCTGTCTTGTCCTGCGGGAACTCATACCACAGCGGGCGCATTACCGGTGCGCCGACTGCGGAGCATTCGTCCATGGTCTTACGCAGGTAGGGGCGCAGGTTCTCGCGGACGAACAGGTACTTTTTCAGTATCTCGTAGTTGTCCTCGCCGAAGCTCCACACCTCGTTGTCCTGCCCGGAGGTAAGCTGCCGCACTCCATTGATGAACTCCTCCTCACGCTCATACCACGGGGAGCGCTCGCCGTGCATACGGAACACCGGGCAGAAGCAGCCCCACTCAAACCAACGCACCAGCAGTTCCCGGAAGCCCTCGTCCTGAATATTGCCGCCGAGGAAGCCGCCAATGTCGGAAGTCCACCACGGAATGCCTGCAACGCTCATGGAAAGCCCCGCCTGAAGCTGCTCCCTCATTGCCCGGAAGCTGGAATGTATGTCCCCCGACCATGTAAGCACACCGTATTTCTGGCTGCCCGCCCACGCGCAGCGGACAAGGCTCAGCACGTCCTTTTCCCCGGCGGCTTTCAGCCCGTCATAGAAACCCTTTGCGTACATCAGCGGGTAGATGTTGGTGCATTGCAGCGCAGGGCCTGCGAAGTAACGGTAGTTGTCGAAGTCGTAGGGGCCGTACTCCGGCTCGGCTTCGTCCAGCCAGAAGCAGCGTATGCCCTTGCTGTAATAATTCTCCCGGCACTTCTCCCAGACGAACTCCCGTGCCTGCGGGTTTGTCGCGTCATAAAACACGGTGTTGCCCATCCACGTCATGTGAAGCCCGCTGCCCCGGTCTGCGGAAACCAGCATTCCCTTGTCCGCCATTTCGCCGAAGTTCTCGCTGCGCTCGTCAATGGTCGGCCATACGGAAACCACCGTTTCTATTCCGAGGGCTTTCAGCTCCTTTACCATAGCCTCCGGGTCTTGCCAGTCCCTCGGCTCGAATTTGAAGTCGCCCTGCCTTGTCCAGTGGAAGAAGTCCACCACGATAGCGTCCATGGGCAGTCCCCTGCGTTTATGCTCCCGCGCCACGGACAGCAGCTCCTCCTGCGTGCGGTAGCGCAGCTTGCACTGCCAGTAGCCCAGTCCGTATTCCGGCATTCTGGGCGCTCTGCCAGCGGCTGCGGTGTAATGCTCGGTTATCTCCGCCGGGGTGTCGCCTGCGGTGATGAAGTAGTCGAGGTACTTCGCAGACTTTGCGTACCACTCGGTCTTGTTCATGCCGAAGGTCGCCGTGCCTATCGCCGGGTTGTTCCACAGAAATCCGTAACCTCTGCTGGATATGTAAAACGGAACGCTCGCCTGTGAATTGCGGTGGCATAACTCCAGCACTGAGCCTTTCTTGTCCAGATGGCTGTCCTGATACTGCCCCATGCCGAATATCTTCTCGTTGTCGAATGCCTCAAACCGGGCGAATACCTCGTAGTCCGTGCCGCCTGAATGCGGCTTTATCTCCCTGCCGGTAATGCGCAGCGGCACACAGTATCGGTTTATCCGGTTGCGGTCGCGCCAGTATTCCTCGGTGAGAAGCTCCCCCCGCTGATTCCAGAAGCTGAGTCTGCCCTCGTTGTCCAGCTTTACGGTGAGCTTTCCGCAGGTCAGGTACCAGTCAGTGCCGGTCTGGTGGTACTGCGCGTACTCCTTGCCCTTGTACCACGGGTCGGTGGTGTCCACTGTCTCGCTGCGTATCGTGCAGGTATGGGAAACCGACTCGGTAAGCGCGCTGTAATAGGGTGAAGCGCTGCGCCGCTCGCACTCCGGTATCTCGGCGGGGTCGGGGTACATTCTCACCCGCACGGAACTTTCGCCCCACGGCTCCAGGATAAGTCTTGCACCTCCGAATGCGGCGGTAAGGCGGTTGTTTTCGGTAGTTACAGTCATATGTCATGTCCTTTCGCGGATTTTTGTTGTCTATAAATATTATATCTTTCCGGCGTAAATATGTCAAGAGGAATAAGGCGCAAAAATTCCCCCGCATCTACTGTGCGAGGGAAAATGATTATTAATTCAGTCAAGCAAAGTCAGCAGAAGCGCCTTGTCCTGACTGCCAAGCACCGCCTGATAATAACACCCATGCAGCACTCTGTCAAAGTCGTTTTCTTCGACAAAAGGAATGCCACCCCAATCCGTCGTGCCGGATATGATACGCTTTGTACCGCCGTCACCGGCTATTTCAGCGAAAACCTCATACTGAATGTCTATGATGTAGTCGCAGGCGGGCGTCATTTCCGGCAGGACTATCTCCCCGGCATATTTATACAGCACCTTTTCAAAGCTCTTTGCGACCATACTGCGTTCAGATTCGGATTCAACATGATATTCTTCGCCGTTAATTTCACTGAAAACATACATGTCTGAACCCTCGGCGATCCCCAGCTGCTGTGCAAAGTAGAGAGGGCGTTTCGGCAGCGGCTGGACTTCTCCCTTGACCGCCGAGCCGTTGTATTTCTTCACCTTTTCTGCTGCAAGTACGCCGTTTTTTAGTATGTACAGCCGCCCCTTTACATTCACTGCGCCCTCCGACTGCGCATAGCCGTAAATACCCGCATACCCGCCTTTGCTCACCGCAATCGTGCCGTAATTCACCAGCGCCGAGGTGGACTTCACCACCAGCGCGCCGCCCTTTGAGATATGCACCTTTCCCTTGTCGTGAATGACCGCAGAGCCTTTCAGCGTGAGTTTCCCGCCGGAGGATATCCGCAGCGTGCCGCCGTTTCTTATCACTATCATGGAGCTTTCCGGCAGCACGAGATTACTGTCTATCGTCACTGTATCTTCAACAAAATAACATGTGTCTGCTTTCAGCTTTGTCTGACCGCCCAACAGCCGGGAATCCAGCAGCTTTGTGTCGGTTTTTACAGGGATTCCGTCCTGCTGCTCTGACTGTACGGATATCGTTTCGGGGGCGAGCGCCGCAGCCGAAGCGGAGATACATGCGCCCATTATCGCCGCTCCAAGAATAACACCTAGAAACTGTTTTTTCATGACATTCCACCTCATTCCTCTGACAGCGTACTATCCGGGAAATACTTTATAATTGACCTGATATGCGCTCTGCCTATACTGTACAGTTTATCCCCCCGGTGCAGGAACTTCACCGCGCTGCCGTTCTCAAACACTATCGTCAGCACCTCGGAATAGCCGCCGGCAGGGTTTTCTTCGTTCTGATAATACCCGCCGGAAACGGTTTTCACCGCCTCCTCAATGTCGAGCTGCGTGTAGTCTATAAGTCCACCGGTGTATGGGTTATGCCGTGCGTTCATCGCGAACACCGGCTTTGCTGTCATGGTATCGCTGATATCCTGCAGACAGCCGGACATAGAGGTTTCCCCCAGACAAGCAACGGTGCTGTTTTCATCGAAATATACGCTCTCGGTGCCGGACTTGAACAGTCCGCTGCCGGAAACGTACATTTCCCCTTTTTCAGCTACTTTTAGGGCTGCGTTCTTACCTATGGACACCGTGCCGTCGCTCACCACACAGCCACAGATATCCAGTGAACCGCCGCTCACCGCAAGACAGCCGCCCTCCTCTATAAATAACGTACCGAATACCGTGCAGCCTTCTTTCAGCGTCATCTTGCACCCCGCCGGAACGATTAGCGCCTCATCGCTCTGTAAGATGAGATGATTCTTTACGCTCCTGCTGCTTTTCAGCGCTGCTGTAATTATCATTTCATCGTTTGGCAGGTCTTCAATGCTTCTGCCGAGCCTCTGAAGCGGTATGTTATAAGCCCAAGCGCTCACCGATACCGCCGCCGCTGCCGCCATCGCTGCAATTACTGCTGTTACCTTTTTCATAGGAAATACCCCTTTCGCATGGTTTTTCGGAGCTTTCCCGCCCCTCTGATAATAATACAAATCAAAAGCGATGTTAGTTGCAATATTTGCTTTAAATCACAGGCTTTTGGCGAAATATACAATTCTCTGAACCTGACTTTAGTGAGATTGCATGCGACATCTGGCTTCAAATCAACTTTTGCAACGAAATATATTCCGTCCTTGACAAATCCCCCATTATGTGGTATATTATAATTGCAGAGAAGCAATAGTTTCCCTGCGGATTCTGCGAAAGGAGGGTTGTTCTATGGAATCTGAGATCGCTGCTCTGTCCATGAGCATGGCAATGTCTAATCTGCAAAACGGTATTTCCATCGGCATGATGAAGAAAACTATGGAATCAACCGAGCAGAGCATGGAGCTTATCACCGATATGATGAACAATATGCCTTCTCCCGACGGAAAGGGTAATCTTCTCAATGTCAGAGTGTGAGCTTCACCGATAATGAGCCGCCTGTCACAGGGCGGCTTATTCTTTTTCAGTTTTTGTGAGAAACCTATTGACAAAATATGACTTCCGTGATATAATGTCATCAAGATATCAAAGTGATATCAAACTGAAAGGGGCATATCAGGGAGGTATAATTATGAAAAACACTGATAACGTTATGAACTACGAAGAAAAGGAACTGAAAGCTCCCAGCGGCTGGGCGGTGCTGTTTCTGACTATCCTGCTGTATCTCGTGGGGCTTGCCGCGGTCATTATCTGCTCAATGAACATTGACGAATACCACTTCGGCGGCTACGATGTGGG
>JBJFGA010000177.1:0-3217 GCA_051892275.1 Oscillospiraceae bacterium | reverse complement strand
TGCAACATATTATAAGGCGTAATAGCCGCCGGGCTTACCCGGCAAATTACGATTTTTCTCCCTACCCCATCATCTCCGTCACCACCTCCGCCAGCGACGAGAACACCGGCAGCGAGATCACCACTATTGCCGCCTTGCCCGCAAGCTCTATTTTGGACGCTATCGCGCTCTCACCTGCGTCCTTGCAGCAGTCGGAGCCTAGCTGGGTGATGTAGCACACCGCCAGCGCCTTGAACAGCGTCCGGGAGTAGCCACCGTCCAGCCCCGCCGCCGAAGTCAGGCTGGAAATCATCTCCGCGCAGGGCTTCAGCATAGACAGCACCGCCATCATCATGATGACACCGCAGGCTATACTTATCCCCAGCGCCATCTCCGGCTTGTACTGCCGCACGATGATACAAAGCACCGCTGACAGCACCGCCAGTCCCACCAGCGAGGTTATGTCCATAGCTTCACCCCCGCGTTACCACAGCCCGAAAACCGATTTTATCGTGCCGAAAAGCTCGTCTATCGCCGGAATGATCATCATCAGCACTATCACAAGACCAGCCACCGTCAGCATCATTGCCTGCTCGTCATGGTCGGTCTTTTTCAGTATCTGGTTCAGCACCGCCACGATTATTCCCACGGCGGCTATTTTGAATATCAGGTCAAGCTCCATTTCCGCCCTTTCCCTTGTCAAAGAAGCAGCACCGCCGCCCCAAGCCCCGCAAGCACTCCGCCGGAGCGGTACAGCCTGCCCTTTTGCTCCGACAGCTTCTCCGCCTGCTGAAACAGCATGTCCAGCCGCCCGGAATACAGCTTCAGCAGCGACAGCTGGCTCTCCGCCGGGCAGGTCCCAAGCTCCCGCCCAAGCTCTGACATAAGCTCCGCTTCTTCTTTGCCACAGTGAGGAAGCTCCGATAGTTGCCCCACAGCACATTTCCACGCTGCCCGGATATCGCTGTTTTCCTCCGCGCAGCGCCGCAGTATCTCCCCGAACTCCCCCTGACCTGTACGGATAAGCTCGTCCAGCGTCGGCGCAGTGCAGGATATCCCGATGAAGTAGTGCTCCAGCAGCAGACGAAGGTCAGATATCAGCCCGCACCGCCGTTTCAGCATCAGGCTTTTTCGGCAGCCCCACAGCGTACACAGCAGCAGTATCACAAGTCCCGCAGCGACCCTCATGACGACAGCTCCGCTATTTCAGTAAGCCGCCCAAGCTCCCCCAGAAGCGCTGCCTTGTCGAACAGCGGCAGCAGTCCTGCCAGCGAAGGACGGCGTTTCAGCTCGGCAATACTCCCGGCGTGGGCACTTACCACAAGCTTTACGCCGCAGTTCATGCACTGCCGTACCGCTTCAGTATCATCGCCTAATTCATCGCATATAATTATTTCAGGGCTTAGTGAGCGAAGCGCGCACATTATCCCGTCTGATTTGGTGTAGCCGTTAAGCACGTCGGTATTTTCCCCCACGTCCAGAGCCGGGATACCCGCGTGAACGCCCGCAAGCTCTCCGCGGCTGTCCACCACAGCCACACGGTGGGCACTGCCGAGAATACGCGCCATGTCCCGCAGGACAGTGGTTTTGCCGGAAAGCGGCTTGCCGCAGAGAATAAGCGAGCACAGCCCCCCAGCGAACACCCGTCTGCACAGCGCCTCCGCGCAGCCCTTTACCTGCCGCGGGAAGCGGATATTCAGCGAAGAAATATCCCGCAGCGCCGTGAGCCTGCCCTCCTGCATTACCGCAGTACCGCAGAAGCCCACCCTGCCGCCGCCGGGCAATGTTATGTACCCCTCTGCTATCTCTCGGGCGAAGCTGTGCACTGAATTCCGGCACAGTTCAAGAAAGCACTCGCTGATGTCCTCACGGGTAAATGGCGGCGAGCAGGGGATATTCTCCCCGTCCAGCGTCACAGCGTAAGCCGGTCGGTCAATTCGCAGACGTATCTCCGCGATGCGCTCCGCCGCTCCCGCCGGAAGCGTAATCTTCTGCGCCGCACGTCTTAACGGCACGGTACATATCTGTCTTTCGGTCATAGTTTTTGCGGCTATCATTGCCATTCCCCCTGTTTTTCGTTTGTAACATGATATGCCCGGCTTGTCCGGAATAGAACACAGGACGGCAGAATTAACAATAATTCACAAAATGCCATGCTGCGGGAAAAATGAGAATTATTTTTGATTTGCTGGACAAATTTATGAATATGTCCTTTGAATTCCTGAATTATTCAAGGTATAATAGTATTAGGAATACTTTGCTCATTTGTATAAAAGGAGATGATTTAATGAAGCTGTTGAACACATTTATATTTTCTTCGGCTGGCTATCTGCTTGGCGGACTGCTGTTTGCGAGATATTTCAGCAAGCTGTTCTGCGGCAGTGATGTGACGGTCAGGGGCGAGGACAAAAACCCCGGTACTTATAACGCATATACCTATGGTGGATTTGTGTGCGGTGCGCTTACGCTTATATTTGACCTGCTGAAGGGGTTTCTGCCGGTGTTCCTGTATATTCAGCTCACGGACGGGCTGGACTCGTTCGGACTGGTACTGGTAATGGCTGCGCCCATTCTCGGGCATATCTTCCCGATATGGCATAAATTCAACGGCGGTAAAGGTATTGCGGTTTCTTTCGGCGTGCTTCTGGGTCTTGCGCCCAATATGCTCCCGGTGCTCACCCTCGCGATAACATACCTGTTCCTGTCCTTCGTGGTCAAGATAAACCCGCATTTCTACCGCATTATCCTCACCTACTGCCTGACGGTGCTGATAGTAATCGTGTCAACTCCGGGGCTGCCGGTAATACTTGGCTGTATGGCGGTTTCCGCGGGAGTTGTATTCAAACACATCGCCGTGCGTGATACTTATGAAAAAATGCAGGTCAAGGCACTGTGGAAAAGGTGACGGGGACTTAAGGCAACACCGCACAATTACCGGCTAACGCCTTTGCCGTCCGCTTGCTTGCATATTTTCCGTCATATTGCCCAAATTTCGCTTGACGGGCGCCAGCCCGCCTGCGCTCAATTTGTACAATCTGACGAAAAATCTGACGGCGCAATCGAACGACAATAATTATGCGGTATTTCCTTAATAGAAAGATATACTTTTATCGAATTGCTAATAAACGCGCAGGAAAACATCTTCGGAATTCGTGGTCAATGGTGCAGCCTTCGGTGAACTGAACAAGTAATACTAATAACCATTTAAACTCAGGAAATCTTTACAGAAATCCAGCAC
>JBJFGA010000176.1:0-3226 GCA_051892275.1 Oscillospiraceae bacterium | reverse complement strand
GTCTTTCTACAAGCCGCTATGAGAAAAGATGCTGTCGGAATAATCAGCCGTTAGCTGCCAGATAAGCCTGGAAGTCGGCATTGGCGTCTCTTGTTGCATTCCACTTTGCGTTGGCTTCAGATAAGATAGAATCTACCTTGTCCTCGCCCTCGCCAGCCAGCGCAGCCTCTGCGATCTGGATCTTGAAGTTTGCAGCGTCGCCCTGCCATGTACCAACTTCGGAGTCGTTGTTGATAGCGTCCCATACGCCTACAAGACCCTCGGGAGCGGTGTCGGTAACGAAGAACTCGCAGTCAGCGAAGTCGGTGAGGTAATCGGGCATTGCAGAACCTCTGAGTGCGCATACCGAACCTTCCTTCTGTGCGAAGCCGGATTCCTCAACGAACCATGTGATATACTTCTTGCCAAGCTCCTTTATCTCTGCGCTTCTGTTCTTGTTGATGCCGAGGCAGTAGTCAGCGGTGGACTCAGCGTACTGCTTGCCGTTTACGTTGAACGGAGCGGGCATATACCCGATATCATCAGGGTTCTCGCCAGCTTCCTTGAACTGGGATACAGCCCAGCTGCCCATTACCATAGTAGCGATCTTGCCATCGTTGATAGCCTTCTTGCAGCCTTCCCAGTCAGAGGTCATGGGATCTTCTTCGTGGAGGGCAGGATCCTTGAATACGTCAAACATCAGCTTGTATACTTCATAGTAAGCGTCGCCGGGAACGAACAGATCTCTCTGGCTTGTGAGAATGTCAGTCTCATAGGACTTGCTGCCGGAAGCGGAGTTTACAAGCGCAGCCCACTGTACCAAAGTCCAGCTTGCGTCTGCGAAGTTGGTGTAATAAGGGATAGCGTCTGTTTTTTCTGCAATCAGCTTAAGGTCAGCTATGAAATCCTCGGGGGTCTTGGGCAGCTCGGTGATGCCAGCCTCATTCCAGATACGCTTGTTGTAGCAGATACCGCCTGCGATAGTACCGAGGTGAGCAACACCATATACGGTGTTGTCATACATCTTCTTGTCAGCCCACATGTATTTCGCGTTCATCTCGTCATAAGTACCAAGCGGTTCAAAGAAGTTGGAGAGATCCTCCAGCTTTACGGTGTCCGGGATCATCAGAACGTCGCCGTAGTCGGTGGTGTTCATCATTGTGGGAACGTCGGTAGCATAGTCTGTGAATGCCTGATATACAACGGTGCAGTTGTTTGCCTCTTCAAAGGACTTTGTCATCTCCGCAAGGGATCCGTCGTCCTTTCTGTCGGTGCGGTGAGTGAGTACGGTAAGGGTGAGCTTGTCACCGGAAGCGGTGCTTTCGGTATTGTTTGCGGTGCTGTTATCGGTGGAGTTGTCAGCAGCGCTGTTTTCTGTGCTGTTGTTTGCTGCATTGGAATTTGCGGTGCTGGTGCTGGTGGTGTTGCCACTGCACGCTGCAAGACTTAATGCTGTGCTTGCTGCAAGAAATCCTGCCATAAGCTTTCTTAGTTTCATTGTGTTTTCCTCCATGAGATATGTTATGAACTGGTTAATAACAGTTAAGAATAACTTAAACGTTGGTTTACATTACCGCTTAACCTGTTTATATTATATTAACTTTCAAGTTAATTGTCAATAGGTTAATATAAACTTTATGAACTCGTATAAAAAATTAACGATAGTTTTGTTTGTTATGCACATGTATTTCGTGAAAATGCCATGAAAACGACCTTCAATACTCCATTTACAGCACACATAAACTGTTTTTGTCTAATATACCTCATAACTTATAAAGCGGTGCAAATCATAGTTGAAAACTTATACCAACCAAATATCACACAGAATATACATGTTCTTCCTCTCTTCTAAAAATCTATCATATAATTAATTAGCATAAACTGTCCCTTAATTGTACTTGACAGAGCCGCTAAAAAACAATATACTTATTAATCAGGAGGGAGAAATATGACAGATAGAAAAGGACATAACATCACGTTTGCTTCTGGTTACAGGCGCTTTCTGGCAGCGCTGACCGGTGCGGTGCTGCTGCTTTGCACCAGCTGCGAACACCTTGACATTTCCGGGCTCCCGGAGTTCCACAGCTTCTCCCCGGAGCCGCCTGCGGTATCATCCGGTACAACACCTGCGCCGACCGCCGAGCCTGCACCCGGACAAACAGTCGAGCCTGTGACCGTCCAGACAACCGAACCTGCGGCCGAACAAAACACCTCAGTGCCTGCCCCCACCGAAGAACCTGCCTTCACCGCAGAAACCCCGGAAGCCACCGGTATACTGAAGGTGCATTTTATCGACGTCGGTCAGGGTGACAGCTGTTTTATCGAGCTGCCCAACGGCGAAACCATGCTCATTGACGCAGGAGAGCGCGAATACGGTGACGCTGTGGTGACTTATATATATGAGCAGGGCTACGGTGGGCTCGACTATGTTGTGGCGACCCACCCGCACAGCGACCATATCGGCGGTCTGGAAGAGGTGCTTACAACGCTGCCCGCGGGCGGACTGTATCTGCCGCCTGACCACGCGGACACCACGGTGTACGAGAACATGCTCAGCGCCGCCGAGAGCAGTTCAGTGCCGCTGAAGGAAGTCATGGCGGGGGACGTGATACTAAGCGACGGCGACCTGACCGCCGAGGTAGTCGCCCCGAAGGAGCCGGATGAGGACAACAGCAACAACAATTCTGTCGTGATAAAGCTGACCTTCGGCGAAACCGTCTTTATTTTCACCGGTGACGCTGAAAAGAAAGAGGAGGACGGAATCTGGACAAACATCAAGTGCGATGTACTGAAGGTAGGTCATCACGGGTCGAAAACCTCCACCTCGGCGAACTTCCTGAAAAAGACCGAGCCGGAATACGCGGTGATAAGCTGCGGTCCGGGCAATTCCTACGGTCACCCCACTGACGCGGTGCTGAAGCGCCTTGACAAGAAAGGGATACGCGTTTTCCGCACGGATATCCAGGGCACTGTTGTTTTCACCTCGGACGGAACGGAACTTTCCGTAAACCTCGACCCTATACCCTACATCGCTGAAACGCAAGAGTGACGCTATACATATAAAAAACCGCCTCTGACTTTGTGTCAAAGGCGGTTTTGTGTTCCTGCAATTGAATTATGGGCATCTCTAAAAACCGTTGTGAAAAGCAAAAATGGGCAGGGTGAACCAAATTCAAGGAAAGCCGACGACGTAAGGCTGTGTGCCTTACTAGGAGGTTTGACGCAGAAGATGGTTTACACTGCACAT
>JBJFGA010000175.1:0-3230 GCA_051892275.1 Oscillospiraceae bacterium | reverse complement strand
GGGTATTGATATTAAATTTAGTATTTGAGTGTTGGTAAGGTGTGATTACGGGCGTTCCTGTGGCGAAAACCACACCGCCGCCGTGATGAAGCTCCTGCAGGTATCTGCATTTCATCTCCATGTCAAAGGCTTTCTGAGAATTTGCGTTAGAGTTCACTCCGGCAACATTGCTCATCTTAGAGAACACCGCCAGATTTTTGTAATTATGCGCCTCGTCCACGAAAAGAAAGTCGCAGCCTAGTTCCTCAAAGGTGATGAAATCGTCCTTCTTGAAATCTGCCCGGAGCTTTTCAAGTTTGGTTTCCAGCGATTTGAGTTCCCGTTCAAGAGCCTTGACGGTATATCTTTCACCTCTGTCCTGCTTTACAAGCTGGATAGCGGTTGAAATCTCGCTGAGCTTTTCGGCATACATCGCCTCCTGACGTTCCAGCGACATAGGTATCTTCTCAAACTGCGACTGGGGTATGATTATAGCGTCGTAATTCCCGACAGAGATTTTTGAAAGAAACCGCCGCCGCTGTGACTTTTCCATGTCCTTTGAGGTCGCAGCGAGTATTTTTGCTTCCGGGAAAAACCTCTGTAATTCCTCGCCGAACTGCGCTACAACTGCGTTCGGCACAACATACAGCGGCTTTGTGCAGGCTCCTATGGACTTCAGATACATTCCCGCCGCACCCATAGCCGCCGTTTTCCCAGCGCCTACCTCATGCGCCATCATGCAGGTGCCGGTGGCGGCGATCCGGGCGATAACATTCTTCTGGTGCGGACGCAGCGACAGGTTCGGGTTCATGCCGGGAACGTTGATGTACCCGCCGTTGTATTGGCGGGGCTTTATGTTATTGTAGCGGTCGTTGAAAATGGTTTCTATGGTTTCAATACGGGATTTGTCCGCCATTATCCAGTCGTGGAATGCCTGCTCGATTTTGTCCTGACATTCACGCGCAAGAATGGTTTCCTTTGGATTGAATATTTTTTCAGTTTTCCCGTCTGAATCATACCTGTAATCATAAACTGCAGCTCGCTTCTGGTTGAGAGTAAGTTCGGCAAGCTCGTAGGCGTTCAGCCTTTTCGTGCCATAGGTCTGTGTAACAAGAACACCCTGCTGGCTTCCACAATTGGTGATTTTCCATTCGTTCAGCTCGCTGATGTACTTTATCGAAATATCCTTTGAGGAATGTGAACCGTTCGGACGTTCTCTTTGCCACATAGGAGTTTCAAAGGTTTCGTATATGAACTGACGCACCAGCTCCAGCGGAATATATATTGTGCCAAATCGAAAACCGATGTCGGTTATCTCGACTTTCGGCGGCTGATTGTCCAGCAGAGCCGAAACATTGCGTTCAAAATCAGGGTTTTCCTTTGCCATTTCCTGCGCCAGAGCCAGCTTTGACCGGACGTGTCCTGAGAGGTATTCCTCCGCAGTTTCCCAGCCGGAGTATTTTCCGCCGGTATTCTTCGCCGGATTGCAGTAGATACGGCCGCCGAGTTCCTCTATAACCTCGTCCTTTTCCTTTCCGCAGAGCTGTGAAATGTATTCAATATCTACGGCCTGGCGGGTGTTCAGCGACAGGTGCATAGCTTCAAGAGCCGTATCCACATGGGTCGGGATATGCTCGGTATTGATTGTGCGCTGGGTGAAAATATCCGCTTTGGAATAGGTGATGATACCGTCCGGGGCTTCTACGACATTTTCTATCGCCGACAGCCGCGGCGCACGGACGTCATCACTGAAAGCGGAAACGTTTGTGCGGCTGTTGACATAGCCGTATTTCTTGACAAAACCGTCATAAGCGTTGTTCAGCCGGGATTGAAGCATTTTCAGCTCGCTGTCGGAGCATTTGCGTTTCTGTGCCGCAGTAACATCTTCCAGCCGGGAGAGAATGCCGCACATGGCTTTTATCCGCGCTTCTCCCTTTCCATCATAGGGAACTGCGCTGCGGTTCTCAGCGTAGTACAGCCTGCCGTTATCAACGAAAAAAGTGTACGGCTGAACTTCCTCCGGGATATTTCCGTACTCCTCATCTTCCGGCAGTTCGTCCACCGTTGGCTCAGCGGAAAAGGTGCATTGAAGCTTTTCAACGGCTTGATAGAGCCTTTCGGCGGTGTTTCCCTCGGACTTTATCGTGCGAGTGTTTCCGTATGGTCCGGAAACTATTTCGGGCTTGCCGATAACCATTTCCGGGTGGGAGCTGAAATACCGGTTCTCATTGTAAATGCAGCGTTCACCGAAAACACGCTTTGTTTCCA
This sequence comes from Oscillospiraceae bacterium, assembly GCA_051892275.1. Taxonomy (GTDB): domain Bacteria; phylum Bacillota; class Clostridia; order Oscillospirales; family Ruminococcaceae; genus CAG-115. The sequence continues at coordinate 983 of JBJFGA010000175.1, read as the reverse complement.
CCCATTCGGGCTTGGGGTTATCCTCGATAGATTCAGAATAATCTCTTTCCTGCGGCAGTTTCTGAAAAAAGAGAATATCCGTTACCGCCTGAGTTCCCGCAGTGCGGAAAGCGTCGTCCGGCAGTCTGACACCGCCGATAAAATCCGCTCTGCGAAACAGTTCCCTGCGCAGAGCGTTGTTTTCCTTGTCCATTGTTCCCGCAGAGGTGATAAGCGCCATAACCCCGCCGGGTTTCAGCTTATCCAGCGACTTTACAAAGAAATAATCGTGAATGAGGTATCCGTCATATTCCGGGTCGTATGAGCTGAAATCCCCGAAAGGAACGTTGCCGATGACAAGGTCAAATGTGCCGTTCTGGAACTTGGTGCGCTCAAATCCCTTGTGCTGTATCTGGGCGTTGGGGTAGAGCTGCTTTGCGATACGGGCGGTGATACTGTCCAGCTCCACGCCGGTGAAACGGCAGTTTTCCACCATTTCCCCCGGCATACAGCCGAAGAAATTGCCTGTTCCCATTGCCGGGTCAAGAACATTGCCGCCCATGAAACCGAAATTATCCAGCGCCTTATAAATGCTATTTATAATATAAGGCTCAGTATAAAAGGCGGTGAGGGTGCTTTCTCTCGCCGCAAGGTATTCCTTTTCGGTGAGCAGGTCTTTAAGCTCGGTGTATTCCTTGTGCCAGTTTTCCTTGCTGCTGTCAAAAGCGTCAGCAACACCGCCCCAGCCGCTGTATTGCGCCAGAATTACCTGTTCCTCCGGGGAAGCGCGGCGATGTTCAGCTTCAATGCGTTTCAGCGTTTTTATCGCAGCAACGTTGGCGGAATATTTCGCTTTTGGTCCGCTGGAATATACAAAATCTGTGGGAATATGGTAGTTTTCCGGGGGAGGTGCTGCTGGAACGATTGGTTCAGGTGCGACCCCGGGCCGCACCTCGGTTTCGGACTCCGACTCAGCTGCGGCACCGGGTCGCACCTCGGGTTCA
>JBJFGA010000174.1:0-3238 GCA_051892275.1 Oscillospiraceae bacterium | reverse complement strand
CGGTCGCTGAACGCTTCGCAGTACGCTATTAAGAGGGTCGATATCAATGAAGGCAATTAAGGTGAGGCTGTCTGCGGAGGGCGTGAAGCAGGCGGTTCGGGAGCTTCGGGAGTATCAGGCTAAGGTTCAGGCGGCGGCTTCGGCAATAGTCGAGGCTCTGACGTCCGCCGGGGAGGAATTCGCGGTGGCGGCGGTGCTGCCGTTCGCGGAGACCGGGCAGCTTGCTTCCAGCATTAAGGGCGAGGCAAGCGGGAATGTCGGCTTCGTGAAATGCTCCTGCGGGTACGCGGTGTATGTGGAGTTCGGCACGGGTATTAAGGGCGAGGGCGCTCCGCACCCGGACACGGCGATACTCGGCTGGAAGTACGACATCAATCAGCATGGCGAATTAGGCTGGTGGTACCCGACCGACGATAACGACCCGAACCCCTACAAATACACGGCGAAAAACGGAACGATCTACGCATGGACAAAGGGAATGCCGTCACGGCCATTTATGTTTGAAACGGCGCAAATGCTCCGTGCGAGCGTTGTTCCTGTGGCAAGGAGCGTGTTTCAATGATAGATATTGAGAGTACGGTCTTTGACCGGGTGGCAGAGGCTCTGGAGGAGCAGTACGGCGATATCTACGTTGCCAGCGTTCCCCTTGCCGGAGCGCCGCCGGAGCTTCCTGCGGTGTGCCTGTGGGAACAGTCAAACGTTGCGCTGGCGGCTTCACAGACCGCGCAGAGCCGCGAAAATCACGCAAAGCTAATGTATCAGTGCGAGGTGTACTCCAACCTTGAAGACGACAAAAAGCAGCAGGCGCGGGAGCTTGCCGCCGCCGTTGATGAGGTAATGGAGAGCATGGGCTTTATCCGCACGTTCGGACAGCCCGTCACAAACCTTGCGGACATGACGATATACCGCTACACTATGCGGTATGAGGGAATTATCGGCACGGATAACGTGCTGTATACATCTTAACAGGAGGTAAATTTATATGGGACTTAAACGCGGAATTCCTATTACTACTGCGGGTACGCAGGTATGCTGGGCTGTGGAAACTACGGCTGGCACTATGCCTACCACAGCAAAGCTCATTCCTGATATCAAGGAAACACCGGACATGAACCCGCAACCGGAGCAGCTTGAAACGACTGACCTCAGCTGCACTCAGTACAAGACATACACCAATGGTCTGAAAGACCTTTCCGGCGCAAACGCATACGTTGCGAACCTCACAAGCCTGCTTGAAACGGAGTGGGACGCTATGTGCGACGCTGCCGAAACCGCAAAGGAAAGCGGACTGGCGCTGTGGATATACGTTATCACTCCGGGTTTGCAAACCTACGCTTACACTGCTGAACCGGCAAGAATCAGCCTTAACGCAAGAAAGGTCAACAGCGTGAACGAGGTCAACGTATATCTTTCGCCCACCGGCGAAGTAGTCCGCACAGACGAGAAGATAACAGTAGAAGAGCCGACAGCGGCTTAATTTAGGAGGACAAACGACATGAGCAAGGCACTTTCTATCAACTACAACGGCAAGAACTATCAGGCGGGCTATGACCGCGCGGCGGCTAAGAATTTCGCCCGGACAGGCTTCACGGTGCAGGATTTACTGCCTACCGGTCAGCCCTTTCTGGCGACCATTCCTTTCGTGTTCTGCGCATTTAAGAAGTACCAGCCCACCATCTCCGAGAAGAAGGTGGAGGAGATCTATGACGCGCTCCCCAAGAACGTTAAGCCGGAGTTCCTCAATGCGCTGGTTAAACAGTACGGCGAGGCTCTGTCCGACCTCTGCGGCGACACCGAATCCGAGGGCGCAGACGAGGGAAACGCAGTGTGGGAGAATCCCGAGGAGAGCGACTGAATTCCCCCGAAGAAATAATCAGGCTGCTTGACGAAAACTGCATTTTCTATATGTCAATAGGCATGAGCTAGGCCGATTACTGGGAGGGCGAAAACTGCCTTCCCGGTTTTTATTTACGGGCATTTCAGAAGCGCAGGAAGCGTGAGATAGAGGAAAAGAATTACACCGCATGGCTGGAGGGGTTCTACAATATGAACGCTTTCGGTGTGGTATTATCAAACGCTTTCTCAGGCGAGAACAGCTCTCCGGCGGAATATTACGATAAACCTATTGAGATATTCCCCAAAGAAAAAACCGCAGAGGAAAAGGCGCAGGAGCAAGAAGCAGCGCGGCTTCGCATGAAGATTGCTATGGACAATTTCGCTGCGGCGGTAAATTCTCAATACAAAAGAAAGGAGCAAAAGAATGGCAACAGCAACGATTGACGAACTGGAAATACAAATCGAATCCGACAGCAACGACGCGTCCGCCGCGATAGACCGGCTCATTCAGTCGCTTGAACGGCTGGTAAATCCGGTGTCCACGCTGACAAGCTCCGGGAGCGGGCTTTCCAAGCTCTCAAAGCAGATGGAGAAGCTGTCTGCTTCGGTGGCTGGCATACAGAACCTTACCGGTTTTGAAAAGGTCACGCAGGCGGTAACGGCGCTGAAATCTCTGGACAATCTGACCGGTGCTGCTGACGTTTCAAGCTATGTTAAGGCAATAAACAAGCTAGCGGGGGCAGGTCCTTCGCTGACGGCAATATCACAGTTCCCGGACGTGACTGCGCAGCTTTCTTCGCTGTCGGGTGCGCTGAATTCCTTGCAGGGGGTTCAGAATATACGGCTGAACGGTATCACAAACAGCCTGTCGCAGCTTCCGCAGATAGTCACGGCGATAAACAATATGCCGGCGATAGATACGGCGAGAATACAAGGTTTGACTTCTGCGCTTGCACCGCTGTCTGGGGCGAATGCCAGCGGAATTAACAGGTTTGTAAGCGCGGTAAACCGTATCCCTGCGGCGGCGCAGCAGATAAACCAGATAGATTTCACGCAGTTCTCGCAAAATGTGCAGCAGCTTACAAACTCGCTCCAGCCACTGGTTGAAGTTGCAGAACGTGCCGGATCTGGTCTTACTGCGATAGCGCAGATAATGCAGTCCACACAGCGGAACGCGAACAGCATGGGGCGGCTGGGTAATACTCTCGGCAACCTGTCTGTGAAATCATTGTTTTCGTGGGCTTCGCTGATGAAGCTGAAAAACGTGCTTGTTGAGTGCTTTGAGGCTTCCTCACAGTATGTCGAGAACCTAAACTTATTCAACGTGACAATGGGGAAAAGCGCCGATACCGCTATGGAATTCGCTGAAAAGGTGAATGACGCTCTCGGTATTGATATTTCG
>JBJFGA010000173.1:0-3238 GCA_051892275.1 Oscillospiraceae bacterium | reverse complement strand
GAATGAGTATCATCAGCCGCTTTGAGCCGCGCTTCATTGCGGAGAGCGTCCAGCGGATATTGCTCCACAGCCCGTATTCGCGGTGAAGCGGGTTCTGCTTTTCGTTATTTTTCTGCTTTTTCATCACCGTTCTCCTTTTTATAGGTGTCATTCTTAAGGTAACGCTCCTGTCGCCCATCTGAACTATAACCGAAGCTATTCGGCGGGCACATGAAATATCGTGCGGCAGCGAGGAAAGCCACCAGCTCACAGCGTGAGATGTACTGATATATTTTCTCGCTGTTTTCGCCGCCGTTGAGGGTAGCTTCCCAGATAAGCCCTATATCGCAGAAAGCTGATATTATCTCCTTGGCGTTCTCGGAGGAGATACCCAGCTCGTGCATAAGAGTGTCCTTTTTGAAGAACATCGTGCCGTCCCTGCCCGCGATAAAATAAAGGACTTTCAACGCATTCGGCATTGCCAGTACGCTGAACAGCTTCACATACCGCTCGTCATATTTCAGCACCTTGTCGTAGCCGCATTTCGGCTCGGGGAACAGGAACACATACTGCAAGTCGCCGTTGTTCCGCGCTTCCATAAAACCATTGCTGAAATTAAGCCGGCTGTGGTTATCGTATTCAGAGGCTAATATTTCGGGTATCACGGGTTCGTACCTCGGGCAGCCGCATTTCGCCATGATGATTGCCCGGCAGATACTGAAAGCCTCGTCAAAGCACTTTTCAACCGGAGTGGCTCTGATGTGCTCCATCACCCTGTCGTATATGGACATGCTCTCGTTCCTTAACCCGAAAAGCTCGTCTATCGAAACCCCGAGTTTCTCAGCGATACCCGGCAGGAGCGCCGCGTCCGGGAAGCTGTTCATCTCCCACTTGGAAACCGCCTGCGCGGATACTCCCACCGCGTCCGCAAGCTGTTCCTGCGTTATTCCCTTTTCCTTGCGTATCCTGCGAAGATTTGCGTTGAATGTGTTTTCCATATCCTGCACCCTCCCTGCTCTTTTTTTATATTATATCACAAGACACGGTTGATTTCAACGTAATTGCGGTTTAGAAATTCAAAAAGAAATTTAGTTTACAAGGAAACTCAACCGCCGCTTGATTTCTGTTGAGAAATCCACAAGAAACCGAACAACAGCACCGAATTTGACGGAAATGTACTGTTAATCTGTTTCAGGCAGGCAAGGAATGTCCTCTTTCTCTGATGGGCATTTGCAGATAATATACTTGGTTTTTTCTGGTGGCAGCGGCGCGTTGTCGGGCTGGAAATACTCCACTTTCACAACTTTTACAACAGCCTCGCGGTTGTTTCGCCCAGCCGGGCAACTACACGGTCGCCGACCTCTATGCTGTCATCGTCTGATATGTAGTAGTAATTATTGTAGCCTTCGTTAAACTCAACACTGCAATACATAAGGTCAGACGGACGGCGTATTGCGGGCTTGTAAACAGAGGGAGAATACATATTGATGTAATTGTATTCGACAATAAAATCGTTTACTTCATCGACAAAATTACCCAAGCCGACGGGCAGTCCATACTTTTCGTAAATATCTTATTAGAAGTTCTGCTGAAGAAGTATTACAGATGTCAGCGAGTTGTTTTCTCGATAGTTTCTGAATGTTTTCAGAATTATAAATAGTGCGCCCGAAATGCCAATCCCCCCCAAAACGTTAGTAAGCACGTCATACTATAACCATTCTTTTTCGACATATCAAAAGAGCGCCCCGACACCCGTCAAGCCGCTCCACAAGCCATTTTGCACTGTTCTGAAATCAAAAAGAAAAACCGCCCGGACTATTGCCCGAGCGGTTTTATGTTGGTCTGAGTGACAGGATTTGAACCTGCGGCCTCTACCACCCCAAAGTGATTTTTTGCGTTTTGCAGTTTTTTGCAGTATTCAACGAGCGGCGGTGTTATGCGACAAAACAGCATTTTGTATTTTATTCCATTTAATCTCGTGTAGCGCACTTTCACCACAATGGCGCACTCATGGCGCACGCAGGAGCGGCGCTGAAATAGTAGCAGATAAGCCGGAGCGATACCGGGAACACCAAATCACGAGAAGCTCCAGAATTAGCCTTATACAAGCTGTGCGCCGATCATGAGGAAAGTTACTCATTAGAGCGGCGCGAACATTTCAGCGGTGTTTCTGCCGCCCTCTGATGACGTAGAGAAAAGCGGGGTGTTTGCCCCGCTTTGATGTCTATGTATTGCCGAATAACTCAAACGCCAGCTTCAGGCCCAGCTTTAACCCCTGCTCGAAGCCGTGTTCTTCACTTGTTGCGGAAATCCCCGAAACTACCTCAAAAAGCTCGTTCTGGCGATCAAGGTCAAGCTTCCACTTCTCTACAAGGTCTTCATACGGCTTGTCAGCAGCGCCCCAGCCTATAAGCACATTGTATACCTTGCCGTCTTGCAGGTCATAATATAACTTCTCTACTGTGTTCATTTGTGAAATTTTCCTTTCATTTAGTCTTGACAAGAGCGGCGCAGCATGGTACAATATACTTGTATTCAATCGTGTTGTGCCATGCGCAGCACCACCCGAAGCCCTTTGCAGTTCGCACCTGCAAGGGCTTTTCCTTTACACGGCTAGTCTGATATTCAAGCCGTAATTGAGGTAGTATTCAGCGCCTCCGGTAACCGCCAGGAACGTGCTGATAACTTCCTTGCCCTTATCCAGGAGCGGCGCTATTGCGGCGGCTAGCTGCCTGTTCAAGTAGCCCATAACCGCAGAGCCTTTCCCCTTAACCGCTGCTATAACCTGCACGGCGTTCTTGTCCGCTGCGTTGTCCTGCTCCCTCTGGAGCTTGATTGTGATTTCGTCCGGCGAGTACCGGGACAGGCGAGCGAGAAGCTTCTGCCGGTTGCCGTGCGTCACTCCGGCGGTCTTGGTGTCAATGCGGTGGAGCTTCACGGTGATCCACGCCTGAACCATTGCAGCCGAGCGGCTCGCGCCCTGCTTCACGAGGGCATTTGCTATCGTCATAACCTTGCTTTTGATGTCTTTAGCTTTCATGGCTTTGTGTCCTTTCTGATTTGATTTGCTCTGTTGAGCTTGATTATATTATACACTAAAAAGTGTCGTTTGTCAATAGATATTTGCAACTTTTTCGTGTATTTTTGAAAATATTTTTTACACTTGACATTTTAGTGTGTACATGGTATAATACAAGAAAAGGGGGTGACAATATGCCACTTACAATAGGTGAAAAGATTAAAATAATACTTGGTCGGC
>JBJFGA010000172.1:0-3247 GCA_051892275.1 Oscillospiraceae bacterium | reverse complement strand
ACGCCGGCACATGAGGACTTTTTCTCCGTCCGGTGAGAATACGGCGATGAGATTGTAGCCCTGTGTGCTATTCTCCATTAGCTGTTTCTTTCCGCATTGACTATCATCAAATGCTTCTTTTATTTGCGCCAATCTCCACCCAAGCAGGGCGAAAACCGCAGTTTATCGCTATATTCCACGAGTGATAATTAGACACACTTGTCCCGTAGAACGGAATTTCACCGCGCTTGTGTATCTCCTGCTTCAACAGTGTGACAAGGTATGTGCCGACGCCCGTTGAGCGGTATTCCGGCAAAACGTCAATGCCTATCTGCTGCCAGCCGGGTGCGTCCTCAGAGCTGCCAGCCATGCCCATGATTTGTTCACCATCATAAGCGCACACAACGATCCTGTCCGGGCGCTCTGGCTTAAATTCCGGGCAGATAGCATTCGGAAAGCGCTTGTCGCCGTAGAAATGATGAATTTCCTTATCATAGAACCACCGTACAGTGGTAGGTCTGGGTCAGTGTATAACCGAATTTGTTCAATTCCGCTTCAAGTGGGAGAAGGTTTGGTATCTCAAAGAGGAAATGCCCGGTTCTGTCCTTCATAAAGTCCAGCAGAAAGGAATGCAGGCATTTCTCCGCAGTAATAACCGCATTTCCCCCGGTCGTTACCATGTGGAAAAAGTATTTTTCCGGTGAATAATTGCGTCTGCCCTCATGGAGCGCTGGTTCTGTGAGAACATTTTCCGTTCTCAGAAAATCTTCCGCAGAGCAGTTAAATTCTAGTGCCAAGAGCTTGTGAAGCTCCTCAAGGTATTCTCGGTTCATATTGTCTTTCCCATATCCAGCCGTAATTTACAGCACGCCCTTTGTAGAAACCGCCGCTCCGTCAGAGTTGCGCTTGACCGCAGCTTTCAGTGCGTATGCGAGCGCCTTGAACAGCGCTTCTATCTTGTGGTGGTCGTTACTGCCGTACTCACAGCGCAGGTGCAGGGTTATCCCCGCATTGAACGCAAAAGCACGCATGAACTCCTCGGTAAGACAGGTGTCGAACTCCCCTACCCTTTCGTTGGTGAACTGCGCGTTGAACACCAGAAAAGGTCTTGCGCTGATGTCCAGTGCGCAGAAACCGAGGGACTCGTCCATAGGAATAAACGCGCTTCCATAGCGCATGATCCCGGACTTGTCGCCGAGGGCTTCCTTGAACGCCATACCCAGCACGATACCGACGTCCTCGGCGGTGTGGTGACCGTCAACGTGGAGATCTCCCTGTGCATTCAGGACAAGACTGAACCCGCCGTGTACCGCCAACGCGGTCAGCATGTGGTCGAGAAAGCCTATCCCGGTGGAGATGTCAACAGTGCCGCTCTGGTCGAGGTCGAGCTTTGCGGTGATGTCGGTTTCCTTGGTTTTTCTGGTTATTTCAGCAGTCCGGTTCATTTAGTCCTCCTTGCGCACCCTGATAGAATTAGCGTGAGCCGTCAGTCTTTCCCGCTCGGCGATAAGGATAATATCGTCCGCGGCGTCAAGAAGCGCGTCCTTTGTGTAGCAGATGTAGCTGGAGCGCTTCACGAAGCTGTCAACGCCCAGCGGCGAGAAGAACCGCGCAGTGCCGCTTGTAGGAAGAACGTGGTTCGGGCCTGCGTAGTAGTCCCCCAGCGGCTCGGGTGAATACTGCCCGAGGAACAGCGAGCCTACGTTGTCCAGCTTGCCGATGTATTCCATCGGGTTCTCCGCAACGACTTCGAGGTGCTCCGGAGCTATCTTGTTAGCCAACTCCACAGCATAGTCCATATCGTCGCACACGATTATCGCGCCGTAGTTGTCGAGGGAGCAGTCGATTATCTCCTTGCGGGAAAGATACGCGCTCTGCCGCTCTATTTCAGCCTGTGTCTTTACTGCAACGTCCATGCTGGTGGTTATCATGACCGCGCTTGCCAGCTTGTCGTGCTCCGCCTGCGACATCAGGTCGGCGGCGAGATACTTCGGGTTAGCTGTTTCGTCAGCAAGCACCAGAATTTCGCTCGGACCTGCTATCATGTCGATGTCCACAGTGCCGTAAAGCAGCTTCTTTGCGGTGGCAACGAAAATATTGCCGGGGCCTACTATCTTTGAAACTCTCGGTATCTCCTCCGTGCCGAAAGCCAGCGCCGCAACCGCCTGTGCGCCCCCGGCAAGGTAAATCTTATCCACTCCGCACAGCGCCGCCGCAACGAGGATATCCTTGTTTGCAGTGCCGTCCTTCAGGGGCGGTGTCACCATGATTATCTCCTTAACTCCGGCGATTTTCGCGGGAATTGCGTTCATCAGCACCGAGGACGGGTACGCCGCCGTGCCGCCGGGAACGTACAGTCCCACGCGGTCAAGACCTCTCACTCGCTGACCCATGATAACGCCGTTTTCCTCGGTCACGCAGAAGCCCTCGCGCTTCTGTTTTGCGTGGAACGCGGTGATGTTCTCCACAGCGTTCAGCATTGCGTTCACGAAGTCGGGGTTCTGCTCGTTTGCCTCGGTCAGCGCGTCCTGTATCGCCTCGTCCGGCACTCTGTAATACTGTGCGTTCGGGCAGTCGAATTTCGCGGTGTAACTCTTTACCGCTGCGTCGCCGTTCTCCTTTACGTCCGCAATGATAGCACGGACGGTCTTTTCAACGTCGGCATTTACTTCACCGGCGCGTTTTTCTACCTCTGCGAGGAACTGCTTTTCAGCTCCGTCAGCCTTGATTATTCTTATCATCACAAATTCTCCTCTATCTGCTTTACGATTTTAGAAATACGCTCCTGTTTGAGCTTCATGCTTACGGTGTTCACGATAAGTCTTGCGGAGATGGGGGCAACGTCCTCCCATACCTCCAGACCGTTTTCTTTAAGGGTAGTGCCGGTTTCCACGATATCCACGATACCGTCCGCAAGACCCACCAGCGGCGCAAGCTCCACCGAGCCTTCTATTTTGACTATATCCACGTCCATGCCCTTGCTCTCGAAGTAATTGCGTGTGACCGTGGGGTACTTGGTGGCAACAGTCTTTACGCCGTAGCCCTCATAGAAATTGCCGCCCTTCTTCCCGGCAAGCGCGAACTTGCACCTGCCAAAGCCGAGGTCGCTTATCTCAAAAAACTTCCCGCCGTGCTCCATGATGGTGTCCTTGCCGACAACACCAATGTCGCACACGCCGTGCTCAACGTATGTAATCACGTCCGCAGCCTTTGCAAGGACTACCTCGATATCCTCATCGGGAATGGTAAGAATGAGCCGACGTCCCTT
>JBJFGA010000171.1:0-13391 GCA_051892275.1 Oscillospiraceae bacterium | reverse complement strand
TCGGTACTGTCTTTCAGCAAATCTTTTCCTTCGTTCAAACGGTTATTAGTATCAGTCTTTCTTCTCCCATGTCCGCTCGCTGATTATGTAGCGCGGGCGGTGCTTTACCTCCATGTATATCTTTCCGATATACTCGCCGATAACGCCTATCGAAATAAGCTGTACGCCGCTCAGGAAGCAGATAATGCAGGTGGTTGAAGCCCAGCCCCATACCGTCCTGCCGAGAATAGCTTCCACCACCGCCCATATTATCCCGATGAAGCTTATCACCGCGACGATAATGCCGAGGGCAATTATCAGCTTGATTGGTTTGATGGACATGCTGGTGATACCGTCCATGGCAAGCGACAGCATTTTGCTCAACGGGTAGTGCGACTTCCCGGCGGCGCGTTCGGTGCGCTCGTAGTACACGCTGGTGCTTTTGAAGCCCACCAGCGGAACCATTCCCCGCAGGAAGATGTTCACTTCCTCAAACTTAGCCAACTCCTGAAGTGCCCGACTGCTTATAAGGCGGTAGTCCGCGTGGTTGTACACCACCTCTGCGCCCATGGCGTTCATGAACTTGTAGAAGCCCTGTGCGGTCGCTCGCTTGAAGAAGGTGTCGGTTTCCCGCTTTGAGCGCACTCCGTACACTATCTCGCAGCCGTCATGGTAGGCGGCAACCATCTCGTCCATGGCGTTGATGTCGTCCTGCCCGTCGCAGTCAATGCTGATGGTGATGTCGCACATGTCCTTCGCCTCCATCAGCCCCGCAAGCACTGCGTTCTGGTGACCGCGGTTGCGGCTCTGGGCTATGCCGATGTAATGCTCGTCCTGCTCCGCAAGCCTTGTGATGATGTCCCACGTGCCGTCCTTGCTGCCGTCGTCCACGAACATCACTCGACTCTCCCGGGATATCTGCCCGGCGTCGGCGAGGGCGTTCAGCTTCGCAAGGAACTGCGGCGCGGTTATGGGTAAGACCTCCTGCTCGTTGTAGCAGGGAATAACGATTATTAATCGGGGAGTCATGTTGTGCCTCTTTTCGATGTATATTCAGTAACTTTTCTTCTGACAAGTTTATTATAGCATTGACGGGAAATTATGTCAAGATTCTTACCGGGAGAAAACGACTGGAAGAAATTCCACAAAAATAACTGTGCTTTAATGTATATTGTCACGATTTTCCCCCCTGCGGCGGGCGATATGTTGAAAAAATCCGGGAAAAGTGTTATAATATTTGAATAAGCTATGATGGGGAGTAATACCATGACTGAAGAAAAACGCAAAAAGCTGACGGCGCTGTTCTGGGAGTTTTTCCGTTACGCACTGGTGGGGGGACTTGCCTTTCTGGTGGACTGGGGAACACTGTTCCTGTTCCGGGAGTTCCTGCTGACCGGGGAGTCCTTCTGGGAACTGTTTCTGTCCACAGCGGCGGGGTTCGTCACCGGGCTTGCCACTAATTACATACTGTCGCTGGTGTTCGTGTTCAGGAAGTCTGAAAATAAAGGCAACGGCAAAACTGTGCTGGGATTCGTGGTGTTCACGGTGATAGGGCTTATCGGTCTGGGGCTGACGGAGCTTATTATGTACCTCGGCACTGAATTAATGCACATCAGCTATATGATAGTGAAAATCGCAGCGGCGGCGATAGTCCTCGTGTGGAATTACGTTGGGCGCAAGCTGCTGATATTCGACAGAAAGGGTAAAGCGAGCGACAAATGAAAAACGTTGTTATTATAGGCGCAGGCCCCGCCGGTCTTACCGCCGCATATACATTACTCAAGGAAAGCAAGGAATACCACCCGATAATCCTGGAAGCAAGCGAGTTCATCGGCGGAATATCCCGCACGGCACGCTACAACGGAAACCGTATCGACATCGGCGGTCACCGCTTCTTTTCAAAAGACCCGGAAGTGATGAAGATGTGGACGGATATCCTGCCGCTTCAGGGTGCGCCCTCAAAGGACGACAAGGTGCTGGGACGTACTCACACCTTCTCCGACGACCCGACCCTCGACCCGGACAAGCTGGACGATGTGCTCCTCGCCCGGACGCGGCTTTCGCGCATCTACTTCCGTAAGAGGTTCTTTGATTACCCCATCTCTCTGAAGCCGGCAACATTCATCAACATGGGCTTCGTGAATACAGTAAAGGCAGGCTTCGGCTACCTCGGAAGCGTGTTCCACAAGCTGCCGGAAACCTCGCTGGAGAACTTCTACATCAACCGCTTCGGCAAGCCGCTCTACCAGATGTTCTTCGAGGACTACACCGAAAAGCTGTGGGGGGTACACCCCTCCAACATCGCCGCAGACTGGGGCGCACAGCGGGTCAAGGGATTGTCGGTGTGGAAGGTCATTACTTCGGCGCTGTCAAAACCGTTCCGCAAAAAGGACGGCAAGGTGGAGACCTCGCTGATAGAGGAGTTCTACTACCCGAAATACGGTCCGGGTCAGCTCTGGGAGAAGCTGGCGGACATTGACTGCGAAATGGGCGCTGAGCTTCTGATGAACCGCGAGGTGGTGCGTATCTCCGCAGAAAACGGCAGGGTGGATTCTGTGACGGTGAAATGCACCGATAAGAATTCCCCGGACTTCGGCAGGGAGCAGACCATAGAGTGCGATTTTCTGATATCCTCAATGCCGGTGAAGGACTTAGCGGCGGCACTGCCGGAGGTACCCTCTGACATTCTGGACATAGCAGCAAATCTTCCCTACCGCGACTTCATCACCGTGGGACTGCTGCTGAACAAGCTGGAGATACAGAACAAGACCAAAACGCCTACTATAAACGGAATTGTCCCGGACTGCTGGATATACATTCAGGAGCGGGAGGTAAAGCTGGGGCGTTTACAGATATTCAACAACTGGTCGCCCTACATGGTGGACGACAACACCAAGCATGTCTGGGTGGGGCTGGAATACTTCTGCAACGAGGGCGACAAGATGTGGAACACCCCGCCGGAGGAATTTATTCAGTTCGCCGCCGGGGAACTGGAGCAGATAGGCATAATAAAGCGCTCTGAAATTGTTGACAGCTTCACCACAAAGGTGAAGAAAGCGTACCCGGCATACTTCGGGAGCTATTCGAGGTTCGGTGAGGTCAGGGAGTACCTTGACGGCTACGAGAACCTGTTCTGCGTTGGACGAAACGGACAGCACCGATACAACAACATGGACCATTCCATGCTGACTGCAATGCACGCGGCGCGTTCCATCATCAGCGGAAACCTTGACAAGGAAAGCGTCTGGAACGTCAACACCGAAAAGGAATATCACGAGGAAAAACAGGAGAGCAAGGAATGAGCGATACGGCAAAACGCAAAAACACCGCGGGCGGGAACAGAATAATTCTCATCTGCATGTTCGCAGTCTACGCTGTGCTGACGCTTATCGGCACGCTCAACCACGAGCTTTGGTTCGACGAGGCACAGGCATGGAACATCGCCAGGGACAACGACATTCCCGGGATAATCGCACAGATGGCGCACGAGGGACACCCGTTCCTGTGGTTCTTTATACTGCATGTTTTTGCGGTGATGGGCTTCACGGCGGAGATACTTCCGGTTATAAGCTGGTTCATAACCTGCGTTACCGTGGCGCTGATACTGTGGAAAGCGCCGTTCAAGCCGCTGCTGAAGGGTGTTATCGTCTTTTCCGGCGGATTTCTGTTCTACTGGTCTGTGACTTCCCGCCCCTACTGTCTTGCGGTGCTGTTTCTGGTGCTGCTGGCGATAGTCTACCCAAAACGGCAGGAACACCCGGTCATATTCGGGCTGCTGGTGGGGCTTCTCGCGAACACTCATATCATGATGTGCGGTCTGGTGGGAATGCTCGGCATTTATATGATAATCGACCTGTTCACGCTGTGGAAGTCCTCGCCGATGAAGAGCAACATAATGCGGCTTATCGGGCTTGCCGTGGCGGGAATTGGCGTGCTGGCACTGATTATACCGCTGCTCGGTTCATTCAAGTCGGTGAATGTCGGCAACGAGCGGGAGCTTACCCCTGCGGTCATCGCGCAGCTCACTTATATGAGCTTCCCGGACACCAGCTGTCAGATGCTGTTCGACAGCCGAATGGATATTCTGCCGCCGATACTTTCGTATATCCTTATAATGATGTTCGGCGTAGTGTTCGTTCTGCTGCTGATACTGCTGCGGCATTATCGCCGACAGTTCTTCATGCAGCTGATGTTTACGGTGTTCTACATCGTTACCAGCGAGATAATGTGGTTCTCGCTGCCGTCGAGAGCGTTTATATACCTGTTCGGGTTCGTTTTCTGCTTCTGGACTGCGCAGTCAGAGCAGCCGGTTTACCACGACCAGAAGCCGCTGAACGAGAATCTCTCAAAGCCGCTGCGAAGTGCGTTAGAATGGCTGCGCAGACGGGACAATGATTTCCGGCGCAGCTATCTTATGCTGCTGTTCGTGTATTTTGCCGCGACTATCCCGGCAGGAGCGGTGCTGCTTTTCTCGGATTACACGCAGGACTACAGCCAGTCCAAAAAAGCGGCTGAATTTATTATGAACGAGCTGCCGGAGGATTCGGTAATAGTCGTAACGTCCGAGGTTTTTTCGGAATACACCGCATACCTGCCCGGAGTTAAGTTCTATTCCATCAACTACAACGAGTTTGTAAGCTATATGTTCCAGACAAAGCCGGAAAAGGCAGAGTATGTCAAAGACACCGAGGACATTGACTTCCAGAAGGTGTACGACGACCTGAAGGACTATGAGCATGTGTATATCCTCGACTTCTCGGAATCCCCGGTACACGGGTATTACCAGCCTCTGTACAGCTCCGCAGGCTCGCTGCTCGGCTCTAAAAATCCCGGCGACGAGCGCATAAGCATCTTCCCCTACGACCTTGAAGACGAAGTACTGCCATATTTACAGGGGTGAACCAATGAGCGATACCAGCCTAAAAATATTCATGTGCTGCCACAAGGGCTTTGAAGCAGTCCCGCCCTGCTGCACACCGATTCAGTGCGGCAGAGCATTGAACCCGCCGGTGGAGGGAATGCCCGGCGATGACACCGGCGACAGCATTTCCCGGCTGAACCGGGAGTACTGCGAGCTGACAGCGCACTACCACGCGTGGAAGAACGAGCAGCTTTCCCACTTCGGCTTCTGCCACTATCGCAGGTTTTTCGGCAGAGAAACCGCGACAAAACGCCCCTATATCGCGGCGGGGAGTCTGTCCGAAGCACAGCGGCAGAAGCTTCTGGTCAGTGAGGAACAGTGGGCAGGGCTGATACGGGAGTATGACATCATCGCGCCACGAAGCGAGGACATGGGACTTCCAGCCGGAGAGCATTACCGCACTGCGCCGTTCCATTACAGCGAAGACCTTGATATGTTCCTCGGGATCCTCGAGCAGAAAGCCCCGGAGCTGTCGCAGGACGCGCAGCTTTACCTCGCGCAGGAACGGCAGTATTTCTGCAACATGTTCGTAATGGACAGGGCGCATTTTTCCGAGTACTGCGGGATACTGTTCCCGGTTCTTGAGGAATTCGACAAGGTCAAAACGCTGCACGGTGACTTCCAGTCAGACCGTACCGACGGCTACCTCGGCGAGATATTCACCGGCGTATATATCTTCTCGCAGAAGCGCCGAGGGGCGAAAATAAAGGAACTGCCCCGGGTAGACGTGTCCTGCAGCTCCAAGAAACGTTTACTGTACCGGCTGCTGCCTCCGGAAAGCAAGCGCAGATTTTTTGTAAAGAAACTGGCGAAGCGGTCAAGATAACGCGGCTTACCAGATTTTTCTATACACAAAATTACAAAAAACATTTGACAAATCGGAAAAAATATGTCACAATAATAGTATAAGATTTTGGCAACAGGACATTATCCATGGAGAGATACCAATGACTTTTTTCAGACGACTTACAGCCGCCGCAGTGGCTGCCGTAATATTTGCGGGAAGCGCTGTTTCCGCTTTTTCAGAGGGAAATCCCAACGGAACATCAGTGCTTGTCGCAGAGGACGGCACACAGATAATTGTTGCGGACTTCGGCAATGAAACCACCATAATCGACCCGGACAACTCCGGCGCTGCTTCCGGCAGTTCCGGCGGCACAGAGGTCATCGACCCCGGAAATAACACCGAAACCACGGTGGTTGACGCGGAGGACGGCGTGAAGAACACCGACAGCGTGCTTGACGTTTCAGACAAGCCGTACACCGAGATAGACCTCACCGGCTGGACTAAATGGGACGGCAAGACCAAAATGGAGTCCGGCACCAACTACTACATAGACAGCGACACAGCGCCCCGCAGCAGCTTCACGATACCCGCCGGAAGCAGGTTTGTGATTAAATCCGGCGCACAGCTGCTTATTTACAAGAAAAAGTCGCTGAATGTACGCGGCGTTCTCACCATCGAGCCGGACGCAGAGATGATGTTCTCCGGCACGACAACGGTTTATGGCGGCGCAGGTATGGAGAACTACGGCTCGGTAAAGGGCAGCGTCAGCTCCCTGCTGCGCATTTCCGGCGAATATATCAACCGCAGCACCGGTATCATGACTGTATCCGGCACTATGAACATCTATAAAGAGGGTATCCTGCTGAACTACGGCGAACTGACCCTTACCTCAAACAGCCAGACCAAAGTTACCGGCGACCTCCAGACCACCGAAACCGGCAGGCTCATCTGCCGCAGTTACCTTGCAGTCACCATCAACGGTCGGACCACCCAGGCGGGTTACTTCTCGCTTACCGGCGAGGTAGTGAACAGCGGTGTGTTCATTTTCGATCGCACGGTAAGATACTACAAGTCAAAGTCGGCGCGGTTCGCGGTATCAAAGAGCAGCCGTCTGATAGACTACCGCTATGTTGACGACTCCTACACGCCGCCGGCGGTAGACACTGACACCGAAACAGAAGAAGCCGGCGAAGAAGCAACTGACATCGGTATCAAGGGCATTGACGTTTCCTACGCGCAGGGCGCCATCGACTGGAACGCAGTCAAGGAAAGCGGTGTTGAGTTCGCAATGCTGCGTGCGTCCAGAGGTCCGGTGAGCAGCTCACGCCCCTCCGCCGAGGACACCACCTTCCAGTATAACGTTGTCGAAGCCACAAAGGCGGGGCTGTATGTGGGTGTGTATCACTATCTCTACGCCGAGACTGTTGCGGACGCCAAAAAGGAGGCGCAGTTCTTCCTAAAGACTATCGAGCCGTACAAGATAACCTACCCGGTGGTTCTTGACGTTGAGGAGCAGAGCCAGGCAAACCTCGGCAAGAAAAAGCTGACTAAGATAGTCAAGGCGTTCCTCGACGAGATAAAAGCCGCGGGCTATTACGGAATGCTTTACTCAAACAAGACATGGCTGACCCAGTACCTTGACATGCCGGAGTTGTCCGATTACGAGGTATGGCTCGCCCAGTGGAACACCGTTCCTACATACACCGGCGACTTCGGTATCTGGCAGTACAGCAGCAAGGGCATTGTTTCCGGCATTGACGGCTATGTTGACCTCAATCTCTCCTACAAGAATTACGCCAAGATCATCAAGAATGGCGGCTGGAACAATCTGTAAAACCTTGTTTTCCCGAGAAATAACTGAACCGCTCCGTTTGGAGCGGTTCAGACCGTCGAAAAAGTCCCTAAAGGGACTTTCTCGCCGAACATCCGCGCTGCGCGCGTAAGGCATAAGGCGTAAGCCGTTGCCAGTACACTTGTGCGGATAGAAGTGTTTTTTGCCCCGGCAGAGCTGGGGCAAAAAACGGATTTCAAAAGCCCGCTTCGCGGGCAAAACTAGGTTTTTCAACAAGCTGGAACCGCTCCGTTTGGAGCGGTTTTTCCTCTCATGCAGTGAGTCGCCGACAGAATTCACTGCTTATTGACAATAAACCGTATTTGAGATATAATATATAAAAAGGAGGTCATGCCATGTTCGGATTGTTCAAAAAAGCGAAAATCGGCAAAACCGAGGAAGAAAAGCGTGCCGAGAACCTGCCACGCACAAAAAAGGTTCAGTTTGAGCCGCTCACCATCGCCGAAACGGAGCAGCAGCTTGAAAAGGACCTGCGAAGCGTTCTGAGCTTCACCCCGGTGAACTACTACGCCACCAAGAACAAATACCTGCTCTGCACCTTCTACTACGAGGAGGATTACTCCGAGGTGTGGTTCAGGTTTGAACTTCGGGTGGACGACCTCCCACACGGTCACACAAAGGTCTACAAAATCGACAAGCTTCTCATGCGGGATATCCTGAGGAAGTTCGGTCAGAATATCAATATATAGGAGTTTCTATGGAAAATCGTTCAATACTTGGATGCCCTACCCGTTTCGATAAATCAAGCTTCATCGACCTGCTGTCACTTTCCTGCGGAGCCGCGTTCCTGCGCCAGAATCGCATGGGAGAGCGCATTATCGGCGACAACGGCTGGCAGCTCAACCCCAACGAGGGGATTATACGCTTCGGCGGACAGGAATTCCGGGCGGGAATACTCGGCTCGGAATCGCACATTCAGAACACCTGGCTGTGGAGCTGGGCGCACACCGAGAGCGGACTTCCCGAAAAGGCTGTCGCCGCGTCAAGACGTGCAAAGAAGTCCCTGCCTGACCTGGAAGAGTTCCAGACCGGGAAGTTCATGCTGGACGAGGTGCACACCGGACACAACCTGTCCATGCTCGCCTGTGGAGCGTCCGAAGAAGCGCTCTGCTACTACCGCTGCCCTTACGACGGAGGTGCGGCGTTTGTCACCATTCCCGGGCTGCCGGAGGACATATTCGCCCCGGCGGAGTTTCCGGAGTTCCTGCGGCAGTACCTTGAAATAATCCGCGGCTACTACTGCGACCACCGACTGCTGGCTGCGGGTTTCCTCTATCAGAACGGCACGGAGTTCGCCGAAAACGGCGGCGAGATGATCGCGAATTTCGGCGGTGCGGAACTGATGCTTAGATTTGAGGAAATCGATGGAATATGCAGGGTCGTTGATATATCCAACTGTTGATTTTACAGCATGTATAACAAATGGTAATACAACACAGGGCTTTGTGTGCCTCTTTCTATCCGATATAGGGATAGTATCAGCAAAAACAGCGGCGTGACGAAGATTATTTGCTCATATTTGAGATAACACAACTATTTCGTGAAGTATATTTCACTACATATTTAACAGCAAGTATTTTCAGAAATCAGTTTTTTGTCAGACAGAAACGTTACAGTAATTCCACTCTGTTGATTATACCATTTATATAACAAAAAGTTAAGACGCACAGGAAGTCTCAGCCGCCTTTGGCAATGCCGCCTCGCCGAGCAAATCATCTTTTTCACAGATGATTTGCTCGGCGGGTCAAAAACTGCTTTATTGGCAACGCGCTAACTCTGTGCGCCTTTTTATTATACCGGAACAGCTGTGCTTTGAAGCAGCTGCGCGATTATGTCGTAGGGCGCGCCGTAATCCGTCTGCCCCGCCGCAAGCATGATCCTGTGGGAAAGCACCGCACCCGCGACCGCCTTCACATCGTCCGGGGTGGCGAAGCTTCTGCCGTTCATCAGCGCCATTGCCTGCGCCGAGCGAAGCAGCGCAATCGAACCTCTGGGGCTTACCCCAAGTTTGACCTGCGGCATGAATCTGGTCGCCGTCACAAGCGAGAGAATGTACGCCTTCACGTTGTCCGCGACAGTTACCACAGAGGCCTGCTCCCGCAGTGAAATAAGCTCCTCCAGCGTCATCACCGGGCTGACCTCCAGCCGCTGTGGCATTATGTCCAGCATCTTCATCTCGGCGGCTCTGTCCGGGTAGCCCACGGAAATTCGCATGAGGAAGCGATCCAGCTGCGCTTCCGGCAGGTGATATGTGCCAAATGTTTCAATCGGGTTCTGGGTGGCGAGGGTCATAAACGGCTTGGGCAGCTGGTGCGTCACGCCGTCAACGCTTATCTGAAGTTCCTCCATTGCTTCAAGCAGCGAGGACTGCACCTTCGGCGAGGCGCGGTTTATTTCGTCCGCAAGCAGGAAATTACACATCGCAGCGCCGGGTTTGTATTCACTTTTTCCGCTGTTGATGTCCACCATCGTGTAACCGATAACGTCCGAGGGCATTAAGTCCGGGGTGAACTGTATCCGCCCGAACACGCCGGAAACGCTCTTTGACAGCGTTTCCGCAAGCAGGGTCTTTCCCACGCCGGGAACGTCCTCAATAAGAACGTGACCTCCCGCAAGCATGGCGCAGACTACCTTTTCAATGACCGGGCGCTTTCCGATTATCACCTTTTCAATGTTGGAAATAAGCTGTTCTATTTTATCGTTCATCAAATTTTCTCCTGAATTGATTTTGTCTGGCTTTTTTTCATTCCACGGTTAATGAGGAAGCTCACCGCCAACATAAGCACCAGCGTAATGACCGAATAGGTGCAGAACGCCTGCTCCAAGCCCTTGAAATCATAGCGTTCAATGGTGTTTCTTTTATAGACCGTCACAATAAGCATGGAAACTGCGGCGGCTATCGGAAGAAGCTGCGCCGTTACCGTGTACCAGATGGTGGTTACGCCCAAGTCCTTCCGGATAATTCTGCACAGGCAGGAATGGAGAAAACCAAACAGCACCGCAGTCAGCGGCAACGATACGTTCCCGATATTTATCCGGAGTGAAAACGCGCCCGCCAGAATGCAGAAAACGTCCAGAAAAAGCCCCGCCAGCGTAAGACCGATGCATGTCATGACCTTTGGGAAATTACGGCTTTCTCTCATTCGTATTTCTCCCTCTGAACTCAAGTATTTCAGCAGCACTTTGGGTTATAGCCATCTCTTCTGGTTTGCTCTTATGCAGCTTTCTTCGCCGTTATCCTGTCGAACACCACGGAAACTACAGTCGATATCACCAGCATAACAAGGGTGAACTCCGCAAACCAAAGCTCCAGCCCCTTGAAGTCATAGCCAGGGGCATTATGCCGCAGTACCAGATTGATTATCAACCACACGGAAACACCCGCCACCGGAAGAAGCTGTGCGGTCAGAGTGTACCAAAGCGTGGAAAGACCTGTGTCCTTTGTCGCGATACGGCGCAGGCAGATGTGAATTGCCCCGACTGCTGCCGCAATTACAAAAGGGAAAATAAAGCTGCCGGTCGTCAGCACGATCCCCAGGAAGCCGAAGAAGTTGACCAACAGTCCAAAGAATACTAATACCGAATATTTCATTGCTTTCATACATTCAACCCCTTTCCGAAAATACAAAACGGCGCAGCCCGAAAGCTGCGCCGCACTTAATGTATTGCGCTTTAAGAAAGCAGAGAGTGCTCGTCAGCAGCGTCGAACAGGTGGATCTTGTTCGGGTCGAGAGCAAGCTTAACTACATCCTGAGGACGAGCAGTGCATCTCGGAGATACTCTTGCTGTGAGCGGGATACCCTCGCAGGTGAGGTACAGGAAGGTCTCAGCACCGAGCATTTCGGTTACGTCAACGGAAGCCTCGATTATACCGGTCTTTGCGTTGGAGAGGAACATCTCTTCGTCGTGGATGTTCTCAGGACGGATACCGAGTACAACTTCCTTGTCTATATAGTACTTGAGAGCTTCGTCATCAGCCTTAGCGGAGGGCAGCTCAACATAGAACTTGCGGCCTCTGGAGGTCTTGGTGTCTTCAGAACCGAACTCAACAGTGTACTTGCCATTCAGCATGAGCAGCTTAGCAGGAATGAAGTTCATCTGCGGAGAACCGATGAAGCCTGCAACGAACTTGTTGATAGGATTCTCATAGAGGTTGATCGGGGAGTCGATCTGCTGGATGTAGCCGTCCTTCATAACAACGATACGGTCACCCATGGTCATAGCCTCTGTCTGGTCATGTGTTACATAGATGAAAGTGGTACCCAGCTTCTTATGCAGCTTGGAAAGCTCGGTTCTCATCTGCGCACGGAGCTTAGCGTCGAGGTTCGACAGCGGCTCGTCAAGCAGGAAGACCTGGGGATCACGAACGATAGCACGACCCAGCGCTACACGCTGTCTCTGACCACCGGAGAGAGCCTTCGGCTTTCTGTCGAGCAGGTGAGAGATATCGAGGATCTTAGCAGCTTCTTCAACCAGCTTCTTGATCTCGTCCTTGGGAACCTTACGGAGCTTCAGACCGAAAGCCATGTTGTCGAATACGGACATGTGAGGATACAGAGCGTAGTTCTGGAATACCATTGCGATATCTCTGTCCTTAGGAGCAACGTCGTTTACAAGACGGTCGCCGATGAACAGCTCGCCCTCGGAGATCTCCTCCAGACCAGCAATCATACGAAGGGTGGTGGACTTACCGCAGCCGGAAGGACCAACGAGTACGATAAACTCCTTATCCTTGATATTCATGTTGAAATCGGATACAGCAACAACGCCGCCCGGATAACGCTTGTATATGCCTCTGAGTGATAAGCTTGCCATGTTATAATGACCTCCTGAAATTACATAGTATTTGAAACCCGCTGACACATAGCGCCAGACATGGATTCACAGCTTTTTCGCTACTAATATAATACCAAAATACGGCGAAAAAATAAAGAGCCTAAGTCAACAAATATTTCTGAATTGGTTTATGAATAATCACCAAGACATACAAAACCCCGTCAACAATTCAGCGGTTTTGCTAGTGGTATTGCACAAAAAATAGCGTATTTCGCAGCAGACTGGCTGATTGCCGCGCGTTTTTTTGGATATTATAACAAAACCACTTAGCGTTATTTGTGCATTTAATCACAAAATCTGCGGGATAAATTAAGTCACATACACATATATTGATTAAGCGGACATTCTCTGCTGGAAACTGCACACATACAGCCGGGCATTTTTGTGCAATAATGCCCACAACAGGCTGTTTCATCAAATATGTGTATGTCAAGTATAATACGAAAACCGGCATTTGTCAAGACACAGGGGGTAATTCTATGCAGGAAAAGACCAAAAGTTCCCGGCTGCCGACAGTGGTGGGAGCGCTGCTGCTGGCTGCGGCGGCTGTATGGGTGATAACGCGGCTGTTCGCGGCGAATTCCGGCGGCATTCCCGGCGAAACAAACCAGCAGCGACTGGAGTACATACAAAGCTTCGGGTGGAACACCGGAATCACCCACAGCGACGTGAAGGAGGTACGTATCCCGGTCAATTTTGACGAGGTGTACGAGGAATACAACGACCTCCAGAAGAAGCAGGGCTTTGACCTGCGCAGCTACCGGGCGCACTCGGTTAAGAAATACACCTACGAAATCTCGAAATCGGACGACGATCCGGTGCAGCTCTACGCCGAACTTCTTGTGGAAAACGGCGAGATAATCGGCGCGGATATCACCTCCGGCAGAGCCGGCGACCTGCTGACTGCGCTTGCGGTGACTGAATAACCTGCTTGACAAAACAGCATTTCTGCGTTACAATATAGGGCAACACCGCACAATTACCGGCTAACGCCTTTGCCGTCCGCTTGCTTGCAT
>JBJFGA010000170.1:0-3248 GCA_051892275.1 Oscillospiraceae bacterium | reverse complement strand
AACGAGCTGCACAGAATAGGCATAGACAACGACGAGGAGATATTTGCCGACTTCGAGGAGCATTTCAAGGCTAGTCAGGAGGAGGGCTTGACCGAGGAAGAAACCTGTGAGAAGCTGGGCGACGTCAAGGAGATAGCCCGGAACTACCTCGATATCGAGAGCACAAGGCTGAACTCCATCGTGGCTAACGCAATTGCGAACGAGCAGCAGAGGGTGTCTCTCACAAAGCCGGGCATGGAGGTTCCGGCAGACATCTCGCTGGTAAAGGAGCAGCAGCCGGAGCAGCCCGCGATACGGGAATACACCCCGGAGCACCTCATGGACGAGCCGGAAACTCCCGCGCCGGTTTCTCCGAGGATAAACCTCGTCAAGGAAGAGCCTGCCCGGGAAGTAACCCCGGAGCATATCGCACAGGAGCCGGAAGCGCAGTCGTCACCGAACAGCGCAGAACAGCCGAGGGAATTCACCCCGCAGCATGACGCCCAGGAGCAGCCCGCACCCGAGGCGGCGAGCAGCTCTATCCCGAAGCAGACTGACGAACGTTCGCAGAACAACTCCACCAGCCGCCAGGGGGAGGTTCCCCCGCAGAGCGGACCTGCAGCGGGAAGCGGCAAGGGAGGCTTCAGGTTCAGTGATATAAAGGGCATGACGCCGAACGTAAACGTTGGCAAGCTGATATGCTGCCTGTGTCTGGATGTGTTTCTGTGGTCATGGCTGCTTCCGATGGTGGCAACCTGTATCGCGAGTCTGTTCGTCAGCGTCGTTATCGGGCTTGGCTCGGCGG
Source organism: Oscillospiraceae bacterium (assembly GCA_051892275.1). GTDB lineage: Bacteria > Bacillota > Clostridia > Oscillospirales > Ruminococcaceae > CAG-115. The sequence continues at coordinate 2,464 of JBJFGA010000170.1, read as the reverse complement.
GCTTCGCGCAGCTTGGAAACGAGTATTTCCACGTTCTGAGCCGTATCTTCCTTTGCTGCGGCATGGTGAGCGGCGCGGCGGTGCTTTGCGGTCTGTGTATCGGGCTGGTCAAGGCGTATATCCACTGGATAAAGAGCATTGTGATAAGCCATGTGAAGGCTATCTACGATCTGTAAGGAGGGTGACAGCATGAAAGCGTTAATAAAAATATTCCTGCCGCTGTGCATCTTCTCGTTCATAGCGTTCGGCATATCAACGGCGGTGCTCGGGGTAAATCCGGACGCCGACGGCTCAGGGCTTTCCGAGAGCGCCGGAGAGAGCAGCACCACAACGCTGGAGGGTGAATTTGACAGCATAGACATTGACGGCGGTGCAAGCCGGGTAACGATAAGACCGCACACTGAACAGTACACCGAGGTAACGCTGAACGACCAGCATTACACCAAGGTCAACGCAAAGATAAGCGGAAACACGCTCAAAATATACAATGAGTGGAACGGCACATGGGGCTGGCTCACTAATCTGTTCAATGGCGACATTTTCCACAATGCGGCTGCAAAGATAACCGTACTTGTCCCAGAGAAAATATATGATGAGCTGGAAGTTTCCTGCGGCGCGGGCGTGGTGGTCTGCGACGGTATCAGGGCTTCTGACGTGAAGCTGGACGTTTCCGCCGGCGAGATCAAATACACCCAGCCGGAGGACTTCGCTGCACAGGAAGTCGAGATGGACGTTTCGGCGGGTTCGCTGAAGGCGTACAACGTACAGACCGAGCGGTACAGTATCAACGTCAGCGCAGGCGGCGCAGATGTTTCCGGGCTGACCGGAAGCGGAGAGATCGATGTATCTGCCGGCTCGGCAAAGGCAAGGCTTGCAAGGCTGGACGGCTACTGCGACATTGATGTCAGTGCAGGCGAGGCGGTACTGACTGTGCCGGAGGACGCTTCCGCGAAGATCAGGTGCAGCCGCAGTGCGGGCGAGATCAGAATTAACGCGTGCGGAGTCAACAGGCTTGCCGGCGAGGGCGAAGATATCACCATAAACGGCGGAGAATACTCTATATCCGCGAATGTTTCCGCCGGAAACATCAGGATAGAGAGCAGCAGCGCTTCTGGCGGTGCAGTGACAACCGCGACCAACGTTATCGCCAGCGAACCGGAAGCTGTCGGCGAGTTAGTAGAAAGCGCGGTTGATCAGGCAATGTCCGAGGTAACAATCTATAATTACTAACCGTAAAAAACGCACAGCGGCGGGGGCTGCAAAAAGCGAGATCGCAGCCCTCTACCACTGGTGCGTTCAAAATACAATGAAAAAACAACAATACGACCTGTTTTGAAAGGAGTTTTTACCATGGCAGACAAGCAGACATACACATTCACAAACGACATCAGCACTATCGAGGTCAGCTCCCTCGGCGCGAAGATAATCGTACAGCCGTCTGACCGCAGCGACATCTACGTTGAGTACAGCAACCCGAAGGATTCACCGGAGTTCTGTGCGGTGCTTTCCGGCAAGGCGCTGACCCTCAAGGAGAGCTTCAGCTTCAACATTTTCGGCAATAAGCCCTCGGAGGACTACCAGATATTTGTTGAGCTTCCCCGGCATACCTATGAGAAGATAAAGATAAACACCGCAAGCGGCGGCGTTGAGGTGGGTCAGGTATCGGCGGACAGCTTCAGCCTGAACACCGCGAGCGGCAATATCAACGTCAACGCGTTCTTCAACGACGTGAAGTTACAGTCCGCAAGCGGCAATATCACGCTCAGCAACCCCGGCAGCGCAGCAGGCGGCGACGGTTTCGTGGAGGTCAAGGAATCCGCTGCGGCGAAGTCCCTCAGCGTATGCACCGTAAGCGGCAACGCTACGGTCAGCGGCTACCGTGCGGAGGAGTTCGGTGTACATTCCGTGTCCGGCACCACCACTGTCACCGGTATCTCCGGCAAGGGCAGCGTTTCTGCGACCAGCGGCAATGTGAACCTCTCCTACGCTGAGTGGAACGGCGACCTTAACATCAGCCTTATAAGCGGTAACGTGAACGTTGCTCTCCCGGCGGATTCCGGAATGACCCTTTCGTTCAGCGGCGTTTCCGGTATGCTGAAAACCGACCTCGGCAGAGAAAAGGGCAGCTTCATGAATCTTGGCAAGGGCACTAACGGTGACTTCGGCGGCGCAAACAAGCATGCCCTCACCGCAAACCTCACCAGCGGAACGGTAACCGTTTCGCAGCAGTAAAGATTTCTTCTTCCCCCAATATATAGATAGTCCGCCGCCCTGGGCAGTGTCCAGACGGCGGCGGGCGGTCGAAAATAATTCTTTGCGGACGGTAAGCCACAAACCCATGCAGAGATAAGATAAAAGCCCCCGGCTTCTGTGATGACGACAGATGTCCGGGGGCTTTATGGATCTTATGGGAACCTCTAAAAACCGGTTTGAAAAGGGAAAATGGGTAGAGGTCTTTCGGTCA
>JBJFGA010000169.1:0-3259 GCA_051892275.1 Oscillospiraceae bacterium | reverse complement strand
ATTTATAAAAAATGTAACCTTTTCTTCGGGAATTCTGTTATATTAGATGAAGAAAACTTTGGGAGGAAAATACATGAAAAAATCACTTTCAGTACTAATGCTGTGTGGGGTATTCCTGACCGCCTGCGCAAGCCGTGCAACAAACCACGAGGACGTCCCGCCTGCGCCGACTACCGAGAGCGGCGCGACATTTGATATTACCCACGAAACCAGCCAGACCACCGCTGAAGCTACCGCTGCCCCCGCAGACCCCACCGCTGAGGTTCCAGCTGCGACCGCTGACCCCATTGCCGACAGCGCCGAGCCTACCGCAGAAGCCCCGAATTCCACGCAGGAAGCCATCTCCATCACTGACGACCGCGGCAATCCCGGACTTGAACCCGGAACGGCATTTCGTTTCAACGGAGCGGATTACTTCTTTGAGATTCCGGCAGACCTTGCGGTGATATCGCCGGACGGTGGTCTGGTGGAATGGCAGAGTGACGGAGTTCACAACGATTATCTCTGGCATTTTGATGAACTGGAGGACGTCAGCGACAATGCTGCGCTGAATGAGTGCGACAGCGGCAAGTGGTATCTTGCGTCTGACGGGACGCTGCTCCATCTGCGTCAGGTAACGCAGGAAGAATACGATTCCGTGACCGGCTTCGGCGTGGATTGCCCGCCGGAAAACGTGTTCCTGCTGAAATACGAGCTGGAGAATATATACAATGTGCTGTTTTATACGCCTGCGAATTGACAAAGGGTAATAAAAGCCGCCCCGTTCGGAGCGGCTTTTGCTTTACTTGTTTTCGGTGGTTTCCTTTTCCTTCAGCAGGTCGCGTATCTCGGTGAGAAGCACTATCTGCGGATCCGGCTTAGGCTCGGGCTTCGGCTCTTCCTGTTTTTTGCGCTTAAGACCGGAGATGACCTTTATCAGAATGAATACCGAAAGCGCTATCAGCAGGAAACTGATGATGGACTGGATAAATACGCCGTATCTTACAGCGACCTCGGCGGTGAGCACCTCGCCGGCTTCGTCCAGCACCTCGGGCTGAAGCACCCATTTCAGCTGTGAGAAGTCCACCTTGCCGGTGACAAGTCCCAGAACCGGCATGAGCAGGTCGCCTACCACCGAATTAACGATAGCGGTGAATGCAGAACCGATGATAAGACCGACTGCCATATCAAGAACGTTGCCCTTTGAGATGAACGCCTTGAATTCCTTTGCAAGCTTGAATTTTTCCTTCTTCTTTTCGTCTGCCATTGTTTTATCCCTCTCTTATGTAGAAATCAGCATGTAATGCTATAAAACATTATAGCACATCAGTTATTTTTTGTCAACTGATTTTCAACGCTTGTCAAGCGGAACGTATGTCTTGTTGAGGTTGATAGCCTTGTAAGCCGGGCGGATAATACGCTTGCCGTTGATGATCTCCTCCATGCGGTGAGCGCACCAGCCTGCCATTCTTGCGCAGGCAAACAGCGCAGTGTACATCTCGACCGGAATTTTCAGCATCTTGTATACAAGACCTGAATACATGTCCACGTTTGCGCATATATTTTTAATGTCGCCGCGCTCGTCAGCGAACACAGACGGGGTAAGCCTCTCGATGCTGTCAAGCAGCTTGAACTCCGGCTCGAGGTCGGTGCCCTTTGCCAGCTTCATCGCATTTTCCTTGAGTATCTTTGCACGCGGGTCGGACAGGGTGTAAACCGCGTGACCCATGCCGTAGATAAGCCCGGAGCGGTCGCCGGCTTCCCTGCGGAGCAGTTTGTGCAGGAACGCCTTGACTTCGTCATCATCGTTCCAGTTGTTTATGCCGCTCTTTGCGTATTCCAGCATCTCCATGACCTTGATGTTGGCACCGCCGTGGCGGGGACCCTTCAGCGAGCCTATCGCCGCAGCGTAAGCGGAATAAGCGTCCGTGCCGGAGGAAGATACCGTGCGGCAGGTGAAGGTGGAGTTGTTACCGCCGCCGTGCTCTGCGTGGAGCATAAGGCAGAGGTCGAGCAGATGAGCCTCTTCATTGGTATAAGAACGGTCGTCACGCAGGGTGGACAGAATGCTCTCTGCAAGGCTCTCGTCCTTGTTTATCTGGTGCATTACCAGGGAGTCGTTGTGGTAGAAACGGCGCATTGCCTGATAGGACGATACCATTATAGCCGGAAGTCTGGAGATGATAGAGATCGCCTTCAGCATTTCGCTTTCAACAGACTTGTCCTCCGGCGAGGAATCGTAGCTGTACAGCGCCAGGACCGCCTGTGCCATCTTGTTCATTATGTTCGGCGAGGGATTTCTTAGGATAACGTCCTCGCAGAAGTACATCGGCAGGTCGCGGTATTCCGCGATAAGGCGGGAGAAGGTGGTGAGCTGCTGCTCGTCCGGAAGCATACCAAACAGCAGGAGATACGCGACTTCTTCATAGCCGTAGCGTCCGTCCGTCAGAACGTCCGAAACTATGTCCCGGATATTATAGCCGCGGTAGATAAGCTCGCCCTCGATAGGCTGCTTGTCGCCCTCGCTGAGTACATAGCCGTGTACGCAGCAGACGTTTGTTATTCCCGCGACCACGCCCGAGCCGTCGGAGTTACGCAGACCGCGTTTTACGCCGAACTTTGCGGGCAGGCTGCTGTCTATCGCACTGGTGCTGAGGAAGTCCTCGCACATCTGCTTAAACGTTGCCGAGCTTTTCAGTTCTTCTATTCTTTTCATAACTAGCTGCCTCCATGTTCTTTCTTTATAAATACTATTCTAGCATACTCGACACAAATTGTCAAGAGTTATTCGTTGTATTTGAAAGAAACGGCGGACAAAATTGCAAAATCCACGTTTGCGTATATTATTCAGAGGGGAGCGCTGAAAAAAATGAAGCTAAGGTTCGCCGTCGCTGCTGTGCTGCTGTGCGGAACAATGTTGTGCGGCTGCACTCCGGCGGAGCAGGGAAACCACGCGCCGGAGCGGATAAGCCTGTATATAGAGCAGGAAAGCCGCATTGTTGCGATGGATTATGCGGAGTATCTTACGGGCTGCATTTTTGCGGCAGCTGACCCGTCATTTCAGCATGAAACGCTGCTTGCGGTTGGGATAGCCTGCTCCGGGCAGGCGCTTTACTTCATGTCCGGGGAGGAATACGACCGCTCGGTGTGGTTCGGGGCAGACCTTGCGGCGGGGTCAGAAGCCTGCCCGGAATGGCTCTCCCCGGAACAGCTGGAGCAGGAATACGGCGATAAATATGACGAATACTACGAAAAGATCTCCAAAGTCGCGGAGGAAGCT
>JBJFGA010000168.1:0-13476 GCA_051892275.1 Oscillospiraceae bacterium | reverse complement strand
GCACCGCAAGCCTTTATTTTTTATCTTTCTTATCTATTATACTAAAAAAATCTGAAAAAGTAAATGTATTCATAGACAAAATTGAAATTTTGTGATAAAATAATAAAAAACGCATTTGAAAAGATAATATTATGGTTATTTTTTCAATAGAACAGAAGAGGGAAAATAATGGAAAGAGAAGAATTCCGCGCAATACCTGCGGATATTCATAACCACTCCCTGCTTTCTCCGGACGGCTTCAACCAGCCGATGGAGATGGCAGAACGAGCCTGTGGGCTGGGGATAAAGCACTTTGCGCTTACCGACCACATAGAAACCGAGAAGTTCGACGGCTGGGACTACGCCGGTGCGGTGGAGAAGTCCTGCAACGTGTTCCTTGAGATACAGGAGCGGTTCAGGGGGAAGATGGAGGTCTACTACGGCGTGGAGCTGGGGCAGCCGCTGTTCGACCTGCCGCTTGCGGAAAGGCTTCTGGCGGCGCACGACTATGATTTCGTGCTTGGCTCGACACACCGTACTAGGACGTACCCCTACCTCAACCAGATACCCGACAGTGAGGAGGACAGGCGGCGCTGCCTTGACGAGTATTTCGAGGAGGAACTGCGGCTGGCGGAGTGGGGGAAATTCTGCTCCCTGTCGCACCTGACGTTTCCGCTGCGGTTCATCAGCGGGGATTTCGGCGGTCACGAGGTGGATATGAGCCGGTATGACGCGATAATCGACAAAATACTGGAAACGATAATCAGAAACGGCATTGCAATGGAGGTGAATTCCTCCGGAATACGCAAGGGGCTGCACGTCCCTATGCCCTCTTCGGAGTACATAAAGCGATATTTCGACAAGGGCTGGCGTATGATCACGGTAGGTTCAGACGCGCACCGGGCGTCCGATGTAGGCGCGGATATCCCGGAGGTCATTGGGCTGCTTAAGGCGGTCGGCTTCACAGAGATATGCGTTTTCAGAAAGAAACAGCCAAGATTTATTCCGATATGATATGGAGGAAATGTTATGGGCAATACAAATAAGAAGCTGCTTGACCTTCTCAAGCAGAATGCAAGACTTTCCAACGCCGAGCTGGCGACAATGCTTGGTATCTCCGAGCAGGAGGTGGTTTCCGGCATAAAGCAGCTGGAGCAGGAGGGTATAATAATCGGCTATGCGGCAATAGTAAACGAGGAAAAGGCGGACGACAATGCGGTTACGGCGATAATCGAGCTTAAAGTCACTCCGTTCAAGGACATGGGCTTTGACGACCTCGCCCACACCATCATGCAGTATGAAGAGGTGGACACGGTGTTCCTGCTTTCTGGCGCGAACGACCTATCCATCACCATCACCGGCACCAGCCTGCGCAAGGTGGCTCTGTTCGTGTCCGAGCGGCTGGCGGTGCTGGACGGAGTTCTGTCCACCACCACGCATTTCGTCCTCAGAAGATACAAGGAAAAGAACCATGTTTTCAACGAGGAACACTCCGATGAAAGGAGTCTGGTTTCCCCGTGATAGATTACGATAAGATAATCCCGCAGAAGATACGGGATATTCAGCCGTCGGGGATACGGAAATTCTTCGATATCGCACAGCACGTTGAGGGGGTAATATCCCTGTCCGTCGGCGAGCCGGACTTCAAGACCCCGTGGACTGCGAGAAAAGAAGCGATAAACATACTTGAAAAGGGCAGGACGGCTTACACCGCGAACGCCGGACTTATCCAGCTCAGAAAGGAGATATCCAATTATCTTCTGAGCTTCATTCGCACGGAATACGACCCGGAGGGCGAGATAATCGTCACCGTGGGCGGTTCTGAGGCGCTTGACCTAGCTATGCGGGCGCTTATTCAGCCCGGCGACGAGGTGCTTGTTCCGGAGCCGAGTTTCGTGTGCTACTCCCCGATAGTTACGGTGTGCGGAGGTACTCCAGTGCCTATCGTCATGACCGAGGAGGATAAGTTCAAGCTGCGTGCGGACTCCTTGAAGGCGGCTATAACTCCTAAAACAAAGGCTCTGATACTGCCGTTCCCGAACAACCCGACCGGTTCTGTAATGCGCCGGGAGGAGCTGGAGAAGATAGCCGAGGTGCTTCGCGGGACTGATATCATGGTCATATCGGACGAGATTTATTCCGAAATGACCTACGGCGGCGAAAAGCATGTTTCCATAGCAAGTCTGGAGGGTATGCAGGAGCGCACCATCGTGGTGAACGGATTCTCAAAGACCTACGCGATGACCGGCTGGCGGCTTGGCTACTGCGCAGGTCCGCGCCCGGTGATAAAGCAGATGTTAAAGCTCCACCAGTACTGCATAATGAGCAGCCCGACGGTTAGCCAGTATGCGGCTATCGCGGCTCTAACCAAATGCCGCGAGGACGTGGACAGAATGTTGGAGGAGTACGACATGCGCCGCCGGCTGGTGGTAAAGGGCTTCAACGACATGGGGCTTACCTGTTTTGAGCCGGAGGGCGCGTTCTATGTGTTCCCCTGCATAAAGTCCACCGGCATGAGCAGCAGCGAGTTCTGCGAGAAACTCATCTACGGCAAGAAGGTGGCGGTAGTCCCGGGCAGCGCGTTCGGGGCGAGCGGCGAGGGATACGTAAGGGTGTCCTATGCGTACTCTGTGCAGCACATCACCACAGCGCTGGAGCGTATCCGTGAGTTTGTGGAGGAGCTTAAAGAGTGAACCGTATACGTGCGCTGAATCTGTTAGCCTGTGCGAAGCTCAATCTGTATCTTGATATAATCGGCAGGCGAGATGACGGATATCATCTGCTTGAAACCGTCATGCAGAGCGTTTCCTTTGCCGATGTGGTCACTGTAGTGGTATGCCCCGGCAGTGGGATAACGCTGACCTGCAGCCGTGAGGATATCCCCACGGACAGACACAATACTGCTTATCGTGCCGCAGAGCTTTTTATGCAGTATTCCGGAACGGTCGGAAGAGTAATGCTGGATATCGAAAAGCATATCCCGAGCGGAGCCGGGCTTGGCGGCGGGAGCGCAGACGCAGCCGCAGTACTCCGGGGGCTGAACAATCTGTTCGGGGAGCCGCTGAGCGAACAGCAGCTGCTGGATATTGCAGTACAGGTCGGCGCGGACGTGCCGTTCTGCCTTGTGGGCGGAACAAAGCTGTGCAGCGGCATCGGAGAGAAAATGTCTGAGCTGCCGGCGGCAAAGGGCATATTTGTGGTCGTAAAGCCGGATTTCAGCTGTCCAACCAGAGAAGCCTACCGGAAGTACGACAGCGATCCGGTCGCACCGCATGGCGGTTTGGAGAGATTCCGGGCGGCTTTGCCGGATAATTACGCCCCCGAGATGTACAATGTGTTTCAGAAGTTGTACGCTGACGAACGCATAGAGAGCATATGCAGGCGTTTTATGGAACTTGGCGCTTTGGGCGCAATGCTGACCGGAAGCGGCTCGGCGGTTTTCGGAGTGTTCGACGACGCTCACACTGCTGCCGCTGCGCACAAGGAATTCAGCGGAAGCGTGCTGTGCAGTGCGGTAGGCGAGGGCGTTTGCATGTAAGAAGTTGTTCCCCTAAGTGATAAGGAGGTACTATGATAAAGGTTCAGAATAACATCGGCACTATCATTATTTCGCAGGACTATCTTACGGCGCTCATCGGCAGCACCGTGACCGAGTGCTTCGGTGTGGTGCAGATGAACATTAGCAGCGCAAAGCAGACTATTCTGGCGGCGCTCCCCTTTGTGAAGAAGCAGAGCTACGAGCGGGGCATAAGCGTCCGCACCGGCAAGGATAAGCTGGTGGTAGACCTGCACATCACGGTGCTTTACGGCGTGAATGTCGGCACGGTGGTAAAGAGCATCATCAACAAAGTGAAGTACGTCATGGAGGAAAGCACAGGTATCTCTGTGGAGCGGGTCAATGTTTATGTTGATGAGATAAGGACTTGATTTAATTCGGAATGCGGAATGCGGAATGCGGAATGCGGAATTTCGGTGTCCGCTTCGCGGACGGATTTAAAAAGCTGCAAGCTGAAAACTGCAATCGCAGTGTGGCTTGTCGAAAGAACTTATTATAGGGTGGCGGGGAATGCCAGTATTGAAATAACCGCCGACGGCACATTAAATTCCGCATTCCTGATTTATCCGCTAATAATTACAATATAATAGCACATTCACATAATAAATAAAGAAACAGAAAGGGATATAGTAAAGATGACGCTTACAGGAAAGCTGTTCCGTGACGCTGTGATATCCGGCGCTAACAACATCTCAAACAACCGCATTGCGGTGGACGAGCTGAACGTGTTCCCCGTACCGGACGGCGACACAGGAACTAATATGTCCATGACTATCGGAAACGCCCTGCCGGAACTTAAGGCGGCAGGGGACGCTATAACCGCCGGCGACGCTGCAAAGCTTACCGCTTCCGCAATGCTGCGGGGCGCGAGAGGAAACTCCGGCGTTATTTTGTCGCTGATATTCCGCGGGCTGTCAAAGGGGCTTGCGGGCAAGGCGGAGGCTGACGCAAAAATGCTGTCAGACGCATTCAAGCTGGGCGTGGACGCAGCGTACAAGTCTGTAATGAAACCCACCGAGGGCACTATCCTCACCGTGGCAAGAGAGGCATACGAGAACACCACCTCGCTTGCGGTGGAGGGCGGCGACGCTGCGGAGTTCCTGCGGGCGTACATCGCCGAGGGTGAAAAGAGCCTTGAAAAGACCCCGGAGCTGCTCCCGGCGCTGAAAAAGGCGGGGGTAGTGGACGCAGGCGGCAAGGGGCTGCTGGTGATATTGAGCGGTATGCTTCAGGTAATTTCCGGCGGCGAGATGATACGCTCCGACAGTGAAACCAAGCCGGCTGCTCCGGCGGCGGTGGCTGCGGCGGGAGCTGTGCAGGAGGATATCCACTTCGCATACTGCACCGAGTTCATCGTCAACAAGAAGCAGGGCGCAAAGGACGCGACCGCGCTCCGTGCATTCCTCGAAACCATCGGCGACTGCGTGGTCGTGGTGGACGATGATGATATCATTAAGGTGCATGTTCACTCCAACCACCCGGGCAAAGCTATCGAGGAGGGTCTGAAGTTCGGCGAGCTGACCAAGATGAAGATAGAGAACATGCGGGAGCAGCACAACAACATCATCAAGGCGGACGAAGCGGCGCAGCAGAACAGAAAAGCTCCGGTGGAGCCGACAAAGGACTTCGGCTTTGTGGCAGTGGCTGCGGGCGCAGGCGTAGAAGCGCTGTTCACCGACCTCGGCGCGGACAACATAGTGCGGGGTGGTCAGACCATGAACCCCTCCACCGAGGATATCCTTGAAGCTATCGGGCAGACGCCGGCGCATAACGTGTTCGTGCTGCCGAATAACAAGAACATCATCATGGCGGCGGAGCAGGCGGTGGCTCTTGCGGACAGAAACGTCTGCGTTATCCAGTCGCGGTCTATCCCGCAGGGTATCTCGGCGCTGATGTCCTTTGACCCGGGCGCTGACTTCGTGTCAAACCGCAGCGCCATGACCGACGCTTTAGGCAGAGTACAGAGCGGTCAGATAACCTTCGCGGTACGCGACAGCGAGTACGACGGTCACAAGATAAAGCAGGGCGAGATACTTGCGATGGATAACGGCAGGATAGTGTTCACCGAAAAGGACGTTTCAAAGGCGCTGGTGAAGCTCACAAAGCGGCTGGTGACTGGTTCAAGCAGCTTTATCACAATACTTTACGGCTCGGACGTGTCCGACGAAGCGGCGCAGGCGGCTTATGAGCAGCTTCGCGCGAAGATAAGCGACAATATCGACATAAATCTCGTAAACGGCGGTCAGCCGGTTTACTACTACATCATTTCTGTTGAGTAATGGAGATAACCTATCTGAAAGGCGTAGGGCCGAAACGGGCTGAATTGTACAAGAAGATCGGCGTGGAAACGGTGGAGCAGCTTGTGGAGCTGTTCCCCCGGGATTATGTGGATTTCACCCACCCGAAGCCGATAAGCGAGGTGCAGACCGGAGAGGTGTGCGCCTTTCGCGCATTTGTGAAGCGCAAGACCGCGCCGTTCAGCGAGTACGCGAAAATGGCGCTGTACAAGGCAGAGCTTACCGATGGCACGGACAACATCACGGCGGTGTTTTTCAATGCAAAGTACACCTTTGCGAAGCTGGAGGAGGACTGCGAGTACCTGTTCTACGGCAAGATATCCGGCGACCTTGTGCGAAAGCAGGTGGGTTCGCCGCTGTTCGTCCCGGTGACGGAGGGTGGGCTTATGCCGAAATACCCCCTCACCGCCGGGCTTACCAACAATATGGTTTCGGCAAACGTCAAAACCGCTCTGGGGATAGTAAAACTCCCGGAAACACTGCCGAATCCGCTTCTGGATAGGTTCGGGCTGCTGTCAAGGGAGCGGGCGGTGCGGCAGATACACTTTCCGAAAAGCCGGGAGGAATACACCGAAGCACGGCGGCGGCTGGTGTTTGAGGAGTTCGTCACGCTGAGGCTGGGGCTTTCAATGATGAAGCACCGCAGGCGGGAATATTCCGGCGCGGTCATGAGGAATACTGACATCTCGGAGCTGTGGAGGTCGCTGCCGTTCACCCCGACAAACGCGCAGAAACGCGCGGTTTCCGACTGTATAAGGGATATGCAAAGGCAGTTTCCGATGAATCGGCTGGTTCAGGGGGACGTGGGAAGCGGTAAGACGCTGGTGGCTGCGGCTGCGGCGTATTTCTGCGTAAAAAACGGCTTTGGGGCGCTGGTGATGGCGCCTACCGAGGTGCTGGCGCAGCAGCATTACAAGACCTTTTCGGAGTTCCTTTCGCCGCTTGGGGTGAGGGTGGAGCTGCTTTCCGGCAGCCTTACTGCCGGTGAGAAAGCAGACGTCCGCCGCCGGGCAAAAGAGGGCGGGGTGGACGTACTTATCGGAACGCAGGCGCTGATACAGAAGTCCTCCGGCATGAAGAACACCGGGCTTGTTATCGTGGACGAGCAGCACCGTTTCGGTGTGGCGCAAAGGAGCGCGCTTGCTGAAAAGGGTGCGAATCCGCATATCCTTGCCATGTCCGCGACCCCGATACCCCGCACGCTGGCGCTCATCATGTATGGCGACCTTGATGTGTCGGTGCTGTACGAAATGCCTAAGGGCAGGCTGCCAGTCAAGACCTACGCGGTTGACAGCAGCTTCCGGCAGCGGGTGTACAACTTCATCAAGAAGCACATCGCGGCGGGTAAGCAGGCGTATATCGTCTGCCCGCTGGTGGAGTCTGACGAGGGAAAGAGCGACAAGGCGAGCGCGATAGAATACTACAACACGCTGGTGAACGGCGATTTCCGGGACATTCCCGCCGGGCTGCTTTACGGCAGACTGAAGCAGTCGGAAAAGGAACGGGTGATGTCGGAGTTCAAGGAAAACCGGCTGAAGCTGCTGGTTTCCACCACTGTAATCGAGGTCGGGATAGACGTCCCGAATGCGGTTGTAATGCTCATCGAGAACGCGGAGCAGTTCGGGCTGTCGCAGCTGCACCAGCTTCGCGGCAGAGTCGGCAGAGGACAAGAGCAGAGCTACTGCATACTGATGACAGACAGCAAAAGCGAGTACACCAAGGCGCGGACGGACGCAATGGTGCGCACCACCGACGGCTTTATAATAGCACAGGAGGACCTGCAGCTGCGCGGACCGGGTAACTTTTTCGGCAGGGAGCAGCATGGATTGCCGCCGCTTAAAGTGGCGGATATCGCGGACGACGCTGCGGTGCTGGAGCAGGTGGACGGTCTTGCGGAGGAAATTCTTGCCGCCGACCCTAAGCTGGAGCAGCCGCAAAACGAGCTGCTGCGGCAGAACGTAAAGCGGTTGTTTTGCAGCAACGGCGAGTATTCGTGGAATTAAAGGAGAAAAAATGGCTGAACTAACTATGGAGCGCTGGCGTTATCCGCGGTTCTTTACGGAGAACATCTCGGAGGAAACGGCGGTGCTGTCGGCGGAGGACTCAAAGCACGTTTCACAGGTGCTTCGCATGAAGTCCGGCGACCTTGCGGTGATATGCGACGGAAATGGTATGGACTACCTTGGAAAGCTGGAAAGCGCGTCCGGGGAGTGCGTGTTCGAGGTGCTGGAAAAAAGCCGCAATCAGGCAGAGCCGAGCGTACATCTGCGGCTGTTTCAGGCTATGCCGAAGGGCGACAAGATGGACTTCATCGTTCAGAAGGCGGTGGAGTGCGGTGCGTGCGAGGTGGTGCCGTTTATCTCGAAGCGGTGCGTGTCACGCCCGGATAAAAAGCAGCTGGCGAAAAAGACCGAGCGCTGGCAGCGTATAGCCTACGAAGCGGCGAAGCAGTGCGGGCGCGGTATTATCCCCACGGTGGGAGAAACGGTGGATATTTCCGCTCTTCCGGGCATGATATCTCCGGGAAATACGGGAATACTGTTTTATGAATGTGCGGAGGCTCCGCTGCGTGAAGCTGTGGCACAATTTTCCGGGAATATAGACATAGTTATCGGCAGCGAGGGCGGCTTTGAGCAGTCAGAGGCTGAAAGGCTGACTGCGGCGGGATTTGTGGCGGCGTCCCTCGGAAAGCGGATACTCCGCTGCGAGACCGCGCCGATTGCGGCAATTTCTGTTTTGATGAATATGACAGGAAATATGTAATGCTTTTGGCAATATTCACTAAAATTACTTTTAACTCTTGAAATATTTTCGGAAAAGGTATATACTATACTGTAACAGGAAAAATATTGCCGCATTCGTGCGGTGTGTTAAAACTTTATGGAGGTATTGACATGAAGGGTTTAGGAATTGCTCTGGTTAGCATTCTTGCCGTTGCAGGCGGAATTGCGGCAGCTACCGTTATTATGAAGAAGAAGCTTGAAAAGGAGAACGACGAGGACTACTACGACGATTGGGACGAGGAGTGGGACGACGACGGTGCTGATTTCGACTTCGACGAGGACACCGACATAACCGACGCGGCTGACCTTGATGAGGACAAGCCCGCTGAAGAGCCTGCTGCTCCCGCAGAGGAAGCTGTAAAAGTAAGCGAGATGGTCGAGGAAGTAAACGACCCCGAGCCGGACGAGAAGCTTTAAGCAGAAACAACTGAATATCTTTATGCGGCAGTGCGTTTGTACTGCCGCTTTTTCGCGTTATCGTAAGGGAGGGGCAAGCCCCTCCCCTACATTTTTGTAATTTGTAATTTTTTCTATAATTACTCTGAAACCTATTGACATATCTGTATTACCGTGCTATAATAACTGCACTAACACAAATAATACAGTTAGTACAGATAGTGCAGTATGCCAGAAAGGAGGATACAAATGCTGAATATTCGGCTGGAGGGCAAGCTGCCGATATACGAGCAGCTTTACAACGGTATAGCCCGGCTGATATCGTCGGGTGAGCTGTCGCCGGACGATAAACTGCCGGCGGTGCGCGAGGTGGCAAAGCAGTTTGGTATAAACCCGAACACGGTGCAGAAAGCCTACGCGCAGCTGGAACAGTCCGGGCTGATTTTCTCCATGCCCGCAAAGGGAAGCTATGTGTCAGGTGAAAAGGACGCGGCTGCCGCGGTAAAGGGCGAAGCGCTCCGCAGGACGGAGCAGGAAATGCGCGCCGCCTGCCGCGCAGGAGTTGGACTAGATGAGATAATATCGCTTGCGGAGAATATCTGGGGCGAGGGGAGGAACGGTGATAATATATGATAGAGGTTAAGGACGCTGTAATGCGGTTTGACGATAAAAACGCGCTGGACGGGATAACTCTTACGATACCCGAGGGGTGCGCCTACGGACTGCTTGGCTCGAACGGCGCGGGAAAGTCCACGCTGCTGCGGGTGCTGTCCGGGATATACCGGCTGCATTCCGGCGAGGTGCGGATAGACGGCAACGCGGTTTACGACAACGCCGCGATGAAGGAGAGGGTGTTCTTCATCAATGACGAAACGGTGCAGTTCAACAACATGACCCTCACCGAGATGAAGAACTACTACAAGAGGTTTTACAGCAGCTTTTCCGAGGAATTATGGCAGAAGCTGTATTCCACGCTGAACCTGCCGCTGAAAAAGCGGCTCAACACTTTCTCAAAGGGAATGAAGCGGCAGGCGGCGGTGATATGCGGTATCGCATGCAGAACACCGTATCTGTTCCTTGACGAGGCATTCGACGGTCTTGACCCGACAATGCGCATAATCGTCAAGCAGATGCTGATAGACGCGATGATGGATACCGGGCTGACGGTAATTTTCAGTTCGCACAACCTGGGCGAGATAGACGAGTTCTGCGACCGTGTGGGGCTTCTCCATGCGGGGAAAGTGGTATTCGACCGGGAACTGGACAGCGTAAAGGGCAGCGTATTCAAGATACAGACCGCGTTCGATTCGCCGGTGACAAAGGAACAGCTTTCCGGGGTGGATATACTCCACATGGAAACAAGCGGAAGCGTTACCCATATTATCGCCCGCGGGGAACGGGAGGAAGTCCGGGCGGCGGTGGAGAGGTTCGCGCCGAAGCTGTACGACGAGATCCCGCTGTCGCTGGAAGAAATATTTATCTACGAAATGGAGGTGCTCGGCTATGACAGCTCTAAACTCGGTTAATTCGGCTAAAAGCGGCGGTCTGTTTTACAAATTCCTGCCGTATTATCTCAACAAGCTGAGATTTCTGCGTCCGCAGATGATAATGACCGGCATTTTCGCGCTGCTGAGTTACCCGCTTTCGGGCTTGATTTTAAGTATGCTGGCGGACGCTAATATAAAGACTGAGTCTATATCTGATAAGTGGACGGCAAGCGATTTTACTATGTATGAGCAGGAGTATCATCAGGCGATGGAATTGATGGATACCCTGACTTCGCTGTCGGTCATGGCGATGTGTATTGGCGCTATCTGCCTTATAGGGTTGTTCGTGTTCACATTTGTGACTACGCTTAGGTCGTTCCGCTATCTCTACGACAGGAATGCGGTGGATATGGACTATTCGCTGCCGGTAAGCAGCAATACACGGTACTTTGCAGATTTGGCGGCGGTTCTCACCACAAGCATTGTGCCGCATTTTATTGCGGTGATCATCGGCGTGATATTCACAAATGTAATAGTGGATAAAACGTTCCTGTTTCAAAATGCACCAGACCCTGCCGACGCTGAGATGGTTCGATCGATTATCATTCAGTGTATGTTTGTGGGATTGTTCGCCTGCATTATGCAGATGGCATTCAGTCTGCTGATGATCTCTCTGTGCGGCAAAAAAGCGGAGGCTTCCCTCTATCCTGTGCTGATAAACATTGCTATACCGGTGATACACGCGCTGTTTATCGGCATAACCGAGAACAACACCTATGGCTCATCGTATAACGGCATAACAATGTATTATCCCGTAGCTGCGACCTCGCCGGTGGGCATGGTGTTTATGACAGGCGCGTATGTGGTGCAGAAACTGTTGGTGGGTTCGTCACTTGAACTGGACAGGACTATCGGGCTTGACGGCACTCTGCCGATATTCAGGGCGGAGCTGCTGATACCCGCGCTGCTGCTTACGCTGGTGTTCCTTGTGGGTGCGTATTTCCTGATAAAGTTCCGCCGCAGCGAACGGGTCGGAAAGTCCTACGTCTACACAGGAATGAGCCTTATCATACCCGGTATCGTGGTGCTTGCTATATCGCTTCCCATGTGGAACATGGTGTTCACCCCGTTTGCAAGCAACTCCGAGTACGAATATTACAGCTATACCCCGGACTCCGGCGCATGGCTGATGGGGCTGATTATCTCCACCTTCATCATATATGTTATCATGGAGCTTATCAGCGGAAAGGCGTTCCGCAAGTTCCACATCTCCGTGGCAAAGTGGGCGGGGACTACCGCTGTCTGCGCGGGTATCGCGGCGGTGCTGGTGTTCTCAAACGGCTTCGGCAGGGCGGAGTTTGTTCCTGCGCCGGAGCAGGTGGTAAGGGTTGACCTCCAGCTCTGGAATACTGCGGCTGATGATGACAAGGATCTCGGCATATTCACAACCTATCAGAGCTACGACAGGGACGTTATCCGCAGCGCGACCGAGATACACGAGATGATCCCCAAAGATAATCAGGGCTATCAAGGTCGTCATGTACAAATAGCATATCTGCTGCGCAGCGGCGAGATAATGGAGCGCTCATACTATGTTACAGACGAACTTTATGTGGAACTGATGAAAAAGGCTATTACTCCTGCAAATTGGTATGAAAGCAGATACAGCGATCTGGAGTACTATTCCCGGTACAAGAAAGATATTTCTGTAAAGAATATCTCCTACGGCAGCGAGGACTACAAGCCCGGCGACTTTGACCTGGGGACGTTGCTGGAGAATATCCGCAGGGACAGCGAGAAGATGAATTATGACCGCTATATGCGCCCGGAACCGGGTACAAAGCAATATCTCATCTGTGTAGAATACGTTGAAGACCAGCGCCCGCAGACAGGCACATACGTTTATATGAACAGCACATTGGTTACGGTATATTCGTGGATGGACAATGCGATCGGGTATCTGGAACGATACGGTATAGACCTCGGGGTGACGCAGTTCAAGACGGCATTTATAATAGAAAATCACGGCGAGGATAACGAAACTTTCGGCTACTTCCCGAATGAAATGCTTGCTATGGCTGAAGGTCGGTATGATAAGTATGTTTACGATACCTTCATTGATGGAATGTATGTGGAGGGCGACGGTGTGGCTACCGTCAAGAGTGATGATAAGCAGTATTCCTTCGGCAGGGTGGACATTGACGACACAAGGCTTCGCGGGCTGATAGCTGCTTCGCAGACCTCGCTGGACTGTGACGAGGTATGCCGGAGCAAATATGTGATACTGCTGTCTACTGCGGCTTCCTATGAGGAATATGTGGAGTCCCTCAATAACAACGATGGAAAATATACCTACTATGAGAAATACATCGTGCCGGAGGACTGCAAGGAAACGGCTTTACAGCTTCTGGAGGAGGGGCTTGTGTTCCGCTATGGTGAGCCTAACTGGCTCGGAAGATACTTCGGACAGGACGAAAGCGGGAATTATATCATCACGGATTAAGTCCCTGTTTTATAATACTAATTCTTAATCACCTTATAGACAAAGTCTATAAGGTAAGCCGCCTGTAAGGCGGCTAGTCAAAACCAAAGGTTTTGACAGAATCAGTATTGAACGGCTTTCCTGCGGCTTTGCCGCTCCAACCGCCATAGCGGTTGATTAGGAAATAGTATAAATCGCTTACCATTCTTCCCCCAATATATAGAGACCCCGGTTTCCTGCGAAGCCGGGGTCTCGTGTTTTGTAAACACTAGTCAAAATGTAGAAATTTGGGCGCATGTTTTGGTTGATATCGACAAAAAGCGCCTAGAAAGTGACAAATTAGGATAATTAAATTCTTTTCTTGTCAACAATTTACATAAAAAAGAATGCAAATTTACATTATGTAAAAAAATCTGTAAAAAATAATTCTTGCAAAAATCAGTAAAATGGTGTATAATTATAATACGAATAACTATGGGGTGAACTATGCCTCATG